>JANYBT010000094.1 GCA_025360645.1 Acidobacteriaceae bacterium | reverse complement strand
GGATTGCAGCGTCACCTCCAGGTCGCGGACCCGCCCTTGCACGCTGCCCAGCAGGCGGGGCGAGAAAATGTGTTGGTAAGAAATCTGACCCGAGGTTTCTTCGCTGCTGCGGTCCTGGCGTTGTCCAGCCGACTGCTGGAGTTGTTCGTTGGGAACCAGAAAGCCGGCGCGGCCATGAATCACAGCGAAACGGAGGCGGTCGTTTTCCGTCAGGTCCCGTTCCCAACTGCCGCGAATGCCGGACAAGGTAGCGCGGTTGGTGAAGTTGGCGACCACCGGCGGATCGAGATAGCGGTCGGTCCCCGCCCCATCGAGCGCGAGCGCAAAGACATTTTTTTCTGTCGCGTAACGGCCGCCGAAAAAGCCGTCGATAGTTCCGAAGCTGCCGCCTCCGGCCACCGCGGTGCCATGAAAGCCGCGCGCGGGATTGCGGTCGGTCACCGTCTCCACTACGCCGCCCAGCTTGCGGCCGTACTCGGCGGGGATGCCCGAGGTGTACGTCTTCACCGACTGCACGTCATCTAGATCCTGTGCAGGCGCGAAAGCAGGCGAGCGATTGTTCAAGATCGGCAGGCCATCCACCACATACTGGGTGTCGTACTCGGCGCCGCGCGGATGCAGCACGCCATTGGCCTCCAGCAGCCATCCCGGCTGGGACTGCACCACGTCTTCGACCTGACGTCCGGGAGTGGAGGCGGCCCAATCGCGCAACACCGTCTCGCCCAACTGGTAGCTGGCGCCGGTATTGGTGGTATCCAGCAGCGTGTCGGCGTCACGGACCACAACGTTTTGCGTGACCGTCGCCACGCCTAGCGTGACCGGAAATTTCAAGGGGAGTTCGGAATGAATTTCGATGAGAGTGGAGTAGGGCGCGAACCCTTGATGTTCCAGACTGAGCTTATAGCTCCCGAAGGGCAGCTTCTTCGCCGTGTACTCACCGCCGCTAGTTTCGAAATGCAGGGTGAAGCGGTTCGACAGGCTGGCCAGTTCGCCGTGGGCTTCGACTCCCGCGCCTGAAGCGTCGCTGACGAGGAGGCGCAACTCCCCGGCTCGCTCCTGTGCCGCGAGAGGAAAACCGGCGCAGACCAGCACCGCACCAAGAGTGAGCCCCGCTTTGCTGGTGCTAAACTTGCTGCTTGGCCTCGCCCAAAATGACATCAATCTCCATCTTCTTCTTGCCGCGATAGACCGTGATCCGGACCTTATCCGCGGCGCGATGGTTATTCATGACGCGGGCCAGGTCCTGCTGGTCTTCAACGCGCTCCCCATCAATGGCGACAATCAAATCGCCGCCGAGCAGGATGGGAATGTTACCCACCCGATAGCGCTCCGTGCCCCCTCGCAGGCCCGCGCGGTCCGCCGCGCTGCCGGGAGCCACCTGGACAATCAACAGACCATAATCCACCGGCAGATCAATCTCATTGGCCAGGGCGGGAACGGGGACGGTGGTCACGCCCAGCGACGGCCGCCGCACTCTTCCAAAAGTGACCAGATCATTGAGCACCGCTTTGGCAGCATTGATGGGAATGGCAAACCCGATGCCCGCATTCTGGCCGACGCTGGAGAGGATCATGGTGTTGATCCCAATCACGTCGCCGTGTCCGTTCAAGAGTGGCCCACCCGAGTTGCCGGGGTTAATGGCGGCATCGGTTTGAATGGCGTCGTCAATGGTGGCCCCGTTGGGTTCGCGCACCGCGCGCACCGAGCTCACGATCCCGCGCGTCAGCGTTCCCGACAAACCAAACGGGTTGCCGATGGCATACACCTTCTGCCCCACCCGCAGGTTTTTGGAGTCGCCCATCACCACCGGGGTCAGGCCTGGGGCTTTGATCTGAATCACGGCCAGGTCGTGGGTGGGATCCACGCCCACCACTGAAGCAGTGTAGGTCTTGTGATTGTGTAGTGTGACGGTGATCTTATTGGCGTCGGCGATCACGTGGTAGTTGGTGATGACGTGACCTTCTTTGTCGATCACGAACCCGGACCCCTGCCCTTCCTGCGGCACCATGCCGTAGAAGAAATCGTAGGCAACTGTCTTGGAGGTGATGTTGACCACTGCCGGAATGTTTCGCTGATAGACCTCGATGTTATTCTGCTCTTCCGCGTCGAGTTGCTCGCCGGTGGCCGCCTCGGTGATCTCCACCTTGGTAGGGTGGCTGAGTAGATCGGCGGAAGTCACCCCTGCGCGTCGGTAAGTGGTGAAATAGAAGAATGCACCCGCCAGGACGACGCCTAGCGCAATCGGCCGCAAGAGTTTCATGCCAGACAACAACCTTTCATCCCGAGGACTCTCGGTCCCTGGGCCAAACAGGACTGCGTTGATTTTAATCAATCGGGGGAGAAAAATCTTCGCGGGGGCGCGGCTTTAGACGCCGAGCTTCTTTACTTCTTCGTTGTAATACTTGCGGTACAGGATGTCCCACTCCTGCGAGCCTTCCAGAATGGTCCGCTTCTGGCTCTCGATCTTCTGTTTGGCGTTGGCGTCGATGCGCGCCTCCTGCAGCAAGAGTGCCTCCAGAATCTGCTTCACTTCCAGTCGGATGGTGTTGTGGTCCTTTACGAACTCGACTTCCGGCATGGCCACCAGCGCATCGGTAACGGTGTGCGCCAGCCGGTTCACCTTGTCCCGGGCCACCCTCATCTCTAATAAAGCCACAGTTTTCCTCGGGAGCAGGCTGAATCTTTACAGCACTGCCTTATATTTGCGCACCAGTTCGGCCTTCACTTTGCGGAACATTTCCTGGTAGCTGGCGCCGGACTGGTTCATTTCGTCGGCGTAGGCCTCCAGAATCACGCGCACCTCGTCATTGATGCGGTCAGCCAAAGACAATTCCTCCACCAGTGCCGCGTTCACCTTTTCGGCGACCGCAGGCAGGGACTTGGTCTTTATGAACTCTCCAGCAATGAGTTTTTTGGTGATTTGCTGGGCCAGATAGCCCATATACTCTTTTGAGAAAAGCATCGTTCGACTAGGCCGTTGCGAATGAAAATCTTAGCACAATCGACGCCCGAGCGCTGCGGCAGGGCCGCGGCCACCCCTGCCACAGAGACCCGGAGGCCCGGAGCAGCCCGTGACATACAATCATCGTTTGCCGCACCGCTCCGCAATCTCCGCATGAAGTGGCGAGCCGTTCAATTCGATGAAACCCAGGCCGCCGCGCTGGCCGTGGAAATCTCCTGCTCGCCGGTGCTGGCCCGCCTGCTGGTGGCGCGTGGCATTACTGAAGCGCGCGCAGCCCAGGAATTTCTTCATCCTGCACTTTCGCAGTTGCACCCGCCTCTGCTGATGGCTGGCATGGCCGCGGCGGTAGAGCGGCTCGAAGCCGCTCTCGACCGCAAAGAAAAGATCCTGATCTATGGCGACTATGACGTGGACGGCACCACCGCCATCGTCATTCTAAAGACCGCCATCGAGTTGTGCGGCGGCACTGCGGATTTTCACGTTCCTCATCGCATTCGCGAAGGCTATGGCATGCGCGACGAAGTCATCGAGCGGGCTGCTGCGGAGGGAGTGCGGCTGATCATCAGCGTGGATACCGGCATCCGCGCCTTTGCCGCGGCGGAGACCGCGAAGCGCTCCGGCATTGACCTGATCGTCACGGACCACCATCTGCCCGGCGACGAAGGCCTGCCTTACGCACTGGCGGTGGTCAACCCCAACCAGCCAGGCTGCGAGTATCCCTGCAAGGCGTTGTGCGGCGCGGGGGTGGCGTTCAAACTCGCTCAGGGATTGATGCAGCGCCGTCTCGATAGCAAAGACCAGTCGCGCTTGCTGCTCTCGTTCATGAAAATTGTAGCCATCGCAACCATTGCGGACTCGGTTCCGCTGACCGGCGAAAATCGCGTATTCGCCAAGCTTGGCCTTGAGGGTCTGCGTTCTCCAGTGAACGTCGGCTTGAAAGCGTTGTTAGAAGTCGCGCAACTGACCGGCGCCCGGCCTCCGACCACGGGAGAGATCGCTTTCCGCGTGGCCCCTCGCCTCAATGCCGCGGGGCGCATGGACGTGGCCCGCGATGTGGTCGAGCTGTTCAGCGTGAAAGATCCGGTCCGCGCCCGCGAGATTGCCCAGCGGCTGGATGTACTCAATGCCGAGCGTCAGCAGGAAGAGCGCCGCATCATGGAAGAAATTGAGCAGCGCATTGCCGGCGACGCCGCGCTCACCGACGCCTACTGCATGGTGTTGGATGGCGACGGCTGGCATCGCGGCGTGATCGGCATCACAGCCTCCCGGGTCGTCGAACGCCACGGCCGCCCCGCGCTGGTGATTTCGCGCGATGGCGACGAGGCCCACGGCTCCGGGCGTTCCATCCCGGCTTTTCATTTGCTCGACGCACTGGATTCCTGCCGCGAATTGTTTACCCGGCATGGTGGCCACGCTCACGCCGTGGGATTTTCGCTGCCCAGCGCACGCGTGTCCGAGCTGCGCAGCCGCTTGGACCAGTATGCTCGCGAGCGCCTCACGCTCAGCGATTTCGAACCCGCTTTGCGCTTTGACGCCGAGCTTCCCCTGAGCCAGGTGACCCCGGCGTTCTACGAGCAAGTGCGCTGGATGGAGCCTTTTGGCATGGGCAATTCGCAGCCCGTATTCGCGGCGCGGGGTGTGAAGCTAGTGGGGCCGCCGCGCCTGATCAAGGAAAAGCACATCAAGCTAAGGCTGGCGGCAGCGGAAACGCCGGCAACCAACGGCCATTCTTCCGCAGGCCGTGCCGTCAGCTTCAACGCCATGGGATGGCGCATGGCCGAACCAGCGGAAGCGCAGAAATTGCTGGCCGGAGACTCGCTCGATGTTGCCTACACAATCGAGTTCAACGACCACCCGGATTTTGGCGGTCTCGAACTCTCCCTGCGCGATTTCAAAGCGCCGGAAGCGAAAGCCGAGTTGGCAAAGATCCCTGAATCTCCCGTTACTGCCCCATTCCCGTCAGAGTGACACTCTGCGGATTGTTGGCGGCGTTATGCGTCACCGTGGCCGCGCCTTTGATGGTTCCCACCGCGCTGGGAGTGAACGTAACCACAAACGTGCACTTGCCTTTCGCCGCGACGCTGCTTCCGCAAGGCGTAGTTCCCCCCGCGGTCGCCGTGTAGTCGCCGCTTCCCGCGATGCTGGTCAGGGTCAGCGCCGTGCTCTGATTGTTGGTGAGGGTCACGGTTTTCGACGCACTCGTGGTGAAGGCCGCCTGGGTCGCAAAAGTCAAACTGGTGGGGCTGAAGCTCACCGGCAGTACCGCGCTCCCGGACACGTTGAGCACTTGCTGGTTGACTGGGGCGGTGTCGGTAACAACCGCCGCGCCTTTGATGGTCCCACTCACCGAAGGCGAGAATGTGACCGTAAAGGTGCAGTGTGCTCCGGCCGCGAGCGTTCCGCCGCACGGAGTGGTGCCGCTTCCCACCATCGTAAAGTTTCCGCTGGCCGCCAGAGTCGAAATACTCAGTGAGCTGGCGCTTGAATTAGTGACGGTCACCGTGGAAGCGCTGCTGGTGGTCCCGACTGCCTGGCTCGCGAACGACAAACTCGTGGGCGAGAAGGTCAGCGGCGCAGTCGCCCCGCCGCTGCCCGTCCCTGACAGAGTGACTTCCTGAGGACTGAATACTCCTCCACCGGTCACCGTAACCGCCCCGTTGATGCTGCCATTCGCAGTCGGTTTGAAGGTCACGTTCATGGTGCATTTGGCCCCGGCGTTCAGGCTGGAACCGCATGGAGTAGTGCCAGCGCCGACCGCGGTGTAGTTTTCGCTGGCCGAGAAGGCAAAGCTCAGCGTGGTGCTCTGGTTGTTGGTCAGGGTGACGGATTTTGCGGAACTCGTACTCCCCACCGTCACTGTCCCAACCGACAAACTGGTGGGCGAAAGGCTGGCGTTCATGTTGCCGGTTCCGCTCAGCGCGACTACTTGCGGCGAGTCCGGCGAGGTGTCGCTTATCGTTAGCGCCCCGTTGATCGCTCCTGAAACCGTCGGAGTAAACGTCACGTTCACGGCACAACTCGCTCCTGCCGCGAGAGTGGAACCGCAGGTCGTAGTCTGCCCGAAGTTTCCGCTGGTGCTGATGGAGTTGATGGTCACGCTACTGCTGCCGTTGTTCTTCAGCGTGACTGCCTTGCTGGCGCTGGTGGTGCCAACCAGCTGCGCCGAAAAGCTCAGGCTGAATGGGGTCGGCGTGACCAGCGCCGAATTGGCCACGAAGAACGGCCGGGCCTGGTAAGCGCCACAGGTTGCGCCCGAGGGGAAGTTCTCCACAAACACCTGGTAGCCTCCCGCGGTCGCCACATCAGTGCTGGTCAGCGTGATCGTCACGGTCGTGGAGTTCACAAACTTGATGGTGTGGAAGAGGTTATTGAAATACACCAGCGTACCGGAGGTGAATCCCGTGCCGGTGATGGTCAAAGTCTGCGAGCCGCTTCCCGCAACCACCGCGCCGGGACTCAGGCTGGTCACCGTGATCGGCGTGGCGGTCGTATTGTAGTCGGCCACCACCAGCACTTCATCGCTGACGGTCAGGTTCTGCGGGTTGCCGCTTCCGGTCAGGTCATACTGCCATCCGGTGAAGGTCCATCCGCTCGTCGGACTCTCGCTAAAGCTCACCAGCGATCCCGTGGGATAGAATCCGTCCGCTGTGGGCGACCCCGGCGCCAGGCTGATGGTTCCGGCGCAGGGCTGATTGGCGTAGTTGGCGGCGTAAAACTCGGGCGTAACGTTGGCGGTGTAGGTCTTGCCGGCAGCGGGCACGATGATGTTGTGCAACTGCGTCCCGCCATCGCTCCAACTCGCAAATCGGTAACGGCTGTTGAAGCTGAAGGGCTCTTCCAGCGTATCCATGTTCACGCTGTGGGTGGTGCCGCTGTTCCATCCCGAGTCATACCCCGGCGAAAAACTCTTGGGCGCATACCAGAATCCGCCATCCACAAACACATACAAAAATTCCGCGAGCGGACTAATGCCCACCGTGTACACCGGCGAACTGGTGAAATATGCCGTTGTGTTGATGGAAGTGCCGTCATCCATCACGTAAAACGTTTTCGGGTTTTCGCTCAGGCCGCCTGGCAGCCAGAACGGCGAATTGATGTACTCGTAGAAATTTTGACCGCCACTCGGCGCCGCGCTGATGGTGACTTGCTGGCGCGCCACGTAGAACAGCCCCGATGCGGGCGGATAGGCGACCGGCGCGGGTGTCGGGGTGACCGTCCCGCTGCTCGCAGGGGATACCGTCATCACATAAGGCACCAGCTTGATGAAATTGGCCGAATACAAAGTCACTGCAGGCGACGTCACCGCGAAGCCTGCTTCTCCATTCCCCGGCAGCACGGTGACGCTGTGGCTGGCCGTCGCATTGTCGTTCCAGCGCCCGTAGGTGTAGGTCACTCCGCTTAACGTCTGCGGGCTGGTGCTCACGTTCAGCGTGTGGGTGGAGTTCAGTGTCCAGGTGAACGTATGCGGCGTCGTGTAGGTTGAACTATCCACAATCACTTGCAGGCCAGAAGGATTGCTGGTCACCGTGACCGAAGTCGGCGCGCCCCCGTACAACCGCATGATGGAATCGATATCGCCCGCCGAGTATCCCACCAGGTTCGACAGTGGCATCCCAGCCGGGATGGATTCAATCGTCGGCCCTCCGTTGCGGCTGAAGGCAAACGGAATGTAGTGCATCACTGAGGCATAGTCGTAGAGGGTGCGGTTCTGCGCATCGTCCAGCACCTGGTCGAAGTTCGAGCGCGATCCCTTGATCACGTTGTTGTAGAGCACGTTCACATAGGTGTTGCGATCCGAACGCGATTGCTCATGCCACATCCCGACCGTATGCCCCATTTCGTGCAAGATGGTAGCGGTCGCGCACGTTGCCGAGCCGCTGACGGTCTGTTCCAACCCCACTCGCCCCACATACGCATCGCAGACTCCGCTGAAATCGCTGGGGTTGAAATTGAAGTTTACCCAATCGGTTTCGCTGGTATGCGCCACAAACTGGATCAGGCCGGGGAAGGTGCTATTGAATTGGCTGATGGCGGCATTGAGGTTGGTGACATCGCCGGAAGCCGGATCGATCTGGTAGGGCACTTGATACACTCCGCCGACCTTGGGCCACAAATACTGGGCATAGGCGATGGTGATGCCGTTCCCTACCGCCCCTTCAACGATGGAGTCCACCTTTTCCAGCACGATGTCGCCTTCGTAGAGATTGCGTCCGTTGACCACCTGGTAAGTGACCGCGCGCCCGCGATAGATTCCGGTCCGAATCTCTCCCTGGCTCTTCGGTTCAGGCTGGGTCGCAAACAAGCTCGAAGCACACACCAGCATCACAAAGAAAGAGCAAACCAAACGGCGTAGAAACACAATGGCCTCCGGGACACAATAATCTGGGGGAGAGGAATGGGCTCGGGCTGGTTTCTGGTCACCGCCACCCTAACTACTGTGAAAGTGTGGCAGCAAGACCACCCGCTGTCAATCTTGCCGTAGAACATTTCTTTCTTAAGCATTGGAACAGTCCGAAAAGCTCAGCCGCGTTAAACTTCCATCTGCTGGTTGCGGCGAATGCACGCCGTCATTGCGCAAAACCGGACCGGAGGTACGAACTGAATCCATTGAGCTTGTTTGGGCTGTTTGCGGTGACCGCCATGCTGGTCAGCTACGCCTTTGAAAAGCGTAGCCGCTGGTTCATTTTGGCCTTTGCCGGGTCGTGCCTGTTGGGTTCTGCATACGGCTTCCTGCAAGGCGCGTGGCCATTCGGACTGGTGGAGGCCATCTGGTCGCTAGTGGCGCTGCGCCGCTGGTGGCTTGCCCGCCGCTCGCACTGAACCTCTTGCAGATTTCGCATCGGTGATTGCGTCGTAGGGAGTACCATGAAACCTACTTGACCCTATCGACCCTTTCGACCGTGACATCCCAGAGCCGCGAAGCGCATGGCCCATTCGCACAAGACGATCGTGGTGAGCACGAGTTGGGACGACGGGGACCGCTCTGACCTCCGCCTGGCGGAAATGTTGTCCGCGAACGGCGTGGCGGGCACCTTCTACATTCCCATTGAGCCGTTCCGCGCCGGCCGCGAGCTGAGCGCCCAACAGATCACCGACCTGGTATCGGGCGGTTTCGAAATTGGGGGACACACCGTCTCGCATCGCAGCCTCACCGCACTCCCGCCTGAAGTCCAGGCCCGCGAAGTCACCGATTGTAAGCGCATTCTGGAAGACCGCTTGGGTTCCGAAGTGCAGTCGTTCTGTTATCCCAACGGCCGCCTGAATCAAACGACCGTTCGTTGCGTGGCCCAGGCTGGCTATCAGAACGCCCGCTCCACTCGCTTGCTACGCACCTCGCTCCAGTTCCCGCGATTTGAGATGCCTACCACCCTGCAAGCCTATCCCCATCGCGGGTCCGCCTACTTGCGCAACACCGTCAAAGGGAAAAACCTCGCTGGGCTGGCTGACTATGCGCTCAGACTTCGTCATGCCCGCAGTTGGGTGGAACTGGGGAAGACGCTGTTTGACCGCGTGTTGCAGGACGGCGGATTCTGGCACCTCTACGGCCATTCCTGGGAGCTGCAGGATCTGGATCTGTGGTCACAACTGGAAGACCTGCTGGCTTACGTCGCGCGTCGGCCGGAGGTGCTTTACCTTACCAACGCGGGTGTGTACCGCGCCTTGAGCCTGGGAACGGCACCTGGCGCTGTCGGAGTTGGATATGAAAATCCTGCTCGTTCATAACACTTATCAGCAGCCCGGTGGGGAAGACCGCGTTTTCGAGCAGGAGCGGCACATGCTCGAGCAGGCTGGCAATCACGTTTTGGCCTTCACCCGCAGCAATTTTGCGGCGGAGCAATACGGCGGTTTCAAACGCGTCCAACTGGTCCGGAACATGATCTGGGCGAGCGAGCCGCGTGCCGAGTTGGAGCGCCTGCTGGCCCGCGAGAAGCCGGATGTGGTGCATGTGCACAACACCTTCATGATGATCTCGCCCTCCATTTACTCAGCTTGCAAAGAGGCGGGAGTCCCTGTGGTGCAGACGCTGCACAATTTCCGCCTGCTCTGTCCGGGAGCCAGTTTCTTTCGCGATGGCCACGTCTGCGAGGAATGTCTGCGGCATACGGTGTGGCGGGGAGTGCAGCACGGATGCTACCGCGGCTCCCGCGCCGCCACCGCGCCCATCGCTCTGATGCTCGACTTCCATCATCGCCGCAAGACCTGGACCAGCGCTGTCAGTTGCTTTATCGCACTCAGCCAGTTTGCCCGCAGCCGCTTCGTCGCCGGAGGCCTTCCTGCCGAGCGTATCCTGGTGAAACCCAATTTCGTCGATCCCGATCCCGGCCCGGGCCCGCGAGAGCGTAATTATGCCGTCTTTGTTGGCCGTTTCGCGCCCATCGAGAGAATGCGTACTCTGCTGGCGGCCTGGGAGCGTCTGCAAAACCGGGTCCCCCTGCTGATTGTCGGCGGCGGCCCTGAACGCGCTGAAGTAGAAGCCGAAGCCCAGCGCCGCCATCTGACCTCGGTGCAGTTCACTGGAGTGCTTCCCAGTTCGCAAACCATCGCCACCATTCAAGCCGCGCGTTTTCTGATCCTGCCCAGCGAATGGTATGAGAATTTCCCCGTTACCATCGCCGAGGCCTTCGCCTGCGAGACACCAGTGATTTGTTCTGCTCTTGGTTCCATGAAAGAGATCGTCACCGACCAAGTGACCGGTCTGCACTTCCGCACCGCAGACCCGGTGGACCTGGCCGAGAAGGCCGCCTTTGCCTGGGGCAATCCCGTTGGCATGAGCGAAATGGGCGCTGCCGCGCGTCGCGAATATCTCGCCCGCTACACGGCCGCGCAGAATTACTCGCAGCTCCTGAATATTTACGAACGGGTAGCCGCCCTCGGACCGCTCACCGATCTAGCCGGAGAGAGTATGGCTCCGGCGACCCCACGCAGCCCGCTAGTGCAACTGCAAGGGATCCACGCTTAGTAGAGGTAGTGTGTCAGCTGCCGCGAGTCGTCGCACCTTGGAATTTGTCATCCAAACTCGAACTTGAAACTCGAACCTTGTAACTGCTTTTGTCCTCCCGAGCGCAGCGAGGGATCTGCAGTTCCACCGGTTTTGAAACTCGAAACTCGAAACTGCTTTTGTCATCCTGAAGCGAAGGACCTGCTTTCCGCCGCGTGCCCCCCCGCCCTCTGTGGTCAAAAAGCAAGCGTCTGAACCAAGCACGGTTTTGAAACTCGAAACTCGAAACTAGAAACTGCTTTTGCAAACTACCGCGCCACGGCGTAATACCCCGACCTCGCCTGGATCTTGTAGCCCTGCTTGGACCGCAGTTCCAGCTTGCGGAAAGTCCCGTCACGCTTGGCGTTGGTCGAAGTAAACCCAATGTTGTACTGGCTGCGCAGTTCCTGCGCGATCTGGTTAAAGGCGTCGCGCAGCTTCTCCATTTTGTTTCCCACCTCGATGACGCGTCCGCCGGTTTCTGTGGTGAGCTTGCGCATCTCAGAATCGCCGGAGTAAAGGCCGCCATAGAATCCGCGGTCGGCGATCAGCAGCACGTACACAATCGAATCCGCCTTCTGCGCCGCTTCAATGGCGTCTCGGTTCTTCAACTGGCTGCCCTGGTCTTCGCCATCGGTCAGCAAAATCATGGCCTTGCGGCCGACTTCCTTGGCCAGTTCGTCATGCGCCGCCAGATAAACCGCGTCGTACAGCAATGTCCCCTTCGGAGCGCTGGAACACGGGAGGGGGCCTCCGCCCATGCCTGGCATGTTGCCGCAGCTCGAAGGCGGCGCGTTGATCTTCACCGAATTCATCGCCTTCCGTAGTCGAGAGCTGGAGTTGGTGTAATCCTGAATCAAGGCCACATCCACATCGAAATCGATGACGAATGCCAGGTCCTTTTCCCGCAGGATCTGCTCCAGGAACGATCCGCCCACTTCTTTTTCCATGTCGAGCACGCGGGCCTGGCTGCCGCTGGAATCAATCAATATGCCCAGAGTCAGCGGCAAATCCGACTCCGACTTGAAGTACTTGATGGTTTGTGGCGCGCCATCTTCCAGCAGCGTGAAATCGTCTTTGCTCTGATTCGGAATCAGCAGCCCGTGCTTGTCCTTGACGTTGAAGAACAGCTGCACCACGTCCACATTGACTTTCAAGGTTTCCAGCGGCTCATCCTGCGGACTTTGCGCCACAGACAACAGCGCGGCGCCGCAAATCAGAGCGCCAATTGCTACCACGACGGCTAGGGGGCGGGTTTTTAACATTCTGCGATTTTCCTGTGGGCTTTTTAGTCTATCCTGTTGACAGCCCTGTTGACAGCTTAGATGCACCAAAAGGGCTGAGTTGCGCATCCCAGTGCATGTAAGGCGGCAAAACTTCTGGAGACGGAGTCGGGAACCCTTGCTATCTCTTTCGGGCGGACGGGTAACGCTGTGGTTGGTGGCGGGAACACTAGGTTTCGCGATGGCCGCGAGTGCGCAAGCGCCGCAAAAACAAGAGATTCCGGATGCGCCTTCCGCCGTCCGGCCTACTCCGCCGCCTTCGCAAATACCGCAACCCGAGCCCGAGCCAGGCCCGCAAGACCAGCCGCCTCCGCCGCAGTCAGACCAACTCCGACGCTCGGACACCCAGCCGTCGACGGAATCCAACAAGCCACAGGACGCAATTGCGGAGCCGCCCCAGAATCTGGCCGCCGAGGAACCCGCCGCGCCCGCTGCCGCTTCCGTTCCCAGCCCCGCCGATGACCTGTTCAAACTGAAAGTCAACGTCAACCTGGTATTGGTTCCGGTCACGGTGAAAGACGGGGTGGGCCACCTGGTCACCGGCCTGTCGCCCAAAGATTTCGCTCTCCTGGAAAATGGCGTGCGCCAGCAATTGAAGTTCTTTACCAGCGATCCCTTTCCCCTCTCGGCGGCGGTGATTCTCGATCTCGGTATGCCCGACGTCGCAGTGCAGAAGGTGAACCAGACCTTTGCTTCGCTGGCTGGTGCGTTCAGCCCGTTCGACGAGTTGTCTCTTTACACCTACAGCAACCGGGTCAGCCAAGCTTCGGATTTCAGCATGGTCAACCAGCACATCACGGCGGCACTCAACCGCCTGAAGCTGGTCAGCGGCGCGAACAATGGTGCTGGAGTCGCCAGCGGCCCCCTGGGCTCGGGCCCCGTCATCAACGGAAGGCCGCTTGACCCCAACGGCCCCATCGTCAACACTCCCACCAAAATCTCCCGGGTGCTCAACGACGCAATTTTGCAAGCGGCGCGGGACCTCAGCAAACGGGAACGCACCCGGCGCAAGATCATTTTTATCATCAGCGACGGCCACGAGTATGGCAGTACGGCCAGCTACTCCGATGTGCTGAAGGTCCTGCTCACCAACGACATCAGCGTCTATGCCATTGGAGTGGAAGGGGCTGCGATTCCGGGGGTGAACAGGATTTCGAAATTGCATCTTCCCTTCACCGGTTACACCGACATCCTGCCCAAATACACCAACGCGACTGGCGGATGGGTGTACAACGAGCTGTCGCGACAGGCCATCGACAGCGCCTACGCGCGCATCACCGGCGAAGCCCGCAACCAGTATACCCTCGGCTACTCGGCGAAAGCTGCCGGCGCCCGCTACCGCCAAATCGAAGTGCGAGTGCGCCGTCCAGACGTCAACGTGTACGCCAAGGACGGATACTATCCCCTGCCTCAGCGGCAGTAGGCGGACCGTCAATTGTGTTGACCCAAGCTGAAGCCGACGGCCTTTTGGCGCTCGTGCTCGCCGACTTGCGGACTGGGGGCGTCAAGCTCGCTCCCAAGCGAACGTGGGGGAATCCAGATCGGCTTGCCGTGAAGGGGACGGGGACCAGTCGGGCGCGAGGACGCTTGTTCTATGGCAATAGTTGCTCGCGAACTAGCTTTGCAAAACCGTGGCACTGGCAGGTCTCTAAGGAGACGAGGACTTCTTGAAGCGTTCTTGGCGGATTCAGGTCTGCCCCCTGTTCATGAAGAACGTGAACCACCTTCTCCGGGCTGTACTGGTAAAGGTCCATCAAAAAAGTTATCGGGAGTGCGGGTGTACAGGTCCAACGGAGACAAGCTTTCCGCTGGAAAGTGTCGCTGGTTGTAAGTGACGATTAGCTCGCAGCCCCCTTTCACCGCCGCCGCCAAGACGTGTCTGTCCTTTTCATGATTTGTCATTGAAGGAATGAGTACTTGGTAGCCCTTTGGCACATAAGCGTCCGGAAAGTTTTCTTCCATTTCCGAAACCAGGCGACGAGCCTTTTCCGCGGACACATTCAATTTTGAAGTCAGGGTTCGCACTACCTCTTGGATGATGTCGTCCGACCACCTGCATAGAAAAAGCCGCTGTTCCGAGAGCCTGAGAAGAGTGTCTCGAACAGCGGCCTGAAATAAAACGCAGGCGTCGAGAATGACAGGAAAGTCCGAAGTCAATCAATCCTCATCGATCGGAACGAACTTGTCGTACAGCCCAGCATCGTTCGCCTCTTGAGCCATCCTCCGAATTGATGCGCGACGCTTGCTTTGTCGTTCTTTTCCATAATCGAGAACGTCCTTCAAATACACGCGTCGGTGCGACCCCACGTAGTGGCAGGGAACCTTGCCAGCCTCGATTTCTTTCACAAAAAACTGCCTGCACACCCCCAGCATATTAGCGGCCGTCTGTGTGCTAAGTTGTTCCATCTGGGGGATAATGCTCAGTCCTTTTCCGTATTCCAGCGTAGAGACCACTTTCACCAACACATCATAAAGCGGGCTCGGCAAATTGACCCTGGTGTTGTCTGGACCCACCAAAACCGCAGTCCCGTCCAGCAAGAGCATGCGATGGATGGTGGCGATTTGTTTTTGTTCTGCCTGACTGCTGGGAGGAATGCGAAACGCTAGCGTTGCCATAGGACTCTGCCCTCCGCACTGTGCTTCCGTAACCGCCATATTCGACACAAACGCTATATCCACTACCACTAGGATGCATCCAAGGCGTGGGGAATGTCAACGTTTTTCATCGGGTCCCCACTTTCGTTATCTGCCTTCCCTGCGCTCCTCAGCCGACAATCTTATCGAGCAGACCACCGTCCTCGCTCCAGAAAGCGGCGCTCCGTGAGCTCGATCAACGAGGTGGCTCGCGAGATGACTTGCAAAATCGTGTACTGCGGACCTGCCCTGTCTGGCAAGACCGCCAACCTGCAAGCGCTTCACCATCACACCGCAGCCCACCAGCGCAGCGCTCTTCTCGTCGCTGGAGAACACGGCGGCCCTGGCTTTGATTTCCTGCAGCTCGAAGTGGGTGTGGCCCGCGGATTGACTCTCAGTCTCCAGCTCTACGCCCTCAGCGAACGCTATCCCACGTTTCTACAACCCGTGTTCCGCCAACTGGATGGCTTGGTCTTTGTCGCGGATTCCCATCCCGAACGCGCCGCCGCCAACCGCGAAGCCCTCGCCAGCGCCATCACCCAACTTCAAAAGCACGGCTATCGCTGGGAACACTTGCCCTGCGTGCTGCAACTCAACCAGCGCGACTTGCCCAACGCCATCGCCTCAGAAGTTTTGATTGCAGACCTCGCCCGTCCCGGCCAGCCCGTCGTTCCCGCCGTCGCAACCCAAGGCATCGGAGTGTTTGAGACTCTCCGCGAAATTGCCCGTCTGGTTCTTCCCCAGGCCGCCCACAGCGGATGACCTGGTTCTGCGCTCTGGCCAGCATCGTCGGCCAGCATCGCCGCACCGCTTGCCTGCTATCTCATCCGCAGCGAGTGCAGCATCTGCTCGAACGTCGGCCGCAGCCTGCCAAATTCTGAGTCCGGCGCGATGAACACGATGTACATCAGGTCCCCATTGCTCCGTTTCACCGTGACCAGCCAGTCGCGTTCCGGCATCGCGCGGCCGCTCTGGTCCTGCAGCGGAGAGTTCCCCACCAGGTCCACCGATTTTGCCGGCAACCCGTTCACCGAGAGGTCTTCATCGTGACCCACCTGCTTCAACTCAGGATTGCCCTGCCGCAAGGAAGCCAGCAGCTCATGCGTCGCCGCGTCGAGCGAACCATTCGGGTTCTCCGGCGCATAGCCGTTGATCATCGCGCCATAGGCCACCGCATTCGACGAAACTCCGTTTTTCGGCGCGATGGTCACTGAGGAATTCTGGTCTCCCATCGCTTGCCAGTTGCCGGGATAATCAATTTCGAAAGAGTTGTGGCTCAGGCGCTGCATGGCCCCATTGGGAATCACGTCGGCTCCGCCGCTGACGATCCGGTTGGCTCCGCCATGTTGTTGCTGTTGCTGGGCGGCGATTTGCTGAGCGGTGAGCGGTTGCATTCCAGCCGCCCGCTGCTTCACGTCGCGAAACTCGGCGCTGTCGGCAACATAGCGCTTAGGGGCCAGAGTGTGTACTTCCTGCGCCACCGCCTCGGCCCGGTTGCCTGGGTCCGGGTGGTCGCTTAGGAACTGGAGTCCTGGGTTCCGGCCGCCCTGCTGCTTCAACTTGTCAAAGAACACGGACATCTGGTGCGGATCAAAGCCGGAGTCGTACATGATGTCGCTGCCCAGCAGGTCGGCCTCCGATTCCGCCCGTCGCGAGTTCTTCAGAAAATACGAGCCCGCACCAAATGAGATTCCAGCCTGCGCCAACCGCCCCAGGCTGCCGCCCCCGGCCATGCCGCCCAGGATGGAGAGCGGGATTTGCGCCATCATCTGTTTGGTGGCCGCGCGGGTACCGTGCCGCTGTACCACGTGCGAGATTTCGTGGGCCATCACGCCAGCCAGTTGGGCTTCGTTGTCCGCCGCCTGAATAGTTCCCAGGTTGACGAACACCGGCCCGCCGGGCAGCGCGAACGCGTTGATTTCCTTCTGGTTCACCACGTGGAATTCATAGGGCCACTTCTCGCCGGGCGCGTGCGCGGCCAGTTTGGCGCCCAACTGCTGCACATAGCGCACCACCGGATCGGAATCTGGTAGCAGCGGAAGCTGTTTGCGAATTTCGTCCGCGTTCTGCTTTCCTACCTGCACTTCTTCCGGTGCTGAGAACATGTCGAACCCGTGGCTGGGCTCGACCCGCGCCCACGACCCTTGCGGCGCGAGCAGCGCAGCCAAGGCAAACAACGTCACCACGCGAGCAAATTTCGATGGAACTGGCATTATCCCTCCCGAGGGAATCGTATTGCTTTTAATTGGATGCAGCCCGCCCGCGCTTCGCTGGTACACCTCCAGTTTTCTGCCGGCCACGCTACCTTCGCTCGGTTCTCAGGCAGCTGCTAGCCCCGCGGCCTTGAGGTAACATGAGGGATGGGAGTGAGCAGCATGAACCGCTTAATTTATGAACCGCTTGATTGAGGAGAAGCGCCATGAGTTGGAGCGGGTCTGCCGCCTCCACCGCGTGCATCGCATCGAGCTGTTCGGCTCCGCCGCGGGTCCCGCCTTTGATCTGGCGAACAGTGATCTGGATTTTCTGGTCACATTTCAGGAGCTTGGCGCCGACCAGTATGCCGACGCCTATTTCGGACTACTCGAAGACCTGCAGGACATTTTTCAGCGGCCCGTCGATCTGGTGGTCGCTTCGGCCATCAAGAACCCCTATTTCCTTCAGGCGGTTGAGTCCACACGGACCCTCGTCTATGCGACTGAGCGATCCTATTCCACCTCGCCCGCCGAACTCATCCGAATCTCGCGCGGCCCCGCCATCGGTCGCCTTGCTCCGGCTGCGCCCACGGCTGCGGTTTGCCACTCGGGTTTGGCGTAGCTGGAAAATGCTCCCCCGCCGTTCAACTCTTTCACGAAGCGCAGCCCTTCGCCCGGCGTCATCTCCACTCGAATGACGTCTCCCAAGCCAATTTGTCCGGTGGCCAGCAGGTTCGCCAGCGGAAACACCAGATGCCGTTCAATCGCGCGCTTCAAGTGGCGGGCGCCATAGCGCGGGTCAACGCCTTCCGCCAGCAGGAACTGCTTGACCTGCGGCGTGCAATGAAACGCAAACTGCCGCGCTCCACCCGCCCGTAAGATGCGCTGCTGCACGCTTGCCAACTCAATCTCCAAAATTTCCTGCAAGTGTTCGGCCCGCAGGGTCTTAAAGACGACCACTTTGTCGATCCGGTTCATAAACTCAGGCGAAAATTTGCGGCGCGCGGCTGCCACGGCGGTGCGATTCATCTTCTGGTCGAGTCCGGCGTCAATCGCCACCACCTTGCTCGCAAATCCCAGCCCGCGGTCCACCAGTCCGCTCATTTCTCCCGCGCCCAGGTTTGAGGTCATCACAATCAAGCACTGCGAAAGGTCCACTCGGCGATTGTCGCCCAGGGTCAGCACCGCTTTGTCCAGAATGCCCAGCAGCAATTGCCATAGCGAGTCCGACGCTTTTTCAATTTCGTCGAACAGCAGTAAAGAAAGCTTCAGCCGGTCGGTGTGCCATTGATTCAGCGTCTCCTGAGTGAGCAACGGATGGGTTTCGCGGTGGCCCAGATATCCCGGCGGCGAGCCCACCAGCTTGGCGATCTCGTGCGAGTGCTGGAACTCCGCGCAATCAATCTTGACGCAGGCGTTGGCGTCTCCGAATAGCGACTCGGCCATGGCTTCCACCACCCGCGTCTTGCCGGAGCCTGTGGGTCCCAGGAAAAGTAGGTTGCCCACCGGTCGCCCCGGCGCATTCAGCCCGGCCTGGAACATTTGAAAAATCTCGACCACGGTTTGCAGCGCCGCGTCCTGTCCCACTACTCGCCGTCGCAGGCTGGCCTCGAAGTCCCGCACATCCCCACTGCGGCGGTTCGGATCCAACACCGTATTTGGCTGAGCTCGCATGGTCAGTCTCCTTTCACCAG
Organism: Acidobacteriaceae bacterium; assembly: GCA_025360645.1. Classification (GTDB taxonomy): domain Bacteria; phylum Acidobacteriota; class Terriglobia; order Terriglobales; family Acidobacteriaceae; genus JANYBT01. Next base: position 728 of record JANYBT010000094.1, on the reverse strand, counting down.
GTCGTTTCTAAGTGCGCGTTTATGAGCGCCCATTTCCGAGCGCCCGTTCTGAGCGTCCGTTTATGAGCGCCCATTTTTAAGCGTGCGCCTGTTATGGTGCAAGCGCCTGACCATCGTCGCGGCGGCTCGCGCAAGTGAATTCCGCGGACGCGAGGCTGTCATGCCGAGCCAAACTATTGCACTCCGTGGCACACGTTACCTGCTGGACGCGACGAAAGTCGCCATCGCTCTCATCAAAAATGAAAAATGTTGCAGAGAAGCGGAGGGAGAAAGGGAAGGTTCGCTCCAGCGCTGGGTCATCTGACAAAATTTGTCGCTGCGCCCACGTTACCTGCACTTGCAACCGAAGTGATTTCCTTTTGCAACCTATTGCGCAACAAGTTCCACCGTAGTCCGGTAACGTTCGGGTACGACTGTGTCGCTGCCAAGCAATCGCAACCTGTTCCGTCGCCCGAACGCTATAATTGCGTGCTACAGATGGCTCTTGCTTCCGGCACCAAACTCGGTCCTTACGAAATTCAGTCGCTGCTCGGCGCGGGCGGCATGGGCGAGGTCTATCGCGCCCGCGACACCAGACTGGGACGCGATGTTGCGCTGAAGATTCTGCCGGAGTCTTTTGCCCAGGACAGCGATCGGCTGCATCGCTTCGAGCAGGAGTCTCGAGCCGTGGCCGCGCTCAATCACCCCAATATTCTGGCGATCTACGACGTCGGCCAGCATAACGGCGC
>JANYBT010000088.1 GCA_025360645.1 Acidobacteriaceae bacterium | reverse complement strand
CCTTGCAGGCCTCTACTCGCAGTTCCACCAGTTGTCTGCTTTTCAGTACACTGAATAGAGTGACTAGAGTGAATAGAGAGACCGGTAGCCCGGAACGGGCGCTTCAGCTTCACCCCGCCGGAAGGACCTGAATGCCTGAAGAACGTTTGCACAAAATCATCGCTGCCGCCGGAGTCGCCTCACGCCGCAAAGCCGAGGAACTCATCACCGAAGGACGCGTCGTCGTTAACGGCACCGTCGTCACCACACTCGGCTCGAAGGCCGATCCCGCCACCGACCACATCCGCGTCGATGGCAAGCTGCTCAGCGCTCCCGACCGCCATGTGTACATCATGCTCAACAAGCCCAAGGGCTACATCACCACGGTCAGCGATGAGAAGAATCGCCCCACCGTGATGGACTTGATCAAGAGCGTGCATGAGCGCGTCTATCCCGTGGGCCGCCTCGACTATGCCAGCGAGGGCCTGTTGCTGTTCACCAACGACGGCGATCTGGCCGGCAAGCTGATGAAGGCTTCTTCCCACGTCGCCAAGAAATACGTCGTGAAAGTCGCGGGCCAGCCCAGCGAAGAGGGCCTGAACAAGCTGCGCAAGGGGATTCTATTACGCGAGCCCGGTGCCCGCACCGTGCAAACCGCTCCCGCCCTCATTACCCAGATCAAGGAAGCCGACAATCCCTGGTTCGAAGTCACTCTAATCGAAGGCCGCAACCGCCAGATCCGCAACATGTTTGAGGAGATCGGGAACCATGTCGAAAAAATCCGCCGCGTCAAGTATGGCCCGCTTTCGCTTGACGTGCCGCCTGGCGAGTATCGCTCCCTCACCCTCGCGGAAGTGGCGCGCCTGAAGGCAGCGGTGTCCGAAGCGGCCTCCGCCAAGACTACCGTCGTCGTATCGCGGACACTTCCGCCTCCGCGCCGCGAACCAACCCGTGCCGCAACCGCACCCAAGCCGCCGAAACTTCTCGACGCCGCCCCGACAGAAACAATTCTCGCTGCAGCCTCGCGCCGGGATCCAATTCGTGCCTCAGCTTTTCGCAGCGGCCCGAAACGCACTGACCCGAAACGCAGTGGGCCTCCAACCAGCAGACCCTCCCGCTCCGGACCGCCGCGTGAATCGCAACGTCCTGGATCTGAGCTACGTGGATCTGAGCGTTCTGGATCGGAGCGACGCGAACCCAGCCGCAGACCCGCATATGCAGGCCCGAAACGCAGCGGCCCTCCAACCGGCAGACCCAACCGCTCCGGACCTCCGCGTGATTCGCGACGACCTGTATCCGAGCGACCTAGCTCTGAACGACCTGGATCCGAGCGACGCGAGCCCAGCCGCAGACCCGCATACGCAGGCCCGAAACGCACTGGCCCTCCAACTGGCAGACCATCACGCTCCGGACCTCCGCGTGGACCAGAGCGTCCTCGCTCCGATCGCAGTGGCCCCAGCGGCAGACCCACATTCTCTGGCTCGAAACGCAGCGCGCCCCCGCGAAGTGGATCAGGTCGTCCCCCAGGGCGTCCTCCAGATCGTCGCGGTGGATCAACCCGTCCCGGAGCGAACACCGGGAAAGCGCCGTTCTACAAGAACCGAGCCCCGTCGCGGACGCCATCCCGTCGCGGCTCAACACTGGCGCCCAAGCCTCCCGACGTGGCATCATAACCAGTCCCTATGAGCCTTTTTTCCCATCTGGTCACGCCGCCGGTTCGCACTCTGGGCGGCTATATTCCTGGTAAGTCTCTCAAGCAGGCAGAGCAGGAGAGTGGCGTGCAATGCATTAAGCTGGCGTCCAATGAGAATCCCTTCGGCCCCTCGCAGCGCGCTGTCGCCGCCATGCGGCGAGTGCTCGAAGAAACCAACTACTATCCTGACAACGATGTCACCGAGTTGCGCTCCCGCCTCGCGGAAAAACATGGCATCGCCCCGGAAAATATTCTGGTCACTGCCGGATCGACTTCGCTGCTCGGCATCATGGCGCGCACCATGCTCGCTCCGGGACTAAATGCCGTCACCAGCAAGTTGTCGTTTATCGTGTATCCCATTGCAACCAAAGCCGCTGGCGCGACGCTGATCGAAGTTCCCACGCTCCATCACGGTTTCGATCTCGACGCCGTTGCCGCCGCCATCGATGCCAATACGCGGCTGGTTTTTATCGCCAACCCTAACAATCCCACCGGCACGCTGCTGGATGCCAAAACCGTGGACCGTTTTCTCGCGCAAGTCCCTGCGCACGTTGTAGTTGTGCTCGACGAAGCCTACTGCGATTTCGCCCAGTACTTCGCCGCCGTCCGCGGCGTGGACTATTCGCACTCGCTCGAACATGTCCGCCAAGGCAAGAACGTTGTGGTGTTGCGTACATTTTCGAAAGCGCACGGTCTCGCTGGACTGCGCATCGGCTATGGTATTGGGCCTAAAGAACTTATCGGATATTTTGCGCGCATGAGAACGACCTTTAGCGTGTCCAGCGTAGCTGAAGCCGCCGCTTTAGCCGCACTTGAAGACGAAAACCACGTTCAAGTGGCGCTCGCCAATAATGCCCAACAGTCGCAATGGCTGCTAAAGTCTTTTCAGGCAATGGGTTACGAGCCTGTGCCCACTTGGGCCAATTTTGTCTATTGCGATCTAAGTGAGAACGCAAGTGTGGTGGCCAAACGCCTACAATCGGAAGGAGTTATCGTTCGTCCCCTGGGTCCGTGGGGAGGCCCAAATGCAATTCGCGTCACCATTGGGACGCCGGAACAAAACCAAATGTTCCTGGCCGCGTTCAAGAAGGTGATGGAGCACAACACGGCAGCGATCACCCGCTAACGCTCTTCCACTACCGGCAAGCGCGCCGCGCCATACAGGCCGGCATCGCTGCCCAATAGCGCGCGCGTAATGATTGTCTTTCCTCCCGGTCCCGGCTCCACCATGGCCGATGCGCCCGACCCGCCGCCCGCGGGACTGCTGGGCGCGGTCGCCGCGTACACCATCGAGCGTTGTCGCAATTCTTCAAAAATCGACGGCGCAAACACTTCCCACGCGCTCGAGACGCCTCCGCCGATCACATACATGGGTAAGTTGAGCGCGTTGACCATGCCGCTCAACACAATTCCGAGCGCTCGTCCCACGCGGTGAAAGATCTTGCGGGCGTCATCATCGCCCTGGATGGCCATGTTATAAAGCGTCTTAGCGCTAAACTCCGCATCGGAATTGGCCGCGCGACTGAGCGCAGGCGCCTCGCCGCTGGCGATCGCCTCACGCGCCATTCTCACTATGGCCGTGGCGGAGGCATACTGTTCCAAACAACCCCGGCTGCCGCACTTGCACTGCGAGCCTTCAGGCTCCACCGTGGTATGCCCAAACTCGCCGGCCATCCCATTCATCCCATGCCAAACACGGCCGCCGAGCACCAACCCGCCGCCCACTCCGGTGCCCAGCGTGAGCATGGCCATGTCCGGCAGGTCGCGTGCCGCGCCCAGCCACTTCTCGCCCAGCGCGGCCACGTTAGCGTCGTTCTCCAAAATCACGCGCGTGCCCAGCCGCTTCTCGATCTCGGAGCGCACCGGATAGTCCACCCATCCCGGCAGGTTCGGCGACTCGCGCACCATACCAGTTTCCATGTCAATAATTCCTGGCACCCCAATGCCAATGCCTGCCAGAGAAGCCGTGGCCTGATATTTGGTGGCGAGATGCCGGATGGTATCGCACATGTCGTTGAGCACATGATCGCGTCCCAACGAAGTCTTAGTGCCGAGGGTCACTTTCTCAATGAGGGTGCCGGTTTCCTCGACCGCCGCAATACGGAGGTTGGTGCCGCCCAAGTCAACGCCGATAGAGAATCTGGTCATAAGGGAAAGCAAGGCTATCAAAACGTGAGGGAATTTACGAATTGAACGGGCCCCGCTCTACTTCTGGCAGTGCTGGCAATAGTGGCTGCTGCGGCCGGCGATGACTACGCGCTTGATCGGCGTCTGGCACTTCAGGCACGGCTCGCTTTCTCGACCGTACACCCGGTGTTGCAACTGGAAGAAGCCTGCTTGGCCGTCGGCGTCCACATAATCCGAAATGGACGAGCCACCCAGCGCAATAGCCTCTCGCAAGACTTCCTGGACCGCGACAAAGAGCGCTCCTAATTTCTCGCGCGAAATCGTGGTCGCCCGCCGCCGCGGAAGGATTCCCGCGCGGAACAGCGATTCGTCCGCATAAATATTGCCCACTCCGCTCAACAGGCTTTGGTTGAGCAGCGCGCTCTTGATGGGCGTCTTGCGCCCGCGAAACAGGTCGACAAATTTCTCGCGCGCCACCTGCAGCGGCTCCGATCCCGGAGCGGCGAAATCGCGGGTCACGCTGAGTCTGCCAAAACGCCGCGGGTCGACAAAACGCAGCTCGCGTCCGGAGGCCAGTCGCGCAATGGCATGGGTATGCTTGGCGATCTCGGTCTCTGGCGAACAGACCTGCATCCGTCCGGTCATGCCCAGGTGGACGATCCACTGCGCACGGGGGCCGGATTTGGCGCGCTTTCGAGCCGGTTCCAGGTCTACGACAATGTGCTTGCCCACCCTCCGCACGCCCGCAATTCGCTGATGCTCCAGAGTCTGGACGATCTCCGCGGCGGGGGACTTCAAGGGCTCTTTCTTGGAGCCCAGCCAAACCGACTCGATGACGTCACCGCGGACGCGCTGGTCCAGGCCGCGCGCAATGGTTTCGACTTCAGGAAGTTCGGGCATATTTTGTCTTTCACTCGCGATTGTAGTCCGAGGCGCGGGGGAGTAGTGGTCGCCAACGAAATGCAGATCCCTCGCTTCGCTCGGGAGGACAAGAGCAGTTTCGAGTTTCAAGTTTCAAAACCATGCTTCATCGCTTCGGACGTTCAATTCACAGCAGGTCCTTCGCTTCGCTCAGGATGACAAGCCTAACAAGACATGGAGGATAAATCACAAGGGACACTCAAAAGGACACTCAAAGGGAGGCCGAAGGGAGACGCGAAGGGGAGACTCGAAGGGAGACTCTCCGGAACTCGCTTCTGTAGTTGCAACCATAAAATGTCGTATTAACTGCAACGATAAAATGTCACCCCCCCTGTGAATATGGCGGTTTAGGTGACGGCGGCGAGGGCTGGTCTTCCGCCGAGGGTATAGATGCGTGGCATTTTGCGTGGGGCGGTT
>JANYBT010000060.1 GCA_025360645.1 Acidobacteriaceae bacterium | reverse complement strand
TCGCCTCGTCCTGCACGGTCTTCGTCGTGGCCGACTTGTCGATGGGCGACTTGGTAGGCAGGCCGCACGCCGCTGGAGGATTTGTCATCTGCTTGGCGAATACGCGATAGCTCGGATTGCCCGCCCGCAGCGTGGACCAGTATCCAGTCCGGGCCAGCAGCGGTTTATGCTGCACGATGATCTGGTTGAATAGAATCTTGACTCCACATTCGAGATTATTCTTGGGCTGAAGAATGGTCCTGGCCGGATCGTTTGCTTTCAAGACCCGATCCGCCTGCCAATTAAAATCACAGCCGTATCGCTTCTGGTCGGCATAGGCAAGCTGCAACAATCCTTCCCGTCGCAGCGGCATGCCATCGCGTTTCCCCACTTCCAGCTTCGCGGGACCGACACTTGTAATCGGATTGAGGCCCGCTTCAGCCCCCGCAAGTGCCTGAAAGAAGTACGCCCAAAATACCCGTTTGTTGGTTTCGTCCATCTGGGAAAAGCGTGGGCAGAATCGACGGATGTCGCGCGGGACCTGCGAAGAAAGCATTGCGGCAGGCAGCGCAGTCTCAATGATCTGGTCCCATTGCGGATTCCAGGGATTCCCGCCAAGCTCAACCTTCTTCGCATCGATAGGCGTGGGCGGGGCAGGTTTGGTCGCTTGCCCAAGCGCAACTGTGGTTACCGCTGTGAGAGATACGAGACTCATGACGCACGATATCTTGAAGGCAGAGATGGCCATACTTTAGTCGTTTCCGCAGTCAATATAAAGCATTGCGATTTCGTGATCAAGCGCTTGTACAGAGCCCACCAGCCTCAGAGTACCCCCGCGTGCCAACCCCCAGCGTGCAATGGCCCGCGTTGTTCAGATTGCTCTCTCCGTAGCTCCCTCCGGTTAGGAATCCCCCTCTTCCCTGCGCTACAATGTCGCCAGTCCGAGGCTCATTTCCACACCATTCATCAGACAGGCGGCGCATGGCAACCGCAGCGGCAGTGACGGCTGAACGCGAGTTTTATCAGGGTGGCACGCCTGCCGGACCCTCTGTCCTGGTGCTTTTTGGGGCCGCCGGCGATCTCACCAAACGCAAACTCGCCCCATCCATTTTCAACCTTGCCAAAGCCAAATTGCTGCCTAAAGACTTCGCTATCCTGGGCATTTCCGTGGACGACCTCAGCCCCGAGCAATTCCGCACTCAACTTACCGAATTTCTTCGCGACGAAGATCGCGGCACCGACGTCTACCAGTGGTTCACCGAACGGCTCTACTACGAGCGCGGGGACTTTGCGGATCCCCAGACCTTTGCGCGCATCACCCAACGGCTTCTCGATATCGATCGCGACCACCACACACAGGGCAACTACTTGTTCTACCTGGCCACCGCTCCGAAATTCTTCGCGCCCATCGTGCAGCAGTTGGGAAAAGCCGGCCTCTCCCAGCAGGACGACGCTCACTGGCGGCGCGTGGTCATTGAGAAACCCTTCGGCCACGACCTGGAATCCGCCAAGTCCCTGAACCGCGACATCAAGGCGGTATTGCAGGAGAATCAGATTTTTCGCATCGATCACTACCTGGGCAAAGAGACGGTGCAGAACATCATGGTGTTCCGTTTCGACAACGCCATTTTTGAGCCCATCTGGAACCGCCGCTACGTTGACAATGTCCAGATCACGAATGGCGAAACCGTCGGCGTCGAACAGCGCGGCGGATACTTCGACACGGCGGGGACCCTCCGCGACATGGTTCCCAACCACATCATGCAGCTCCTGAGCCTGACCACCATGGAGTCTCCGGCATCGTTCCGGGCTGACTCCGTGCGCAACGAGCAGGCCAAAGTCTTGCGCGCCGTCCAGCCTCTCGATTCCGAAGAAGTGTTGCAGCGCAGCGTGCGTGGTCAATATGGGGAGGGCACCGAGGGAACGGTCCAGGTCCCCGGCTATCGCAAGGAGCCGGGAGTCGCTCCCGAGTCCAGGACAGAAACCTTTGTCGCGCTCAAGCTCAATATCGATAACTGGCGGTGGGCGGGCGTTCCCTTCTACTTACGGACCGGCAAGCGACTGGCGCAGCGCCACACCGAAATTGCCATCCAGTTCAAGGAGACTCCCTTCCAACTGTTCCGCAACGCGCTGTTCCACAAGCCCAACACCAACACGCTGGTCATCCAGATTCAGCCGGTCGAGGGCATCTCGCTAAGCTTTGGCGCGAAAATTCCCGGCCCGGTTTTGCGCGTGGGCTCGGTGGACATGAGTTTCCAATATTCGAAATATTTTGGAGCGGAGGCCTACACTGGGTACGAAGTCCTGCTCTATGACTGCATGATTGGAGACGCCACCTTGTTTCAACGCGCCGACATGGTGGAGGCCGGTTGGAGCATCGTAGATCCGGTGCTGGACGTGTGGCGAGCCTTGCCGCCGCGCCGCTTTCCCAATTACGCCGCAGGCACATGGGGACCCAAAGAAGCAGACGAATTGCTGGCCATCGACGGCCGCAAATGGAGGAACATCGAGCCATGATTCTGGCAGGAGAGATCGGCGCAACCCGCACTCGACTGGCCGCCTTTGAAACCGAGGGCAGCAGGCTTTCCCGCGTGGTGGAAAAAAACTACCTCAGCCAGGAACATAGCGGGCTGCAGGAGATCATCGCAGACTTCATCAAGAGCGAAGGCATCCCCGTGCACCGGGCCTGCTTCGGCGTAGCTGGCCCGGTGCGGGGCGGCCGCAGCAAGATTTCCAACCTGCCTTGGGTGATTGATTGCCGCGAACTCGCCCAGCAACTCAAACTCGACTCGGTGGGACTGCTCAACGATCTGGAAGCGTATGCCTATGGAATCGACGCGCTCGACTCCAAGGACTTCATCACCCTGAGCGAGGGCATCGAAGATGCGGAAGGCAATCGCGCCATCATTTCCGCCCGCACCGGCCTGGGCATGGCTGGACTGTTCTGGGATGGCTTTCGTCATCATCCTTTCGCCTGCGAAGGTGGGCACGGCGATTTCGCACCCCGCAACCCGACGGAAATGGATTTACTCGCATACCTGCAGAAGAAATACGGCCGTATCAGTTGCGAGCGCATTCTCTCTGGCCCAGGCATCAAGAACATTTATGATTTCCTGCGCGACAGCAAGAAAGCGGACGAACCCGATTCGCTGCGTGAGCAGATGAAGCACGCCCCCGACCCGGCGGCTCTGATCTCGCAACTGGCGAAGGACGGCAAGGCGGACATCTGCGCTCAGACCATGTCTTTGTTCGCCAGCATTTACGGCGCTGAAACCGGAAATTGCGCGCTGAAATTCATGTCCACTGGCGGCATCTTTATCGGGGGCAGCATCGCAGCCAAAAATGTGTCCTGGATGCAGGACCCGATCTTCATGCAATCGTTTTTGGACAAGGGTCGGATGACGCCGCTGTTGAAGGACATGCCGGTCAAGATTGTGCTGAACGACGATGCCGGCATGATGGGCGCTGCGCGTTACACGCTGGTGCACAAGGCGTTCGGCGGCAAGAACGCGTAATGCGGATCGCCCCATCGGCACGACCACTCGCCGCGGAGTTTCAGCAGAACCGTAGGATGCGGTAGGCTTATCCGGAATCGCAATGGCCACGCCATCCTCGACATCTCTCGAGTCGTTGCTCCTCAAGCTGGAAGATGGCCGCTATCGCTTCGGGCCCGGAGCCGCGGCGCGGATCTTGAAGTTGCTCGCGGCGCTCGGCCGGCGTCGCTTTTCGGATGTCCCCTGCTTGCTCCGCTTCCACGAAACGCTGATGTTTCTGCGCGCCTTTCCCCAGAGTCCGGCGGTGATGAAGGCGACTGACAGCATGCTCAGCGGGCTTTCGCAGCGAGTGGATGCGTTGCGTCAGGCCGGCGCGGACATGGACGAATTCGACCCGCTGGAAGTTTCCGGCATCGCTGGCATCACCATGCAAGACACGCTCAGCTTCGACCTGGCGCGCTGGCTGGTCTCTCACTTGCCGGGCAAAGTGGAAATCGCCTGGGAGGATTATGCCGAAGAGCGGGCGATGGCGGCGGTGTGGCCGCGTCTCATGCCGTTGCAGGCCGATGACGGTTGGGTGGAAGCCGACGTCCCGTGGCGCCAATGGCTGGAGACTGCGGGCGGCGGCCCCAGCAAGGCGCTCGCGTGGTTGGTCTGGCAGATCGAAGCTTGGCCAGGCACCGACCTGGACCGGGCGCGGATGTACGACTCGCTGCGGCTGCCGCTGCGCTGGAAGATGGAGAATTCGCGAGTGTCGCGCACCCGCAACGTGCAACGGGTGCGGTCGCCGTTTTTTCATCAGGAGCCACTGCTCGCGCGGTCTGAAGTATCGCTGGCCACGGAACTGGCGCGACGGCCGCCTGAGTTGCATCGGCTTTCCCCGGCGAATGGCGCGGCCACGATGGACCTGATCCGCGAGGTTATGCTGGTGCGCTACCGCGAGTTGTATGGCACCACGCTGGGCGATGCACGCTCCGTGGTGCGGGTGGACGCAGGGCGCGGAGTTTCCATCTATTTGTGGAACCTGCCGCCCCAGCGACGCTTGCCCTTGCGCGCCTATGTGGCCGGGCTGACGCTGAAGAATGGCGTTCCAATCAACTACATCGAGGCCATCGGGTTATTTGAGTGGGTCGAAGTTGGCTTCAATACTTTCTACACTTTTCGCGGCGGCGAGGTGGCGTGGATTTATGCGCAGGTGCTGCGCTCGCTCTGTCACTTGATGGGATCCACCTGCATCTCCATGTACCCATACCAACTCGGGCATGGCAATGACGAGGCGATTGATTCCGGCGCGTACTGGTTTTACCGTAAGCTGGGGTTCGGCCCGGGACGCGAAGAGTTGCTGCGGTTGGTGACGCGCGAGGAAAAGAAAATAGCGCACGATGCCAAGTATCGGACTCCTGCCCGCACCTTGCGGCGTCTGGCGTCGGGACATCTCTTCTACGAATTGCCCGGGAGTGAGCCAGGCGCCTGGAATAAATTTTCCACGCGCAACCTCGGGCTGAAGGTGAACCGGCGCATGGCCCGCAAGTTCGGTGGCGACGCTGAGCGCATGAAAGCTGCGGACGGCGCGTCGTTGGCGAGAGGGCTGGCCGTGAACCCATCCAAATTGAATGAATGGGAGCGCGCTGCACTCGACGACTTCGCGGTGATGCTGGAAAGTGCAGGCGGCGTCAAGCATTGGAGCCAGGCGGAGCGCGATGAATTACTGCAGATCATTCGTGCCAAAGCTGCGCCGGACGAAATGCAGTACCTGCATCTCATGCAGCAGCACGGCCGGTTGCGCGAAGCGGTACGAAAGTTGGGGTCGAAGCCCTCGTAGAAGAGATAGAAGACAAGGCAGGTTGCTCGACATCCGCCAAGGTCAAAGCCTTTGCCGTACCCTGTGAAACCCTGTGTCCCCTGTGGTGCAAGCCTTCGCCGTACCTTGTGTCCCCTGTGGTGTACGCCTTCGGGTTTCGCCGCGACCTGCAATGCAGTTGACGATTTCCAAGGGAGAGGGGAGAAAAGAAATTGGTCGGGACGGGCAGATTTGAACTGCCGACCCCTCGCACCCCAAGCGAGTGCTCTACCAGGCTGAGCCACGTCCCGACAGGAAGAAACCGCTGCCTCCGAATCCAGCAGCGATGGGGTTGACTTCCAAATTCTACACTACCGGCGAATCTTCCGCGCGGCTTGTGACGGCGGACGCTACTTTCTGGAGATGTAAAGCCGAGGCGTTTGCGCCGAAGCCTCGCGAGGACCCCCAGGAATCTCCGCAACATGATCGAAGCAATGGGCCGTTCGCAGCCACGTTCGCAACAACGGACCGTTTGCAACAAAATCCCGCAACAAGGTTCGCAATCGTGATCGCTAAATTCCGCTCCGCATCCGCCGAAGGGATTTTCGACCGCGAGTCCGCTTCGTTTGAAGCTACACTTTTCCTTGCCGCTCCGTCCCGGCAGCGCGGCTCCTCAGGTCCAGAAATAATATCACTAGGCTATTGCCTGATTAGTAATATGCGACTAAAAGAGTCCGGGTTCGTCGTTTTAAGCCCTTTTAAGCCCCGCTCTCCTCGCGGATGACCCAAAGGTGCCACCCGACCCCCTACTCGCGCGCCTTGGTACCCTACAGCCTCAGCAAATGGCATTGTAGGTGACGCCGCCACTGCCATTCCCGGTTCCCAACCGCCGAGTGCGCCCAATTCCATCCCCACCCAGCCCGCCCGAGCCCACCCCAAATCACAATAACAACGGCTAAGTCATTGAATCCATTGATTGCTGGCTCTCCGAATTCATAAAATGCCCTATAATTGGTGCAAAACCGACAAATCGAACCTCCGATCTGGTCCGGCCGTGGGGCACTCCGGCCAGTTCCGAATCAACCTTACCGTCGTCGTTTCTTTTCCCTTTTTTCATTCTTCTCTTTCTTTATCTTCTTCCTGGGCGAGCCTTGCGCTGCGGGTGCTTTGGCATCGGTCAGAATGGCGAACTGGATTTTCTTCTCCACCGGGTCAATGCGATCCACCAGCACCCGCACTCGGTCTCCCATGTTGTAGGTCTTGCGGGAACGCTGGCCGATGAGCTGCCGCGTATTTTCGTGGTAGGTGTAGCGGTCGTCAATCAGCGTACCGAGTGGAACCAGACCTTCGACGAACAGGTCGGTGAGCTCCACGAACAGGCCGAACTTGGTGACGCTTACGATCAGGCCGTCAAAGTCCTCGCCCAGACGCTCTTGCATGAACTTGACCTTCTTCCATTCCATGAGGTCGCGCTCGGCATCGTCGGCGCGACGCTCGGAGATGCTGGACTCTTCGGCGATGTCGTGGAGGTCGTCGAGCGCGATGGGCCCGGCGCTGGGAGCGAGAGCGTCCTGGTGGGCGGCATGGTCGCGGCGTTTCGACCAAGGGGAGGGTGGCCGCTCAACGGCTGGCGAGACATCCGCGCTATGGTCGAGCGCCGAAACTCCCACCGGCACCGCGCCCTCTTGTTTTTCGGCGGAGTCGCGCAGCACATTCTTCAAGATGCGATGCACGATCAGATCGGGATAGCGGCGGATGGGCGAAGTGAAATGGGTATAGGTTGCGGCGGCCAGCGCGAAATGTCCGACGTTCTCCTCGGAGTAACGCGCCTGCTTGAGCGAGCGCAGCATCAGGAAGCTGAGAATGCGTTCTTCCGGCTTGCCGGCGATCTTCGCGGTCAGCTTCTGATACATCCGCGGGGTGATGTGAACTTCTTTGGGCACTTCGATCTCGCGAACGTTGCGCCCGGTACCGTGGCTGGAGCGGCGATCGTTCTTGAGTTGGACGCGATAGATGGGCAAGGCTCCCACCCCCAGCGAATATCCGAAAGTTGCGGCCAGAACTTCGAAGTCATACACCCGCTTGGCGTCGGGCTTCTCGTGAATGCGGTAGAGCGACGCGATGCGCTTGTGTTCCAGGTACTGGGCCACGCTCTCATTGGCCGCCAGCATGAATTCTTCGATGATGCGATTGGCGATGCTGCGCTCCGAGCGAGTGATGCTGCGCATGAGCCCGAACTCGTCGAATTCGATGACCGGCTCGGGCAAGTCGAAATCAATGGAGCCGCGCTTCTGGCGTTTGCGATTCAGAATCATGGCCAGGTCGCGCATCCGCTCAAATTCCGGAACGAGCGCGGCATAGCGTTCGCGGGCCGCGGTATCGCCCTCCAGAATGGCGTGGACGGCGGTGTAGGTCATGCGCTCGGCGGAGCGGATGACGCCCTCGCTCAGTTCGCAAGCAACCACCGCGCCCTGGTGGTCAATTTCCATCACGCACGACAGCACCAGGCGTTCGACCTGGGGCCGCAGGCTGCACAAGTCGGTGGATAGCTCGAGCGGAAGCATCGGAACGGCGCGATCGGGAAAATAGACGCTGGTACCGCGCAGGCGGGCTTCCTGGTCGAGCGCGGAATCCTGGGTCACGTAGTGCGCCACGTCCGCAATGTGGACCTGCAGCTGGTAGTTGCCGCCGGGGAGTTGCTGCACCAGCACGGCATCGTCGAAGTCGCGAGCAGTTTCGCCGTCAATGGTGACGATGGGCAGGTCGCGGAAGTCACGGCGGCGCAAAAGTTCCTGGGAGGAGATGGAAGGCGATTGGCGCTGGGCGTCTTCCACCACCTCGGGAGGAAAGCGGTGGGGCAGATGAAACTTGCGGATGATGACTTCAACGTCCACGCCAAAGTCGTCCTGCTTGCCCAGGATTTCGACGACGCGGCCGCGCGGGTTTTGCGTGGCGGTGGGCCAGTCGGTGATTTCCACCTCCACGACCAGGCCCTCCAGGTCGCGCCAGTCTTGCGGGCGAGCGGCTTCATCGCCCAGAACGCGATCGCGAGGCTGGGACGGCGGATGGGCGGCACCGGGAGTGACATTGGTGGTGATGGCGGGGGCGGGTTCAGGATATTCCAGGCCCGCCGGAATCACGATCTCCTGCGAAATTTTCGCATCCATCGGGGTGACGTAGTTGCGCCGCGAACTGTAGTGGAAGATGCCGACCACCGTAGTGTGAACGCGAACCACCGAGCGAATGATGCGTCCCTCGGCTCGGCCATCGGGACGAATGGCGGAAATTTCCACCAGCACGCGGTCGCCATGCATGGCGGAGCCGATAAAGGGCGGCGGGATGAAGATGTCGCCCGCGAGTTTCGCTTTCAGCGGCGCTGCCAGTGTAGCCGCGTCAGGGATAACAAAACCGAAACCGTCGCGATGCATGTTTAGGCGGCCGACCAGGGCGTTTTTGGAAGCGGCAGCGTCAGCCTGAGGAAGGGCGAAGCGGTCGCTCTCAACTTCGATGAGTGCGCCCTTGGCGGTCAGATGGCGAAGTTTTTCGGCCAACTCGCGGCGCTGGTCTCCGCGCAGGCCCAACTCCCGCACCAACTGCTTGAAGCCCGCAGTATGGTGGGGCTGACGCTCGATGTGGTGCAAGATGGAGGAGTCGGAAAGAGGCATGGCAACTAGGCGGGCATATTCTTCAGATAGTTTTCCTCGATTACGCGGCGGTGGTGCAGTTCGTGTCCGGCCATGAGATAGGCCAGAGCGCGCACGGTGAAGCCGTTGCCGCTGGCAGTGCCGCGGCGCAGCCATTCGTGAGCTTGCAGGGGACGGAACAGCAGGACGCTGGCGCGGCGGACTTGTGCATACTCTTCCACCAAGTCCTGCAAACGGCAGTGAGCGAAGGGGCCGTCGCGGACATAGTCGTCTTGCTCGAAACCTTCCATGGGAGTCTGGTCGCCGCGGGAGATACGCAGGGCCCGGTAAGCCATGACGCGCTCCGTATCGGCCAGGTGACCCACCACTTCCTTCAGACTCCACTTGCCCGGAGCATAACGAAAATCGCCCGCCGTCTCGGGCAGCTTCGACAGCAAGGCGACGGTGTGCGGAATTTGGCGCTCCAGCACAGAAATGATGTCGTCGCGCATGTCGTTACCCTGGTCGTCACTCTGGTCGTCACTCTGGATGAGGGAGACATAGCGGCCGAAATAAGGAACGTATTCGCTGGCGTCGGGGAATCCCGCAAGTGCAGTCTCAGGCATAGGGGTAGCCTCCTTAGAAACCGTCCACACTCATACTATCGCGAACGCAGATTTTGCTCGCCGCGCGGGAGTTTTTACGCAATGGCGGCGGAAAGCGCCCGAACCAGACGGGCGCCGGGAACCAGCGCAGTCACGTTTCCACAGCGAAAGATGGGCGGTTCGCGATACAGAGAGGGGATGACAGAGTTAGAATTCCCAATGGCTGCTTAGGTGCAAGACGAAACGCTTTGACCAGGAAAGGAAGTACCCCATGTGGAAGAATCCCCTTCAGACGAGCATTCCTCCCCGAGCTACCGAACCGGACCGACCCAATTTCAACCCGCCGCCCACAGCGCCGGAACCGATGCGTCCCGCAGGAGTCGGCGCCTCCGAACAAGCGACCATTGGAAAGTCGCTGGTATTGAAAGGCGAAGTGAGCGGGTCGGAATCGCTCTACATTGACGGGCGGGTGGAGGGCACCATCAACCTGCCGGGAAACCGCGTCACCATTGGGCGGAACGGGTCGGTGACCGCGAACATCAATGCTCGCGAGGTGGTGATCCTCGGCAAGGTGCGCGGCAATCTGGCCGCCAGCGATCGGGTGGAGATCCGCAGCGAAGGTTCGTTGACTGGTGACGTGGTGGCGGCGCGCATCGCGATTGAAGATGGAGCGTTCTTCAAGGGTGGGATCGACATTCGCAAAGCGGCGGCGAAAGTTGCGGGGGACGAAACCATGAGCGCACCCGCCATGACCGCACCATCCATGACCGCACCAGCCGTGACCGCGCCAGCCATGGGCCCAACATCCATGACCGCACCGGGGGCAAGCGCTACCGAGCCAAAGATAATTGTGCCGCCGGTCGTGGGGCGGAATTAAGCAGTCGTGCCGGCGAGAGCCTACCCTCGCTCGGGGTAGCGGACAACAGTGTGTGGCGACGCATACCAGAAGCTAAACCTTCGCTTCGCCCGGCTGACTGAGCTGTTGCATTCCGCGCGACCTGCGGCGACAATCTACGCGACGCATCCATCCGACATTTTGGTTCAGCGAGGGAGGAACGTACATGGCGGCGAAGTTTGAGCTGAAGAAAAGCAGGAATGGGCAGTACCTGTTCAACCTGAAAGCGGCAAATGGCGAAGTCATCCTCACCAGCGAGACCTACCACGAGAAAGGCAGCGCGGAGAAGGGCATCGTCTCAGTGAAAGCGAACGCCGCCAATGACAAGCGGTACGAGCGCAAGGTGGCCAAGAACGGCCAGACCTATTTCACGCTCATCGCGGCCAACACTTTGGTGATTGGCATGAGCGAGATGTACAAGTCAGTTTCCGGACGGAACAACGGCATCGCGTCGGTCAAAAAGAACGCGCCGGGCGCACGCGTTGTGGACCTGACCTAGCCTGTTGCGACCGTGTCTCACCCTTCCCCCCATCCCGAATATCTAACGCCGGTTCTGCGGCGGTCGTTCCGCAAGCCGTTTCCCGTGGCGGTGCGGGGCGAGGGCGTGTTCGTTTGGGACGTGGAAGGCAAGCGCTACCTCGATTTTTCCGGCTCGGCGGCAGTGAACTTCATCGGGCATGGAGTGGCGGAGATCGCTGCCGCCATGGCGGAACAAGCCCGGCAGCTTGAGTTCGTCCACACCAGCCAGTTCACCACCCCGGTGGCGGAAAAATTCGCGCAGGGGTTGCTGGAGTTCGCGGGCGAACACTTTCGCGGCGGCGCGGTGTACTTCACCTGCGGCGGATCGGAGAGCGTGGAAACGGCGCTCAAGCTGGCGCGGCAATATCAGGTGGAGGCGGGACATCCGGAACGCTATCGCGTCATCAGCCGCCAGCAGAGTTACCACGGGTCTACGCTGGGCGCGCTCGCGGTTTCCGGCAACTTGCGGCGGCGCGAGATGTATTTGCCCATGGTGCGCGAGTTCGAGCACATCGGCATGCCCTACTGCTATCGCTGCCACTACGATTGCACCGACGGCTGCCGAAATTGCGGACAGGACTACGCTGCGGAACTGGACCGCGCCATTGATGCTGCCGGCGGCGAGGTGTCGGCCTTCATCTGCGAGCCGATGAGCGGTGCGACGTTGGGTGCGGTGACCCCGCCGCCGGGATATTTGCAGAGCATTGCCGAGATTTGCAGGCGCCGGGACGTGTTGCTGATTGCCGATGAGGTGATGACCGGCACGGGGCGCACCGGGCGCAACTTCGCAGTCGAACACTGGGGCATGGCGCCTGACCTTCTGGTGACGGCGAAGGGGATTTCCAGCGGATATGCGCCGCTGGGGGCTGTGCTGGCAACGCGCCAAGTCGTCGAGACCATTGCTGCCGGTTCGGGCGCATTTCTGCACGGCCTTACCTACAATGCGCATCCCATTTCGGTGGCGGCAGGGCAGGCAGTGTTGCGAAAGATCCGGTCAGAAGAGTTGATACGGGCCGCGGACTCGTCGCAGCCCGGGACGGCAGCCGCTCAACTCGAACAGGGTCTAAAGCAATTGCTCAGCCTCGACGTGGTGGGCGATGTGCGCGGCCTGGGGCTGCTGTGGGGAGTGGAGTTTGTAGCGGACCGCAAGACCAAACAGTGGTTTGCGCCCGAGCTGACTTTCTCCAGCCGAGTAGCGCAGGCTGCTCATCAGCGCGGGCTGCTGGTTTATCCCATGCAGGGATGCGTCGATGGCGTGGCTGGAGATCATCTGCTGATCGCCCCGCCAGCGATAATTACAAGCGAACAAATTTTCTGGGCTTGTGAGCAGCTCGGCGGCGCGATCGAAGAAGCGGCGTTATCGGTGCGGAGCTAGCGCCGGAATGGGTTCATCTTTCAATAAGCCCAGGGCGCGCAATTGATCGTCCGCCGCGTCCCGGCCTGACTTCACGCAATCCGGCACTCCAATTCCGCGGAAGCCGTTGCCCGCAAACGCGAGGCCCGGCAACTGCTGACGCAGTCGCTCGATCCGTTCCAGGCGCTCCAGATGTCCAACGCTGTACTGGGCCATGGCGGCCCTCCACTTATAAACTCGGGCAAAGCGCGGTTCGGCAGAAAGTCCGATGATCTGCCGCAATTCGCTGCGGACGATCTGCAGAATCTGGTTTTCGTCGAGGTCGAGGATTTGTTCATCGCGCGCGCCGCCCAGGAAGCAACGAATGAGGGCGCGGTCCTCCGGCGCACGATGGGGAAATTTGTTGTGCACGAAGGTGGCGGCCAACATGCGTTTGCCTTCGCTGCGCGGAATCAGGAAGCCAAAGCCGGGCGGCAGCGAATCGCGAACCGCTTTGTCGTAGCCCAGTGTGACCGTGACCGAAGAACTGTAGTGGATGGTGCGGAGCAGGGCGGCAAGATCGTTGCTGGTTCCGCGCAACAAGTTGGCGGCCGACGGGGCGGGAGTGGCCACGATCACGCTGTCGAAGCGTTGGGAGCCAGCGTCGGTAACCACATGCCAACCGTCGTTCTCGCGCAGCACGGCGTCCACCGATGCTGCGGTGCGCACACACGCCGGGTTGAGCTTCGCCACTACGGCGTCCACCATCTGCTGCATGCCATTTTTCAACGAGGTGAATAGAGGCGGGGCCGGGCCTTTTCTCGCCTTCGCCATTTTCCGGCGCGAGGCGAGCATGGCGCGACCCAGGCTGCCGTGCTTAGCTTCCATATCCGCAAAACGGGCGAGGACCGCGCGCACGCTGAGTTGATCGGCCTCGCCTCCGTACACGCCGGAGAGCAAGGGGTCGGCCAGCCGCTCCACCATTTCTGAGCCGTAGTGGCGTTCCACCATGGATGCAACAGTCTCATCGCCCTGAGCTTGGTGCGGCGGATGAAACCATTCTGCGGCCATGCGCAGCTTGGTGCGCACCGAGAATAATGGGGAGAGCACCGTGGGCAGAATCTTGGTGGGCACCATGAACATCAGGCCATCGGGCATGACGATGAGACGTCCGTTGACCAGGATGTAGGTCTTGCGCTGCGGGTCGTTGGAGCCGATCAGTTGATCGCCGAGGCCGACTCTGCGGCAGAGGTCGGACGCCCACGGTTTCTCCGTCAGAAACGAATCGGGGCCGGCTTCCACCAGGCAGTCGTCCATATGGTCCGTGACCATCACGCCGCCGAGCCGCGAACTCGATTCGTACAAGACGTATTCGACCGGCAAGCCAGCGGCCCGTTTTACTTCGAGCTCGTAGGCCGCCGCCAGCCCAGAGATTCCGCCGCCGATAATTGCGATGCGTTTCATGCTTACGGAGTTTGAACCAGCCGTGGCTTTACTATATCGGCAATCGCCGCAGTGAGCAGGGGCGAACCGTTCAGCGACTCGGCACGCCACAGGGACATGCCTTGTTTCTGGGCGAACTGCTTGAACATCACGTCAATGTCGTAAAGAATTTCGACGTGGTCGCAGAGGAAGCCGATGGGTTGCACGAAGACTCCCGCGTGGCCCTTCGCTTTCAGCGCGACGATGGTTTCCTCCACCGTAGGCCCAATCCACGGGCCTCCCGACATGCCCTGGCTCTGGAACGCAAAACTGCACTCAGCGCTAGCAAGACCAGCTTCACGCCCCACCAGCCTGGCCGTCTCCCGCGCTTGGACTTCGTAATGATCGCCGTCGCTAATGGTGCGGGCGGGAACGCTATGGGCGGTGAAAATGACTGGAACCGCGCGTCCGGCCTGGTCGCGAGCCTGCTTCAATCCTGCGCTCAACTTCTCGGCAAAAGCCTTCACCAACAGCGGCTGATCGTGCCATTCGTCCACGAAATCGACTGTGAATGGCGGCACAGTACGGGAGACCGCGTCGCGATAGAGCCCAACGCTGGTGCGCGAATTTTGAGGGGCCATGCAGATAGCGATGGCGCGGGAGCAGGACCGGGCGGTGATGGCCTTCACCGCATCGGCAATCGAAGGCTTCCAGTTGCGCATCCCGGCGTATACCGGCAGTTGAAGCAGAGCGGCGAGTTGGTCGCGCTGTTGCAGCGTCCACTTGGTGAGCGCAGAGAAACCGATCAGGGAGTAGCGGTGAGTGACTTCATCGACCACCTGCTGGGGCAGCGACCGCCCGCCGGTGATGGCGCGCAGGAAATCGGGAATGTCTTCCGCCTTGTCAGGGCTGCCGTGCGCCAGCAATAACACCGCCGTGTCGCTCTGGCCGTCCGGGAAGCTCCCGGGCGCCTTACCGCTGGTTCCCATGGGAGCAGTCCCCGCTCATGATTTCTTGAATTCGTATTGCTGTACGAATGCGGCCAGCGACTTCACGTTGTCCACCGGCGTTTCTGGCAGAATTCCGTGGCCCAGGTTGAAGATGTGGCCGGGACGTCCGGCGGCTTGTTGCAAAATATCCGCGGCGCGGGATTTTACTTCTTCCCAACCGGCGAACAGGAGCACGGGGTCGAGGTTTCCCTGCACCGCGACTTTGTAATCCATCCGCCGCCAACCTTCGTCGAGCGGGATGCGCCAGTCCAGACCCACCACGTCGGCCCCGGTGCGCTGCATCGAAGGCAGTAGAGTGGAGCTATCCGTACCGAAGTAGATGATCGGCGCGCCGGTCTGCTTCAGGGTATGCACCAGTGCGGTGACGTGGGGGAGCACATAGCGTTCATAGTCTTCGACGCTGAGGCAGCCCACCCAGCTGTCGAAAATCTGCAGCACGTCGGCACCGGCGCGCACTTGTTCGGCGGCATACTCGGCCACGACCACAGTGATCTTGCGCATCAACTCGTCCCACGCGGCAGGCGAGGAGTACATCATTTTCTTGGTGTGGATGTAGTTGCGGGAGCTTCCGCCCTCGATCATGTAGCTGGCCAAAGTAAAAGGCGCGCCGCAGAAACCGATCACGGGCAGGCTCTCGCCGAAATGCGCGGCGACCTTGCGCACCGCCTCGGCGACATAGCCCAGGTCGGCAGCGCGGTCCGTGCGGAGACGCGAGATGTCGGCGGCGCTGCGCAATGGCGCCTCAATGACCGGGCCTTCGCCGGCTTCAAAGCGAAAAGGAAGTCCCATCACCTCGAGGGGAAGCAGCAGGTCGGCGAAGATGATGGCCGCGTCCACCTTCAAGTATTCCGCCGCAGTGATGGTGACCTCAGCAGCGAGTTGCGGCTTCTTGCAGATTTCAATCAGGGAATGGTTCTTGCGAACCGCGCGGTACTCAGCCATATAGCGTCCGGCCTGGCGCATGAACCATACCGGCGTGCGATCCACTGGCAACGATTTGCAAGCACGTACAAAGCGGGAATTGGGGGCAGACATAAACTGTTTAGAGTAGCACGTTCGGGAGGAGGGTTCACGCGGAGATAAGCAGTTTCAATTTGATTTTTCTGTTGCGGGATCTGCCGGCGCGGCTGGACCGGAAGAAGGTCTGTCGGAAACTCCAGTGCAAAACTCATCCCGAGTAAACCCAGACTGACGGATCATACTTTTCATGAGGAAGTCGCCAAATTCGGACTTCCCAACATCAATTGTAACAATTGCTCGTTTACGGATTCCGTCTGCTGCCCTCTCCCATTGTTCATGCGAGCCGTCTGTCCGCTTCCAATGGAAGCCCAAAGCCGTGAGGTTGGCTTTGACTTGTCGCGGTTTCAATTTTGGTAGTTTCTTGCCCGTGCCAAAAACAGGACCATCCCATTACAGGGAGCTGCGTTTGCTTTTCAGCAGGAAAAGAGTGTCCCCGAGCAAGGCCGACTATTTATACCCGCAAGTTATCTGTTGCTAGATGCCGCATGGCGCCGGAACCGTGAAAAAACGGGTTCGGACATCGCTTTGACGCGAACGAATGGCAGATTGCCCGATCTTCCCTAGATAATAGTGGAGCCGGTGGGAAAGCGGAGATGGCCGCAAAATAAGTTTGCGGAAAGCTTTCTCATCGGCATCGCGTAGCGATTCGCCATCACAAACGACGCTCAAGTATCCCATCACGGCATCTTCTAATCCGCGCCGCACTTCTTTTTTCGTAGCTCCCTCAGCGACTATATCCAGATCAATACACTCTGCCCGATAGCACTTGTCGCCTACGGAATAGACAAAACAACGCACCTGAATAGGCGCCGACTTGGCATGGCTCTTCACGGCGGAAGCCTGGGAGACAACTTCAGTAGGATTCACGATTCGGTTCCTCCTGGTCTGGCCGCGCTGTTAGCTCTTACGCCAGCGGGCCGTATTTGCTTTTATTGCGATCGCAAGCCGACGCTCGGCGCTAATCGCTTTAGCACGGGATGGACCAAAGCGCAGCCCACCTTTTTGGGCCGCAGCCTCCGCGCATTCGCGGTCGGCGATTCCCCCGCCCCAACATCACCTGCGCGGTCCGAAAGGCTCTCACGCTAACGTCCATGACATCCCCTTTGATCGTCCTGCGCTGGTTTCGTGAGATGCCGCAACCAAAGTTTGGCTGCACGAGGCGCACCAAACGTTTACGCACAACGATAGCACGCCTTGTCACGCGTGATCTGTGATACCTGGGGGGAAGAGCGGAAATTACCCCTGGTAGTGCGTAAATGACATAACACTAAAGTCGTTCGATGAACTTCTGGCCCCTATTTTAAATTGAGACACTACCGAAGCCCTTCGCTAGTGATACGGTATCCAGTTCGCAGCGCGTCACGAGCAAGCGGAGACCACAAGCTGGCAGAGTCCCCGCACGAGCCGGGTCCCGCTACTGCGCCGCCATCTTCTCCAGCGCTGCGGCGGCTTGATCCACCAACTCGGCTTCCTGGTGCAACACTTTGGCGACGCGCACAATTTCAGAATTGGCCTCGGCATAATGCTTCAGTTCGATAGCCTCCCGCACTGAGGGCACGGTCTTGGGGCCATAGCCGGTGTATACGCCGGGCGCGTAGAGCATGTGCTTGTACCAGGGACGGCGAGGCAGGCCCTCGGGGTCGGTGAGCCGGCGCTCGCTGGAGATCAGCATGCGATTGACCTCGGTTTGCGCAGCCACCGCGGCAGCGTCCCCGAAGCGGGCTTGCGCCTTCGCCAGCGCTTTGCCATAGCGGTCGGCGCTTCGAGTGAGCGCGTCCGCCGCGTTGTCGAACGGAGCGAAATTCAGATGCGGCGGGACGTCCTCTTTTTTCGGAGCGACAGTGGGACGCCTGGGATCGAAGGTCGCCTGGAATACTCCGTCTTCGATCTGTTGGTTGCGCTCCTTGACTTCCGCCTGCCTGTCGTTCAATAGCTTCTGCAGTTGCTTGGAATATTGATGCACGGTGTCGGCCAATCCGTTGAAGTCCAATGGCAGCACATCAGCGTCAGCCAGGCGCATCACCGCCGTCCCCACCGTCTGCGAAAGGGCGCGACCGTACACAAAATCAGAGTCGGAGAAATGCGTATACCAATAGAAATCGTCGTAGATGGAGTGGTAAATTCCGCCCGGGTCTTCGCCGCCATATCCCAGATCGAGAGTGGCAATGCCGAGGTGGTCCAGGAACGCAGTGAAGTCCGTGCCCGAGCCCAGAGGAGTGAGGCGCAAGTCGGCGCGGTGGCGGAGTTCGTCGCGGTCATCCGGGGCAGCCTCCGCAAGGTCAGACAACTGGCGGCGCTTCCACACACTAAGTTTGGTTTCAGGATCGGAGATGTCGCGCGCCACGCCGTTCATGAACTGTTCCAGCGTATGAGAGCCGCCCATCGCCAAAGGTCCACGTCCGTTGCCATCGGTATTGATGTACACCGCGGCGTGTTGGCGCAGCTCTTCCGCGTGGGTCTCCACCCACTCGGTGGAACCCAGCAGCATCGGCTCTTCGCCATCCCAGGCGCAGTAGATGATGGTGCGGCGGGGCTTCCAGCCTTGCTTGAGCAGTTCGCCCAGAGCGCGCGCCTCTTCCAGCAGCGCCACCTGCCCTGAGATGGGGTCCTCCGCTCCGTTGACCCAGGCATCATGGTGATTGCCGCGAATGATCCACTGGTCGGCAGCGTCGGTTCCCGGAATGCGCGCAATGATGTCGCGTACCGGCTTGATATCCCAATTGGATTCGACCTTCAGATGCACCTTCGCGGGGCCGGGCCCGATGTGATAGGTGATGGGCAGAGCGCCACGCCAATCTTCGGGAGCCACCGGGCCCTTGAGCGCGGCGAGCAGAGGTTGAGCGTCGCCATAGGAAATCGGCAGCACGGGAATCTTGGTAATGCTCTTGGCGTCTTTGCGGTCGAGGCGCTTGGCGCCGGGAACTGCGCCAATGCCAGGAGTGAGCGGGTCGCCCGGACTCGAGGAAGCAAAATCCATGACGCTTCCCCGCTGCACGCCATTGGCGTTGCGCATGGGACCGTCGGGAAACACGTCGTCGACAAAGTAGCCGTCGTCGTGCGGGTCGGTATAGATCAGGCAGCCGATAGCGCCATGCTCGGCGGCAACTTTCGGCTTGATCCCGCGCCAGGAATGCCAGTACTTGGCAATGACAATCGCTCCCTTGACCGAGATGCCGAGGCGCTCCAGGCGTTCGTAGTCCTCGGGCAAGCCGTAATTGACGAAGACCAAGGGGCCGGTGACGTCGCCATCAATGGAGTAGGCGTTGTAGGTGGGAATCTGCTCAGATTTCTGCGAGGAAGTGGGATCGGCGGCCACCACCGGCTCGTCGAGCTTGGCGGTGAACCGGGTCGGCTCCAGCATCTCAACCATGCGCGTTTTGGGAGTGGGGAACAGCACGTCGAAGGTCTCGATGTGAGCGTCGAGGCCCCACTGCTTGAAGTTGGCGAGGATCCACTCGGCATTATCTTTGTCGTAAGCCGAGCCCACGTGATGGGGACGGGCGGAGAGATGCCGCATATATTCGCGCTGGTTGTCAGGGCTGGGAAGGGCGCGGAACCTGGTTTCCCAGTCGCGCTGGGTGCGGCTGGCAGCGGTGGAGTATCCCGGCAAAACGGCGTCCTCGGCGGCAAACAACGAAGCCGGCAGAATCAACGGGAACAGCAACAAGATAGCGGCGATGCGGCGCATGATGTCTCCAAGTCGAGATGCGGTCGGGATGCGGTCGAGTGGCAGAAGAAACCCAAGGTATCACAGACCGGGCCGCGTCATGGTGAGAGTGGAGAGAGCACGCGGGACGGCAACCCATTGGACGAACATGCCGACGCGGGTGGGTTGACTATGATTGCCATTTTACAAGTGGTAAATACCATAATATTATGGCATTATGCGAACTGAAGTCACGATCGATCGGGCGGGCCGTCTGGTTCTTCCCAAGACTCTGCGAGACGAACTGGGCCTGGCTCCCGGCGACAGTCTGGACCTCACGGTCAAGGGTGAGGAAGTGACCCTGCGACCTCGGCGCGGCGCCACTCCCCTGCAAAAGGAGCGTGGGATCTGGGTATTCCGCATCGGCAAGCCCCTGCGCGCTGCAGATACAACCGAAACCCTCCGCCACATCCGGACGCAGCGCCACCGCCAGATCGCCGGGGAGAGACAGTGAAGGCATTTCTCGACAGCTCGGTGCTGGTGGCCACGTTTTATGCCGATCACGAGCATCATGCGGCGAGCATCGGTGTGTTTCTGCGCTTCCCCAAAAACGACGTCTGCTGCAGCGCTCTCAGTCTGGCCGAAGTGTATGCCACGCTCACCGGAATGCCTGCTCCGCGGCGGGTCAGCGGCAACGAGGCGCTGCTCTTCCTCGGCGATATCCGCGACCGGCTCACCCTGATCGCTCTCGATGACCGGGAATACTTTCAAGTGATGGAGGCTTCTGCCGCAGCGGGCCTCTGCAGCGGTGCGATTGATGATGCGATTCTTGGCCACTGTGCGCTGAAAGCCAAGGCGCGGGCCATTTACACCTGGAACTTAAAGGATTTCCAGCGACTGTCCCCGGTCATCGCGCTTCGCGTCAAGACGCCTGAGCGTCCCTGATTGGGCGCAGACGCGCCGCACCGCGGGGCAGGCTGAGCCTAACGTTGCGGCTAACAGTGTAAAATCGCGGCGTGGATGCAACTCCGCGCATGGTCGGCCGGAAGATCTCGCACTACACCATCACCGCCAAGATCGGCGAGGGTGGAATGGGCGAGGTATACCGCGCCCGCGATAGCCGCCTGGGCCGCGAAGTGGCGATTAAGATCCTGCTGACCAGCCGTCCGCTCAGCCCAAATGCATTGCAGCGCTTTCGCCGCGAAGCGATGGCGGCGTCCGCGCTCAATCATCCCAATATCGTCACCATTTACGAGATCAACAGCGATGGCGACACCGAGTTCATTGCCATGGAGTTTGTCCGCGGCAAGGCGCTCTCGCGACATTTGCTGGAACGCCGCCTGAGCACCGAGGAGGCGGTGCGATACGCCATCCAAATCGCCGACGCTCTGGCCAAGGCCCATACCGCGGGCATTGTGCACCGCGACCTGAAGCCGGGCAACATCATGCTGACGGAGGACGGCCTGATCAAGGTGTTGGATTTTGGGCTGGCGAAGTTCGACGCCAACGCATTGACCGGCGGCGGCAGCGAACAAGAGCAGGCAACGCTGGCGCAGTCCTTTCTGACCAACGAGGGAGTGGTGACCGGCACCATGGCCTACATGTCGCCGGAGCAGGCCCGGGGCGAAGTGGTGGATACGCGCTCCGACATTTTCTCTTTGGGCATTGTGTTGTTTCAGTTCCTCAGCGGCAAGACGCCGTTTGAAGGGCCCAACGTAGTATCGATGCTGCACCGGCTGCACTTTGTGCCGGCCCCTGACTTGGGCGAGTTGCGCGAGGGACTCCCCAAGCCGCTGGTCTCTATGGTGGCGAAGATGCTGGAGAAAGAACCGGGGGCGCGCATCCAGACTGCAGCGGAAGTTGCAAGAGCATTGCGTGGCTTAGGCTTCGGATCGGAATCTGGACCGATGGGATGGGCTCTGGAAAGCCCTACGCTGGAGATGGCGAGGCCAGGAAAGATTACGGCTGCGAAGCGGCACGACCGCCGGACAACGTGGTTGGCTGCGGGCGTGTTGATTGTCTTGGTGAGCGCGGCTGCGGTGGGATGGAAATACTGGAAGCACCCGGCGCCGAACTCCGCTGGCGGGAGCAGCGCGGTGAGTGAAGGCGCTGGGAGTAACGACAATGCCTTTGCTCTGTACAAGCAGGCGCGCGAAGACTTGTATCACTACGACCGCACCGGCAGCGTGGAGCGGGCCATCCAACGGCTGGAGCGGGCAGTGCAACTGGATCCGAATTCGGCGGCGTCCTACGCAGCGCTGGGACATGCGTATTACGTTAGGAACCGGACGACGCCCGATTCGCAGTGGCTGAAATTGGCGTCAGAGTATGCGCACAAGGCGCTGGAGCTGGAACCGAATCTGGCGGCGGCCCACCTTGCGGTGGGAGAAGTGGAAATGCAGGAGGGCCGTCTGCCCTCGGCGGAACAGGGGTTTCGCCGTGCCATTGAGCTCGATCCCAAGAGCGCCGAAGGGCACATCGCGCTGGCCGCTCTGCTGGACAAGGCGAGCAAGGGGGAGGAGGCGCGGGCCGAGCTGGCCAAAGCCATTGAGATTGCTCCCAACGACTGGCGTCCGCAGATGGAAGCCGGACTGAACGCGTTCCAGGCCGCTAAGTATGCCGAAGCTGTGGCGCATTGGCAGCAGGCGCTGAAGCTGGAGCCCGACAACGTGTTCGCGCTGCAGAGCATTGGGGGCACCTATCACCTGCTGGAGCGGGATGACGATGCAGCCGCGGCGCTGCAACAGGCGCTGGAGATCCGTCCCGATGCCGACACCTACAGCAATCTGGGCACGGTGCGCTTCTACCAGGGGCGCTATCAGGACGCCGTGCCTGCCTTCGAGAAAACCGTGCAGCTGGGGGCCAACGACTACCAGAACTGGGGCAATCTTGGGGACGCGTATCGCTGGACTCCGGGGAACGCCGCCAAAGCCAAAAAGGCCTATGTGAACGCCATTCGCCTGGGCAAGGATGAGATCGTCAAGTATCCGCAACAGATGGACCTGCGCGCCAACGTGGCCATGTACCTGGCCAAGTCGGGAGACAAAACGGCTGCTCTGGAGACCTTGAAGCCGGTGGAACAAGCGCCTGAGAAGGAGGCCGCGGTGTGGTTCACCATGGGGATCGTGTATGAGATTTGCGGCGACCGCAAACGCGCTCTGGAGGCGCTGGCGACGGCGGTGAAGGCGGGGCAAAGCGTGGCTGATTTGAAGAACGAACCGGAACTGGTGGGGTTACGCGCCGATCCGCGCTACCACCTGGAAGTGCTGGACGCCGTCCCGAAAAGCGATAAGGGCACGGTACGATAAGGCTTGACTTGAGTTTGTGCAGGGTGTATCAAGGGCATCTGTTTCGCTAGGAGGCGCCATGGCTATCTATCTGTTGAACCTGGGTTATTCCACGCTCTCCACCTATTCGAGCAACGGCAGCTTTGTGACTTATAGCAGTGGGGCGCCAGGGTTGTTGCAGTCTTGCGCCTGGTACACCAACACCGGGACTGCGCCGCCGGTGCAGGATACGGTGATGCAAATGGCCAGTCTGGATCAGGCGCAGTGGGGCAACCCGGTCGCCTCGGATACCGCGGCCTTCACTTTCAATCTCGGCGACTATATCCTGCTGCGGGTTTTTCGCCTGCCCACGGACGACCCGAACAACCAGGATCTGCTACGGGTGCGGGTAGGCATTGTGTTTGGGAATGGTTCGGGAAACCTGGCCGCGCAGCAGAATGTGGTGCAATCGCCGTTGATAATGGTGCAGAGCGGCCGCAACTTTCCGCGGGCGGTGGTGGACACCGTCAGTTCCTCGGGGATGAGCTGGGACTTGGGGTTCACGACCGAAACTAATTCTCCTAACCCACTGCAGAAGACCTGGGTGTATTGCCTGGGCAAGATCCACAGCCAGGCGATGGACCAGTACTTTAGTTTCAATGTGGGAGTGACGGCCTACGATCCCAATCAGACGGTGGGCGGAAACCCGAACCCGAACTACAATCTGGTATTTCCCTACGGCAAGGATCCGACGGTGAAAGTGAAGGGTGCAGTGATGGACTTCGATGGCGACCGCGACGACGAGGATCGCGGCCGGGGGCGGCGGGAGAAGAAATGATTTGGTAACGAGAGTGTTCCACGTGGAACGTATGAATATGACTTTCGTATTCAAGATAAGTGGTTGATGGGGAGCGAGTTACGAGGACTGTCCCAAAATGGTCCAAAAATGGGTATGGCGGAAGAGGCCCGGTGGCGACGCCGGGCCTTTCTGCGGGCGGTGGGCGAGCCGAGTTTAACGGTGGTTCGGGATCCGACGCGAGTTTGTAAGATTATCCCCGCAACGGGCGGATTCCATTTTGGGAATCGAGGGCGAAGTTTGCGTGGATTTGTAGTGCCTTGTGGCGCTGATAGGCTTATTCTCAAAGCACTTAAGGCGGTTTATGAAACGCGACTTCGCATCTCTCACTGCGCAGGAAGCTCTGCATGTAGCCATCTTTGTTGAGGAACGCAACGCCGAGGTGTATCACCGCTTCGCGGAATTATTCTCTGGATTCCACGACACGGAGTCGTTGGAAGTGGCGACCGCGTTCTGGGACATGGCGGCGGAGGAACGCTCGCACGGGACGCTGCTGCAGGCGCGCTATTTCGAGCGCTACGGAACCAGCCCGTGCAGCATGACGGAAGAGGATGTGGCGGACTTCATTGAAGTACCGCGGCTGGAAGGCGGAGATTTGTTTGAGACGGAAACCGGGGGCCGTTCGCCACGCGAGCTGGCTCTGGAAATCGCCGCCACTGCCGAGAACAATGCCCTGCTGTTTTACAAGCGCCTGGCGGAAACTTCAGTGGAAACTGAGTTGCGGGATTTGTATCGGGAGTTTGTGGAATTCGAGAGCAACCATTCGAGCTGGCTCGACCACAAACTGGCAGAGGCGCGGCAGATGCAGGGTGGGCCGAAGAAGGGGTAGGGGCGGGACTATGGACGCGGGACTATGGACGCGCGCGTGCACGGCGGGAGCTAAAATGGTGCATGTCCAAAGTCCTTGTGCTCTACGCCGCCCCGGCCGATTCCAGGGCTTTCGATTCCTACTACCGGAACACTCACATTCCCCTGGCCAAGAAACTACCTGGGCTTCTTTCCTACACCATTAGCGCGCAGCCGCCGCGCGTCATCGCCGGAACCGCGCCGTATCTGATCGCGGAATTGGAGTTCGCGACGGTGGCCGATATCGAGGCGGCACTGGCATCTCAGGAAGGCCAGGCGACCGCGGGAGATCTCGCCAACTTCGCACAGGCAGGCGTTACGATTGCGATTTTCGATACCGAAAAAGTGTAGGGATCGGCTCGCCAGCTGTGGCACGCCTAACTGCGGTATCGCGCAGGTCATCCTCATACAAATTTTCCTGTGACCCCGACATGGGAGCAACCTTTGTTGTTTGGGCTCATCCAACAGCAGGCGCCGGATCGCCGGGCCATGCCGGTTCCGTGCTAATCTGCGAAGTGCAGTTCGGAACGGAACCACCACACTTTCTCAAGAGTGCGGGGGGGTTAGACTAGCGAAGACGAACAGTGTCAGCGGGTCGGTGGAGGGTCTAAGGCAGGGAAGTTCAGGTTTTTACTGTTTCTCTGAATGGAGCCAACGTTCGATCTACACCGATCCAAAGTCTAACCTCATGGAAGCTCGATGCGATTTCGCAGCCTCGGGGATCGCGTCCTTCATCTTCTGGCGAACTCCTACTGCCGCTTCTCCACCTTCGGGGTAGCATCTTGCGGAAACAACTTCAGGGTCACTTCTTTCGATTTGGCGGACGTCTTGTTCGCGTCGTCCTTCTTGTTTTCGGTCAGGGTGCCTTGCGCTACGTAATAACCCTCGTCGGCCAGGGTCTTGCCTTCGCCGCGGGTGACGACGCCCTTGAAGTCGAACCACACACCATGCACCACGTCGGTCGAGAAGGTGAGTTGGTTGCCGTCGAGCTTGCCGGTCTTGAAGAAGTGGTCGAGGAAGGCGCCGCGGTCGCTCTCCAAGTCGCCGTAGCGGGAGACGAAGCCGGTGACTTTGCCCGCCGCTTCCACAGTGATTTGCACGAACTCGCCTTCGCGCAGGAAGGAATACATGCCGGAGTATTCTTGGCCGGGACTCGCGGGAGCGGTGGGCTTGGGGGTCTGCGCCGAGGCAAGCAGGCCGAGCATCAAGGCCAACATCGCGACGGCCAGCGACGACCGCATCCGCGTGAGTTTATTTGGCTGCATGGTTAGCTCCTGAAGCGTCATGTTACTACGCCCGGGGCGACTCGCACCGGCTTGGGGCACTTCCTTGGCGCACTTCCCGGATTTCATTTAGCTTGAATGCTGGGGACTCACTTTCTTCATGCCATTGCCGCCGGAAGACGAACTGCGTCTGCTGCCGCATCTGGAACCGTGGCGGGAGTCGTTCGTGCAGAATGTGCGCGAGTTCTTTGGCCCGCGGCGCGCGCCGCCAACTGCCGACCCGAACGCTCCGTTCTGGCACGACGTGTTTGTGCCCAGCCCATTGCCATGGAAGGGATTTGGGCAATCGCTGGGAGCGCACGCGACAGCGATGGCTCTGGTCGCGGCGCTGTCGTGGTCGTGGGCGATGCAGAACCGGGTCCGTCCCCACGCGATCGAACATTCCGCGGTGACCTACACCCCGGTGAGCGCGTACTTGCCGCCGCTGGATACGGGGTCGCGGCACGCGCGTCCGCAGAAAGGCGACCCGGTGCGGGCGAAGCAGCAGATCATTTCAGTGCCGCCCGACGCGGATAATCGTTCGCAAACCATCGTCACGCCACCCGAGCTGCGCATTCGACATGAAGTGCCGCTGCCAAACATCATCGCGGTTTCGCCCACTCCAGCCGCGATTCCGCTGGAGGCGACGGCGCGTCCGCTGCCCAAGATTACGATGCCGGCGGTGACTCCGATTGCGCCGGCGCCCGAAGCGAACACGCTGGAGCACACTCGCCGCATGGAGGCGCCGCAAGCGTCGGTGATCGCGCCACCGCCCGAAATCACTACGCTGCATAGCCGGCGAGGCGACATCAACATCGGCGCGACTCAGGTGATTGCGCCTGCGCCGCAATTGACGATAGACGAACAGCACACGTTGGCAGGGCGCTCGGTCGCCGGCATGGTGCCGGGCAACCCGCAAGTGGCGCCGCCTCCGCCCACGGTTTCCGGAGCAGGCACGGGGACCGCGGGAGCGCGAATCGTCGCCCTCGGCATTCATCCCGTGGAACTAACCGGCCCGCTGGAAGCGCCCAACGGCAACCGTCGCGGAGAGTTCGAGGCGGGACCCAGCGGCAAGCTGGAAGCTTCGGGGACGCCCACGGTAACTGGCACAGATTCCGGAAGCGGCCATGGGAGCGGACAGCCGGGCCCGAATTCGCCGTTCCACCTGCCGACCGGATTGCATGTAGGCGCGAGCGCGGGACTGTCGGGGACGGTTGCCGGCTCGGCCTCGCAAAACTCGACCGATGGGCAACGCACGGTCGCGATGAACGTCCCGCCGAAGGTGACCGCCGCAGGGCGCGAGGCTTCGCCTATTCCCGAGGAAAAAGTCACGGAGACCGACCGCAAAGTTTTCGGAGGCCGCCCGGTTTACTCCATGACTATGAATTTGCCCAACCTGGGTAGCGCCTCGGGGAGTTGGATTTTCCGTTTCGCGGAGTGGAAGGGGGCAGGGGCAGCTCAACCGGGCGGGCTCACTACGCCGGTCGCCACGCAGAAAGTGGATCCCGCTTATCCGCTGGAGTTGATGAAGCAGAACGTGCAGGGGACCGTCACCCTTTATGCGGTGATTGGGGCCGACGGCAGCGTGGGCAAGATTCGCGTGCTGAACAGTGCCGAGGATGATCGGCTCGACGAGTTCGCGCGGGCAGCCTTGGCGCG
The DNA here is from genome assembly GCA_025360645.1 of Acidobacteriaceae bacterium. GTDB lineage: Bacteria > Acidobacteriota > Terriglobia > Terriglobales > Acidobacteriaceae > JANYBT01. Next base: position 26,814 of record JANYBT010000060.1, on the reverse strand, counting down.
TTGGCATTTCCATCCCGCGGAGAAGAGTGGCACGCCCGTGGCGGTGGAAGCGGTGGTGACGATTCCGTTCAAGCCCCGCCGCACCCAGTTCTAAACGCGCGCAAAATTGCGTAAATCCGCCAAGGCCCGTATCGTTGGATGAACGGGGAATGATCGTTGAATAAACGTTGAATGAACGAGCGATAATTTTAGGATAGGGTTTCATCCATCTCAGTTGGAGGACGCATTCGTGAGACGATTTTTCGCCGCCGGGCTGGTGCTGTGTGTCATGTGCCCAGCACTCCTGGCGCAAACCGAACCCCCGGCGCCAACCCCGCCTCCAGCCCCGGCGCCAACCCAAAGTCAGCCGCCGGCTCCGGAGCCGACGACCGTGGAGCAGGAAGTACCGCCTTTGACTACGTCCACGCCTGCCAAACCCTACCCGCGCCTGGAAATCTATGGCGGATATTCGTTTGTGAGCTCGAATGTGTTTGCGGCGCCCGATCGGGGATATCTGAACGGATGGAATGCTGCGCTCGACGTCAACGCGTTGCGCTGGCTGAGCCTGGTGGCGGAGTTCGGCGGCAACTACGGCACCTCGAAGCTGCCTTCAGCTTCACCCACACCGTTTCCGCCCTGTCCTCCGTTCTGTCCCGGCTCCCCCACGACGTTTGACGTCAAGACCAAGCTGACTACTTACATGTTCGGAGTGCATCTGCCTTATCGCAAATGGGACAAGTTCACGCCCTACATTGGAGCGGTGGGCGGACGGGCAGCGGTGACGGGACGAGTCCCGAATTTCCGCGAGAGCGATAACAAACTCGGATTGGCTGCGGGCGCAGGCGCCGATTTCAAGCTCAGCAAGACCTGGGCCTGGCGAGTGCAGGCCGACTATTTGCAGACCAAGGTCTTCGGGCGCAGTGAAGGCAGTGCGCGCTTCCAGGCGGGGATTGTGTGGCAGCCTTCGTTTGAGAAGAAAAAGAAGAAAAATGCACCAGATGTCACCGACGCACCATAGCGACTAGGGGGCATCGCGAGCCAAGGGCGGCGCGGTTTTCAGGGCCGCTGCGCCAGCCCCCACTCCGGGCGCAGTTTGCGAAGCAACTCCAGCAGGGCCCACAGCACTCCCGCAAACACCAGACTTCGCAAGACTGCGAATACCACTGACGTTCCCGCCAGCAGCGCATCGGGCGGCTTGCCTGAGCCAAACACTTGAAGCAGGTTGGCCACCACGGGAGTAAGGACTTCGGCCGCCATTGCGCCCAGCCACAGCCCCAGGGGCAACGGCTTCACTCGCGGAACTGCCAGGGCCAACCCGGCAAGAAAGAAAAATCCATAGCAGAACGGCAACAGAACAAACTGCTGGAAGGGCTCGCGGTACACCAAGTCTCCCCAGGCTTGAAAGCTTGGGAGCTGGGCATAGGCCGGCAACTCAACCACCGCCGCCAGCGCTGCGGCCACCAGCGCAGCGAGCCAGAACTTCTTGAGGAAGCGAAAACCTAGTAATGCCGCGAGTGCCAGCAAGACGCGCTCATAGAACACTGCCTGCCAGTACACGGGATGGATTTGCGTCTTGCCCGTGGCCGCGAGGAACGCGAGGTAAGTGAGACCAGCCAGCAGGTTGGCCAGCAGAAACGACGCTGCGGAAAACCAGCGCATGCGAGCTTGTACGCCGATCACTTCAGCAAAGCTGAGCCCGGGTATGACGCTGGGCAAGGTCTGCGGCAACAGCGGCTCAGCCAACACAGCGATCACGGGTGCTGGGGTCACGACCTCGTCCGGAATCTCCGCCACGGAGTGTACAGAGGTGACCGCTGGTTTAATGGAAGGTGCTTTCGCGGAAGGAGCCGTGGTACGCGCCGCGACTGATTCGGCCGCCGCTCGTAGCGTGTTCATCTGCGATCTGGATCGGGTCATGAAACCGAAAACCGTAGCCTTGATGGCGACAAACTCCTCGGCGTTGATCGCATCCTGCTTGTCGCGCGCTTCGCGGTTCATCACCATCTGGTGATAGGCCAGGGTACCGCGCGTTGCATGGGTCAGTCCTACAACTGCTACCAGCGATACCAGAAACCCCGCCCAAGCGTAGAGGTATGGCACCAGGTAGATGTTCTGCTGTCCCGGCAAGTTGGAGTAGGCCGCGACTGCGCCCTGCATGGCGGTCAGCATATTCATGTTGGTCATCGTGCCCATTGCGCACAGCACCAGCCCGATGATAGCGGCGGGACGACCCATCTTCTGGATGCCGATGCCGACGGGAACGAACATGAAGATGGCATAGGTTGCGGTGGCTCCGACACCAAATCCTAAAGCGGGGTTGTTGACCAAAAAAGTGGAAAGCGTCAGCAGCAATGCGGATGCGACCAAGAGAGCCGATGCGAACACACCCAGAGCCGCCGCGTGCCGGGCGCTGCGATCGTCATAAATATCAGGCCAGAAGAATTTCTTCCACCAGGGGATGGGCCCGGTGGGCGGGTTCCGGACCTGAGTTTTCGGCAAGACCAGCGGAAGATTCGCCGCCGCGTCTTCCGGCTGCAACGTCAGAGTCTTCACTCGGTTGAGCAGTGGCTGGAAACGCGGGTCGGTTTTCAGTCCACTGAAGCGCAGCTCTGTCTCCAGGTGCGCCAGGCCTCCGGAACGCTCTTCGCACGCCCGGTTTAACCAATTGAAAGCTTCGTCGGGGTCTCCCGAGCCGGCATAGATCAAAGCCACATGATAGGGCGACACATGAACTTGCAACCGCATCAGCGAGCGGAGGACGGCGGTGAATTTTACCTCGGGGTCGCCCTCGTACAACTTGATCTGCTGAATGCCGGCAAGCTGATACTGCATGGACTTGGGAATTCGGGTGTCATCCAGGCACAAGGGCAGGAACTTCTTGCCGCTCTCCCATGCCAACATCACTTCTTTGCCGATGTTCTCCGACTCCATGGAGTAGCGCGAAACCATCAGGACGACGGTCTTACAGGCGTCAATGGCATTGACGATCTCCTCGCCCCATTTCTGAGCGCCGTCAATGCCGCCCTGGTCAATCCACGCGGCGACACCCGCGGCTCGCAGGCGCTGCACAATCTGCAAAACCTGAGGACGGTCGAAGCTGGAATAGCTGACCATCACTTCGGGAATAAGCGAACGCCGCTGGCCGATTTCTAGTTCCATAGACAACTTCCCATAGACAACTTTCCTGACCGCTGGAGCCTGGCCGGACACCGGGGGTTGGGGGACAGGGTGTCCACGGCGCGGACGAGGAGCGATGGCCGAATTTTCCGCTGAATCGGAGGCCGCGTCAAGCCGAGGCGGGCGTGGGTAGCCCGAGAAGGTTGTTTTCCACACAAAGCAAGGATTTCTTTGCGGTTCGCGTTTTCGGCCTTCCGCCGAAGGCAGCCGAGTCGGGCTTGGTGGACACTGCTTCGGGCCTTACTGTTTGGGAGCGAAGTATCCCTGGCGGGATCTGACTTGCAGATCTTTCTTCAGCGAAGTGATCTGAATGGAACGGTATCGGCCGTCGGGGTCAAAGCTGGCGGGGCGATAAGAGACGGCATACTGGCTGCGCAATTCGTCTTCGATCGAGGCAAACGAGCGCGTGATGTCCTTCATCTTGAAGGGAAAGAAAGCCTTGCCGCCGGTTGCCGCCGCCATCTGCGCCAGGACCGTGTCGCCGCGCAGCACCAGGCCGCTGTCGTCAGTGGAGATGGCGTAAATAATCACTTCGGAACGCTGCGCCATTTCAATGGCTTGGGCGCGGGTTACTTCACTCTGGTTGTCTTCGCCATCGCTCACCAGGATGATGGCCTTGCGCACCGGGTGGTCAGGATGCTCATGCGCCAACTTGTCGCGGCAAGCACGATACACCGCGTCGTATAGCGCCGTACCGCCACCCACCTGCATCCGCGAAACGCCGTTCGAGAGCATCGCCACGTTGTCGGTGAAATCCTGGGTCAGTTGAGCACGGGTGTTGAAGCCCTCGACAAACGCCTTGTCGAAGCCCGGCCGCAATGTTTTCTGCAGGAAATCAACCGCCGCTTGTTTCTCGAAACCAAAACGCGCACGCACCGAGCCGCTCACATCCACCAGCAGCCCCATCTCGATGGGCAAGTCGGTTACGCGATGAAAATCGGAAATGGCTTCGGGCGGGCGATGATCGTCAAGAATGGAGATATCGGCCTGCTGCAAGTCGCGCACGAACTTGCCGTGCTTGTCGGTCGCGATAAAAACCAGGTTGACCTCGTCCACCCGCTTCTTGATGGTGAGAATGGTATCGCGCTGGTCGGCATCCGTTTCCAACCCGGAGGCCATCCAGGGGGATGCAGAGTAGGCGGCGGCCGGCACCTGGGCCGTCGCCCAGAGGCTTACCGCCACCAGTCCCATGCCCAAAATTACCGCCTGTACCGTGTACTTCATACCTCGGAGTGCCTCATTTTCAATCAGTTACGGACTTTTTGTCCTTGGACACACGCTTTAGATGCACGCCAAGTGCCGAACTGTCCATTGGACACAACCCCACACTAGACGCACTCGCCGCGAACAACCGATAACGAAAAGCCATAGAAGATCACTGCATGGCGTGCCCGCTTGGGATATCATGGCCCGACCAATTTTTGAAGGCGAACCCCCATGTACTTTGAGCAGTTTTACCTGACTTGCCTGGCGCACGCCTCGTACCTGATCGGCTCCAATGGAGAGGCCGCGGTCGTGGACCCGCAGCGCGATGTGGACATCTATCTGCAAGCAATGCAGGAGCACGGGCTGAAGCTGAAGTACATCCTGGAAACTCATCTCCACGCCGATTTCGTCTCCGGCCACAAGGAATTGGCGGAACGGACCGGCGCAACCATTGCTGTGGGCGCAGCGGCCGGGGCCACATTCCCCCACATTGCGCTGCGCGAGGGCGACGAAATCCGCATCGGCCGGGTTCGCATCCAGGCCATCGAAACTCCCGGGCACACGCCGGAAAGCATGTGCTTCGTGATCACCGACGAAGAAAAATCGAGCGCACCGTGGGCCGTACTCACCGGCGATACGTTGTTCATCGGCGACGTGGGCCGCCCCGATCTCGCCACCACGCACACCCCGCCGCAGTTGGCCGCCATGCTCTATGACAGCCTGCATCAGAAGTTGATGGCCCTGCCGAATAGCACCCTGGTCTATCCCGCACACGGCGCTGGTTCGCTCTGCGGCCGCAGCATGAGAGCAGAAAAGTTTTCCACCATCGGCACTGAGCGGCTCACCAACCCCGCGCTCCAGATCCAGAGCAAAGAGGAATTCGTCCGCGATCTCACCACCAACCTTCCCGTCCGCCCGGAATATTTCCTGCAGGACGCCGAGATCAACCGGAACGGTGCGGCTGCGCTGGAAGCGCTGCCGCCTCTGCACGGCATGCTTCCCGCCGAGGCCCGCCAGCTTCTGGAGCAAGGAGTGATTCTGCTCGATGTGCGCCCAGTGGAGGATTTCGCCCGCAGCCACATCCCCGGCGCGGTGAGCATTGCGCTGGGCGGGCAGTTCGCTAGTTGGGCGGGAACGGTGCTGGGATTGTCGTCCCGTCCCGTGCTGATCGGGGCGACCCCGGCGATGCTAGAGGAAGCCCGCATGCGGCTGGCACGGGTCGGCATCGATGAGCTTCGCGGCTATCTCGAGGGCGGCGTTGAAGCCTGGCAAGCCGCGGGCTTCCCCATTAGCCACACGCCCCAGATGACGGTGGGGGAACTTCACGACGCTCTGGAAGTTGGCCGGGTACAGGTGCTCGACGTCCGCCGCGCCGGCGAGTGGAACGCCGCACACATCGACAACGCAGTCTGGTATCCCCTGGACGACTTCGGCTCGAAACTGCCGCAACTTGATCCCCAGGCCCCGTTGGCCGTTCATTGCAAAGGAGGTTACCGCAGCGTAATTGCGTGCAGCCTGCTGGAGCGCGGCGGCCACCATAACCTGATCAATGTACTGGGTGGGTTTGACGCTTGGCTGAAGGCCGAGTTGCCGGTGGGAGCGGGCGTGTAGCCGAACTCGGCCAGCACCAAGCCGGGGCTTCGCGTCACGAACCACGTCGCTCTCTCAGTTCATTCGCCTGTGCTAGTATCAGTTCGCAGTCGTGACTGCGCCGCCTGCCCTGGCGCGTTTGTGGCCGCACAACTCAGCCAACCGGGTGCATGATGAGAGAGACTTTGGGAGTTCTGCTGGCGGGAGGCGCAGGCGAGCGCCTTTACCCCTTGACCCGCGACCGCGCCAAACCGGCAGTCAACTTTGGCGGCATTTATAGAATTATTGATATCACCCTCTCCAACTGCATCAACTCCGATTTGCGCCGGGTGTACATCCTCACTCAATACAAGGCCCTGTCGCTGAACCGGCACATCCGCGAAGGCTGGAACATCCTGGGCAAAGAAATCGGCGAGTTCGTAGAGATTCTGCCGCCCATGAAGCGGGTGAGCGACAACTGGTACATGGGCACGGCAGACGCAGTCTATCAGAATATCTATTCCATCGGCTCGGAAGAACCGCGCTATGTGCTGCTGCTCTCCGGCGACCACATCTACAAAATGAACTATGGCCGCATGATGAAGCAGCACAAAGACGCCGATGCCGACGTGACCGTGGCCACGCTGCTGATGGAAACCGACGAATGCTCGCGCTTTGGCGTAGTCGAGATGGACCGCGACCATCGCATCATCGGATTCGAAGAGAAGCCCCAGATCACGAAGATCCGCTCGCCTTTTGATCCTGAGCGGGTGTCAGGCTCCATGGGCATCTACATTTTCAACACCGACGTGCTGATCCCGGTGCTGCTGAAAGATGCGGAAGACCCCAATTCCAGCCACGATTTCGGCAAAGACATTCTGCCCAAGATGCTGGACGAATATCGCGTGTTTGCCTTCAATTTCGAGGATGAGAACAAGAAAGAAGCGCTGTACTGGCGCGACGTGGGAACCCTCGAGGCTTACTACGAAGCCAACATGGATCTGATCTCGGTTTCGCCGGTCTTTAACCTCTACGACAAAGACTGGCCCATCCGCACCCATCAGCGGCAATATCCGCCGGCCAAGTTTGTGTTTGCCGAGACCGGGCGCATGGGGCAGGCCCTGGATTCACTGGTCGCCGCCGGCTGCATCGTTTCCGGAGGGACGGTGAAAAATTCCGTTCTCTCTCCCGATGTGCGGGTCAATTCTTTTTCCGAAGTGGAATCTAGCATCCTGTTCAGCCACGTGGATGTCGGCAGGCACTGCCGCATCCGCAAGGCCATCATTGACCGCGACGTCCACATTCCCGAGGGCACCACAATCGGCTACGACATCGAAGCCGACCGGCAACGCTACTTCGTTACCGATACTGGCATTACCGTAGTCACCCGTGACTACTCGCTGTTTGAGAACCCGGTGAAAGTGGACTACTTCACCAGCGAGTAAGGGAACTTCTGTCGCTCCGGCTGCGTACGGTCTATTGAAACCATCCGCCGGAGGTGTGTGCATGAAGCCGTGGCTTGTCATGTTCGGGGTAGCTTTCCTATTCTCTACCATTGCGTTCGCGTCTCACAATGACACCCGCGAGGAGCGCGGCACCGGCCAGTTCGAGGCCGATTTCCCCGCTAATAGCCGCCTGAGAATTGACTCCTGTTCGGGCGAGGTCCGCGTCAACGGCACAGACCAGGAAAAGATCCGAGTGCACTACTCGGGGAAGGGCTCTGACTCAACGCCCGACGTGACGGTTAGACTAAAGCGCCGCGACCAGGTAGCCGAGCTGGACATCAGCGGCTGTCCCCATAACCAGTTCAAAATGACCATTGAGATCCCCAAGACCAGCGACCTCTACCTGCGCATGATGGCCGGCCAGTTGAACGTGGAAGACATTCCCGGCAATAAGGACGTGGAACTGAGCTTTGGCCAATTAGACATCGAGATGGGGAACCCCAACGACTACCGCACGGTGGAAGCTTCGGTGAGTACGGGACAGCTTGAAGCCGCGCCCATGCAAGTCTCCAAAGGGGGACTGTTTCGGTCGTTCAAGCACGAAGGCAGCGGGAAATACCGATTGGCAGCGCACGTTGGTGCGGGGCAGTTGTCGCTGAAGTAAGCAGCCGGCGTTTGCGGCTCCCCCGCGACCGGAAGGCATAACGATTGGCATCATTCGATGCTATGATCAGTGCCTAAAGAATCCATGAGAACAACCGTTGCGCTGGATGACGATCTCGTACGCATCGCCCAGGAGTTCACCGGGGTGGCGGAGAAGACGGCGTTGATTCGTGAAGCTCTTAAAGCCCTCATCGAGCGAGAAAGCGCCCGCAGATTGGCCTCTCTGGGCGGCACCATGCCGGGATTGAGGCGCATCCCACGCCGCCGGGCGAAGCTGAATTGATTCTCGCTGATACGTCGATTTGGATGGAGCACTTTCGTACGGGAAACAATGAGTTGCGTGAGCATCTTAACCAAGGGAACATTGTGATCCATCCCTTCGTCATCGCGGAACTTGCGCTTGGATCTCTGCGGGAGCGCGTCAAGACGCTGACCCTGCTGGACCTTTTACCACAGGTGCAAGTAGCGCGACTGAGCGAAGTGCGGCGGATGAATGAGGCTCGTCGTTTGTACAGCCTGGGGATCGGTCTGACCGACGCACACCTGATCGCCTCTGTCTTTATCAATTCGTTTACGCTTCTGTGGACTCGAGACAAGCGACTCCGTAAGGCCGCCGAAACTCTTGGCATTCACGCCAATCTGCCTTAACGAACACGGAAAAAGCCGTCCACCCATTGCAAGAGGCGCGAGAGGATGGGGCACCCGCTTGGTGGCGCCGACCGGCGGGGGTTAGTTGACGCTAAAGTAACGAGGCCAGCTAGAGTTTGGCGTGCTGCTGCACAATCCCCCGGAACTCGTCGTCGGAAATCAGACCCCTCCGCGCGATGGCACGTTTCTTCACTTCGGCGAGAATGGGACCGCGTTGCTCCGGCGCGATGCTCAGCCTCAACTCTTCCGCCTTCAGCGTGATGCTGTCGAGTCCGCTCTTCTTGCCTAGCACGATCTTGCGTTCCGCATTCACCAGCTCGGCCGCGTAAGGCTCAATGGCTTCGGGAATGTGGAACTGGCTCGCCACCGCTCCGCTCTCGCGCATAAAGAGGTTCTCGCCCACCACCGGCTTCCAGGCTTCAAGCGTGTAGCCGGCAACACGGCAGACCGTAGCCGAAGCCTCGCGAGCGCGCTCCAGATTCAGTTCCACCGGCACTCCGTACAAACAGCGCAACGCTAGCGCAATCTCCGCAATGTCGGCATTCCCGGCGCGTTCGCCCATGCCATTGACCGTGCCTTGGATCCAGGTTGCGCCGCCGCGGACTGCCGCCACTGCGCACGCCGTCGCCATGCCAAAATCGTTGTGCCCGTGCCAGTGCACCGGCACGCTCGGCCCAACCCAGCCGCAGACTTCGCGAGTCAGGTATTCGGCCGCCTCGGGTCCGCAGGCGCCGATGGTATCCACCACGACCACTTCCTTTGCTCCCGCTTCGAGTGAGGCCAGGTACACCGTCTTCAAAAAGTCCAGTGCGGTTCGGGTTCCATCCACCGCAAAGAATGCGACCGTAATTCCCTGCCGGCTCGCAGCCTCAACCGCATCGCGAATCCGCCGCAGCACTTCGTCGTGCGAAATTCCGTAGGCCTTCAGCTTGATGTCGCTGACCGGCGCTTCAATCACTGAATACTTCAGCCCCAGCCGCACCAATTCCTCGACGTCGGCTTTCACCGCGCGCGAGAATCCCCACAGCTCGGCCTTGATGCCGGCCTTCTGCATCAGTTGAATGGCTTCGGCATCTTCGGGAGAGACACGGGGAAAACCCGCCTCGATGCGCCCCACGCCGAGGCCGTCGAGTTGGTGGGCGATTTCCAGCTTTTGTTGCGGCGACAGGACGACGCCAACCGTCTGCTCGCCATCGCGCAGCGTGGTGTCGTAGAACCGGATCGGTCCGGACGGGAACGCGGCACGCACTTCAGGGCGCGCATTCAGCGAGCTTACCCAAACATTGGACATTGGAAGAATTTTGTAATTGAGTAATTGAGTAATTGAGTAATTTGGAATGCTGAATCCTCTGGCGCAAGCAAATCGGCTTCGGGTTTCAAATTACCAAATTACCAAATTACTCAATTACTCAATTACTCAATTACCAAATCTTATCTCTTCCGTCCGTAGGCTTCTTCCCACGAGATGACTGGATTTCGCAGGATGCCGATGTTCTCAATCTCGCACTCCATCACGTCGCCCGGCTTCAGATACCACGCTTTGGGATCGCCCGAAAACGCCGCCACTCCTGAAACCGTGCCGGTGGAAACCACATCGCCCGCGCTGTACCCCATGGGCGAGTAGTGCGACAAGATTTCCGGGATCTTCACTGACATCTTGCCAGAGTGCGAACGTTGACGCGACTCGCCGTTTACCCGCAATTCCATTGCCAGATTGTGGGGATCGGGGATTTCGTCGGCGGTCACAATCCACGGCCCCAGCGGGCAAAACGTGTCAATGGCTTTGCAGAAGCTGAATACGCCCGACTGCATCTCGCGCCGCTGAATGTCACGCGCCGTGATGTCGTTGAAGATCACATAACCGCCGACATGGCTCATCGCTTCTTCCGGCGAAAAATGCTTACCCGGCTTCTTCAGCACTACTGCCAGCTCGAGTTCGTAGTCGAGTTCCTGGGTGAGGTGCTCGGGATAGATCACGGGCTCGTCGTGTCCGATGATGGCGTCCACATTCTGGAAGAACACAATCCACGGCATCACCGGATGCGAGAACCCGGCCTTGGTGGCTTCTTCGTGGTGTTCGCGGAAATTCCCGGCGGTGTGAAAAAACTTCTTGGGGATAATCGGGGCCTTGATCTCGATGTATTCCGAGGGATAGATTACGCCCTCGCCTTGGGGGCCAGCCGCTTCGTTCTCCAGTTGCAGCGCGTGCTCGTACGCCTTTTTCGCGGCCTCCAGGCTGGTGTCGCCGCCCTCAAACAGGGCGCGCATATCGGCGGGAACCAGCGAATCGGCCAGGCGGTAATAAGCGCTCTCGTTTTCGACATCGCGCAAATACAGGGCGCAGGCAGTGTTCAGGTCCACCACGCGGCTGTCAGGCGTGACGGCGCCGATCCGGGAAAGGCGCGTGCCATCTTTGAAAGTGATCAGTCTCATGGGGACGATTTCTGATTGCAGCTAGTAGCAGTGTATTAACGCGGAGGGGTGTTGTCTACAACGGGTCGGGACAAGTGTGCGCAGCGGCCGCGGACTTTAGCTGAACGTCGGCGTGGGCTGTAGCGACTTCTCCACGATCTCCACTCCCATCTTGGTCAGAAATTCCTCTGGCGATTCGCCGCCGATCAGGATGAACACATAGTCATTGGGAATCTCTTCGCGCGCGCCCTGAACGTCGATCGCGACGGAAGCGGGCAGGATCTCGACCAGGTTGGAGCGGCGGACCACGCGAAGCTTGCTTTCTTTTTCGGCGGCTTCCAGAAAATGCTGGTTGCGTTCCCGGGCGCGCTTGAAGTCTGCGCCCCGATAGCTCAGCGTGACCCGGTTTTTTCCCGCGCGGCCCAAGGCGATAGCGGCCTCGATCGCCGAATCTCCGCCGCCAACTACCAAAACATTTTTGTCTTCATAGGTCTCGGCTTCGATCAAACGGTGGGCCACCTTGCTCAACTCTTCGCCGGGCACGCTGAGTTTTCGCGCCGACCCGCGCCGTCCCAGCGCCAGCACTACATAGCGGGCGTAGTACTTCCTCTTGCTAGACTCTACGTGGAAGCCGCTGCCATTGCGCTGCACCCGCTCCAGGCGCTCGTTGGTTTGAATGCGTACGCCGGTATTCTGCACAATGGTTTCCCACACCGCCAGCAGCGCTTCCTTACTGCTGTCGGCAATGTAGAGGTTGCCATACAGCGGAATGCTTAGCGGCTCGGCCATCAGAAACTTGTGGCGAGGATAATTGCGAATGGTGGAAGCAATCTCGCCCTGCTCAAGCGTGATGTAGTGAAGATCGTACTGATGCGCGCTAAGCGAGGCACTCAGCCCCGCCGGCCCCGCGCCGACAATCGCCACGTCAAACGCATCGTCGGGAGCCCCGGACTTGCCGGTTTCCGCCTGCAACCGCTGTCGCACGTAGTCGATCGCCAGCTTGCCTTCGTTGATGGCGGTCTTGATCAGTCCCATGCCGCCCAATTCGCCGACAATGTACAGACCGGACACGTTGGTTTCGAAATCTTCCTTCACGTTCGGCACTTTGACGGTTTGCAGCACGCCGTCGTATGCATAAGCGATAGCATTCGTCGGACAGGCTTCCGCGCATTTGGCATGGCCGGTGCATAACTCCGGATGGGTAAGAATCGCCTTGCCTTGAATCAGTTCCATGGCGCCCACTTCCGGACACACTTCAATGCACCCGCCGCAGCCGACGCAGAGCGACGCGTTGATCACCGGTTTGGGCTTGCCCTTGGCGTCCCCGCTGCTGGTGGTAATCTCGGCGCGATGCACCGTCCACATCGCCAGCGCCGCACCACAATGCGAGCAGAAGGACGACGTCTTGGGAATGGGCTGGGAACAGCGCGGGCAGGGATGCATAGCAACTGGCGCCGGTGCTGCCGCTGCGCGAGGAGCCGCCTTCGCCGTCAGCTTCTTCAGGTAGCCTCGCACGAAGAAGAGCGAAACCACTACCGCAATGATGACAGAAATCAGGGTATCCATTGCGGCCTCACAAGTATCCCATCAGAAAAACCACAACCACATGTCCCAGCGCCAGCACTGCAAAGGTGTAGCTGAACGGCTTGTGGATCACATGCCACAGGTGAAATACCTGCTGCGAACGCGTCAAGAACAAGATGCGCTTGGCCAGCGCCGCTTCCTCGCGCACCGTGGTAATAGCGCGTTCCAGGTCCGCGTGTTGGCTGGCAAGCAAGCCTCCCAGCGAGGCCGTTCGCTCACCCAGGGTCAGAGCATGGCGGCGCAGGCGGGCGATCCGCAACGGCCGCGCCAAGTCGAGAGCGAACATATAAACCAGCGCCACCAGAACGGGGAGCTTATCCACCTGGGCCTGGCTGGGAAGTTTTAGCGCCTCCCGCAAATTCTCCTCAGGCAGCATTTTTTCTTCTGACAAACGGCGGGTGAAGTCTTGTTGCAAGTCTTGCAGTTCTTTCCGCGACATCTCGGCTGCATTCAACTGGCGCGGGATCTGGCCGTAGAGATACCGCCCCACCACGCCGCTGAGCGAAACCGCCAGCATGATCCAGAAGGCCACGCCGGCGATGCCACGGAACTTGAACGACGAGTGCAGCGCAATCACAAACGGCGCCGACAAACCCAGCAGGACGTGGAAATCCAGCCAGCGTTTGGTGCTGCCTTGCCGCGCCAGCCACGGCCAGCGCTTGCGTAGCGGGTACAGAAAAATCACCACGAACATCACTAGCCCGAGAATGCCGAGGTTGATTCCGATGTGTCCACTCGGACGCAGGAGCGCGTGCTTCGGGGAGAATGGCCGCTCCGCAGAGCTTGCGGTGTAGTAGTCGAGCCCATAGCCGAAGATTCCCAGAATCAAGGCGATGGCGATCACATAGGCCGCAACTAGGCGAGCGTGGTGGCCACTCTCCCGGCTGCGAGCTGGCAGGACTGCGGAAGCGACCGTGGCATTCGTGCTCATTGGGTAGAAACGTGCTCCTCCGTGCTAACTGAGAATTTCTTGTAGTCGGTGAACTGGTGGTGGTTGCGCCAGTGTTGCCGCGGCGTCTCCACCTCGACGCTCGCCTCCGCGGGAAACCAATAGACCTCTTTCTGCCCACGGAACGGAACTGCTGCAAAGCGAACATCGGAAAGCATCGATTTCATTCCGATATCTTCCAGTCCCTGGTTCACCCCGGCCGTCATGCGCACGATGTTGCCGGTCGCAGAGTCAATCCAGGCGTCGCCCGAAATCTCCAGCGCGAACTCCCGTCCGCGCAACGCCAGCGCCACCGGAGACTTCCTGCCGCGGATGTGCTCGAAATGGATCTTGCTCAGCGAGCGGCCCTCCACCACTTCTGCTCCGGTCTCGGTAAAGCGGAAGCCGTCCGCATAGTAGGGATGAAAGATCAGGAACATGGTGGCAAATCCGTTGCTCACCAGCAGCGAAACATTCTTCTTGCTGGCCCCGCTTCCTACTTTGAGGGCCAGTCGCGACTCGTTCAAGTTCAGCTCGCCCCCGGCATTGCTCATGATCACCAGATAGTCGTAGGTGGACTGCTGATGCAACTCCGTTTTGCCGTCTTTGCGCAGCTTCTCCTGGGTCACGACTTCAGTGCACTTTACATCCGAGAATTCGTCCAGAAACGCCGCCACCTGCTGGCTGGTGCGCTCCCGCAGATCGTCGACCGGTACCGTTCTGGCTGGCGCGGACGGGACGAACAGGCTCAACGCCAGCATCAGCGCCATCCCCCGTCCGCCGTATCCGCATAAAAGTCGCAAGTTCATTTGATCTTGGCTTTCCCTTTGGAATCGAAGCGGTAGCCAATAGTCGTGTTCCACTGGTTGTAGTTCTGCACTCGACCCCGGCTCACCGTAATTCCACTTTGAATGAAATAGTGCGGCCCCAGCGCAGACTCGGCGTTGAAGGTCACAAACTTCGCGGAGTCCGTTCCCGCCAGTGTTGAAGTGAAGCTCTGCTTGCCCGCCAGCAGCTCGAAACGCAGGTTGTCGTTGAAACTGCGCGACAGCGACAACGCGGAGTAGGAGCCCGCTCCAAACGAGCTGTTGAATTTCGAGTAGCGGAAATCTGCGCGCGTTGCGATGAACGGCACCCGCCCCAAGGTCACTCCAAACAGCTCGTTGAGCGAAGTCTTGGCGTCGCCGCTGCGGCTGCTCCGGCCAAGATCGCCGTAGAGCCAAATCTGTTTGTGCACCTCGACCCGCGCTCCCACGCTGAATCCCTGGAACAGATATTTGTCGAGCAGCCCGGTACCGATCAGCGACGGGTCGAAGGTGGGGACGTCGCGAAAGTAACTGTGGTTGAGCGTGAGTTCGACCCGCGGCACGGGTTGAAAGCGCACCGTCAGGAAACTGCGCCCAATACCCGCGCCAGGCGCGGTCACGGCGGCATTCCCCTTGGGGCTGTCTGCCTGCAAAGAATGGTAAACGGAAAATTTTTGTTTATAGAAAATTCCGTTTTCAAAGAACACGAAGGGACGGTCAATCTGCCACTTCAACGTGCTGATGCCGAATCCGGAAGTGCTGGTGTAGTGCAAGTCGTCATAGCTGCCGCCCTCAAAGTTGACGAAGGTGCCGCCAATCTTTCGGTCGGGATTGTAGTTGTAGGAAGTCGGGTCGGGCGTGGAACCGGCGAACACTCCCAGCGTCACACCGGGGTGCACGCGACGGCCAAAATATCCGCCGTCAATGGTGTCGAGGCTGCTGGCCCATGGCAGAAACAGACGCCCCACACCCGCCACCCACGCCGAATTCGGGTTCTGGTAACTCAGGCTGAGGTGATAGGTCCGGTTGAGCAGGTTTTGCAGAGTCTGCGTCCCGGCCCCGGAGTGCGTATTCATACTGCCGCGCCAGTAGCCACTTAGGTTCCAGTAAGTGCCATTGATGCGCGTGATATCGCCGCGAAAGACCACCCCCACGTTGGAGCTGGTGGAACCGGCTCTCCCCGGACTCGAGACTCCGGAGTAGTCCAGGCCGAAACGTCCGCGAGCGCGGTTCACCGAGGGCAGCGGGGGGCGCGGCACTTCTTCGCGCGCTTCGTCGTCCAAGGTGTCGCCTTCGGTAAAGCTGATCACCATGGGATATTTTCGGGTCGCGCTCAGCGCATTCTTCTGCACCAGCGCTTCCTGGTCGGCGGAAGAAAGTGAAGCGATGTCACCCGCGACCAGCGCCCGCTTGGGGGATTGAATCCGAGCCACCGCGGAAGTCTCGGCTACCGACAGCACCACGAGTTCCGCCACCACGCCCGGCAAATCATTCTCCGCTGCCGGTGCTGCGGTCGCTGCGGTCGCCGCTTGCGGTTTCGCGGTCATCGGCTCGCGCACTACCAGCTTCACGCCTTCCGCCAGCCCGGCGCTGCGCCCACCGTCGAGATATACCGCGTCGGCGGCGACATACTTGATCTTGAAAACCGTTTGCAGATCCTGGTTGGCGTCTTCCACCACGGAGATCGTCCCCGCGGCCTCCGCCGTCGCTTCAGCCGCGTCCTGTGGGCGAATGCTTGGAGGGTCAGGTCGCATCCGCAGCGCCGGCGAATCTTGCGCCACGGCACAGCTCAACAGGAGAAGAACAAATCCGAATTGTCGGGCTATCTTCATCGTTCTTCTCACTGTCAGCGCTGTGGGGGGAGGGCATCGTTCTCACTCGATTGCTTGCAGTTCCGTGGCCGTTGCTTATCCGCCGCCATTCCCGGTGGGGTGGCAGGCCAAACAGTTCGTGCTGTTGTACACGTATCCGCTCACTCCCTGGTGGTGACTGTCCGTATCCGCCTTGGGATGCGAGTGGCACCCCGTGCAAGTAAAGACTTTGTAATCATTCGCATTGGTGTGGCAGTCGGTGCAAGTGCTAATGCCATGGTGTGGCGTCGGGAAATAAGTGTGGTTGAACACCGCGCCCAGCCAGGTCTGCGTCGAGTGGCAAGTCTGGCAGGTGGTCGGGAAGCCCGCCGCCATGTGGTTCGGATTGGTGGTGCTCTGGTACTGGGCCTTATGGCAGCCGTAGCAATCCGTCGGCAGCGTGGTGTAGTTATTGTTCACGTGGCAACTGGCGCAAGCCAGCGTGGTGTGCGCGCCGGTCAGCGGGAACGGCGTGTTGTTGTGGTTAAAGGTCGAGTCCGTCCACACCGTGGTGCCGTGGCACAGCTCGCATTGCTGCGGAAATCCCGCCGCCGCGTGGTTCGGATTGGTGGTGCTGTTGTATTGCGTCAGGTGGCAATCCACGCAGGCCGCGGTCTTCAGGTTGTAGTTATTGTTCACATGGCACTGCACGCATTGCAGCGGCACATGCGCGCCCGTCAGGGCAAAGCCAGTGGAGGCATGGTTAAAGATCGCGCCCGCCCAGGAAGTGGTCGAGTGGCACGATTCGCAGGTCTGCGGAAAGCCGGACGCCACGTGGTTGGGGTCCGTGGTCGCCTGGTATGCCTTCAAGTGGCAATTCACGCAGGCCGCGCTGGTCAGGTTGTAATTGCCGTTGATATGGCATTGCGAGCAGGCCAGCGGCAGGTGGGCCCCCGTCAGCGCAAAGCCCGTGGAGGTGTGGTTGAACGTCGCGTTCAGCCAGTTCACCGTGCTATGGCAGTTCTGGCAAGTCTGGGGGAAGCTCTGCGTCACGTGGTTCGGGTTGGTTGCCCCCTGGTACTGAGGCAGATGGCAGCTCACACAGTCCGCGGTTTTCAGGTTGTAGTTGTTGTTGATGTGGCAGAGCGAGCATTGTAGCGGCACGTGGGCGCCGGTCAACGGAAACCCGGTGCTGCTGTGGTTGAACGTCACCGTCAGCCAGGTAGTGGTGTTGTGGCAGGTGGCGCAGGTCTGCGGGAATCCCGACTGCGCGTGGTTGGGATTGTTGGTGTCCTGGAAATTCTTCAGGTGACACGCCACGCACTCGGTGTTGGTCAAGTTGTAATTATTATTGGTGTGGCACTGCGAACATTGCAATGGAGCATGCGCCCCGGTCAGGGCGAATCCCACCAGCGAATGATCGAAGAATGCCGGCATCCAGGCCGAAGTGGTATGGCAGTTCTGGCAAGTCTGGGGCAGGTTCAACTTCACGTGACTTGGGTTGTCCGTTCCCTGGAATGCGGGCAGATGGCAACCCACGCAAGTCGCAGGCGTTCCCTTAAACTGCCCGCCGATGTGGCACTGCGTGCACTGTAGCGTGGTGTGCACTCCGGTCAGCGCAAAATTCGTGAACTTGCTGTGGTCGAACTTTGCGTCAAACCACGTATTCAGGCTGTGGCACTGTTCGCAAGTCGTGGGGAACCCCGTCGCCACGTGACTGGGGCCCGAAGTATTCTGGTAATCCTTGGCGTGGCAGCTATAACACGCGGTGGAGAGTCCCTGGAACTGTCCCGTCGCCGCGCCCGTGTGGCAGGTTTCGCACTCCAGCGCGGCGTGCCCTCCAATTAACGGAAACCGATTTTGGTGTTCTTTGATCTGTTGAATCTTGACGTTCCATCCCTTCACCGAATGGCACTGCTCGCAGGCCGCCCCGAACTGGCCCTTGTGCAGGTCCGCATGGCACGACGAGCACTTGGCGCCAACGTTGGTGAACACCGGCTTGACGTGACACTGGATACACTGTACCCCTTCGTGCAATCCGCGTAGAGGGAACTTCGTCTGGTTGTGATCAAACTCAGGGATGGCGCGGATCGGCTTCCAGCCTGCTTCGGTGTGGCAGCTCTCGCAGGGAAGGGTCAGGGTGCCATGAGGGCTATGCGTACTCTGCGCTGGCTTTGCCGTTTGCGATCCTGGCATCGGCAGCAACAGCCACACCATCGCGAAATGTGCCGCCAGACCGAAAATCACAATGCCCTTCGTTCAAAAATTGGTTTTACGAGTTCAAGAACTAAGCAATGGCCGCGTGGCCATCCTGTGTGTAAACAGCAAAGCAATTCATTCTCCATCCTGATGAAATGCTTTACTCTCCTCGTGAACTGTTGCAACTGCCCAATTCGCAAAAAGCAGAACTGCAATGTTGCAATTCGCAACATCTCCTAACTCCACTCAGCAGATGTAACTTCTTCTGTCCCTTGAGGATTTTTTACGGTCGAGGAACTTGAACTACGAGGTCGAAAAATCTGGACAGCGCTCTTCGTAAGGCCCATCCCTTGCATGCATCATCTGCTTGCATCATCGCGCAATGGTTTTGAACTTCGGGTCCGCACCATGGCACGCCGCGCATTCTTTCGGAGTTGGCTTGTAGAACAGCACCGGCTTGCCCTCGGTCTCCCGCGTCGCGCTGTGGCACTGCGCGCAACGCACATTCTGGTGCGCTCCCTTCAGTGCGAAGCTCGTCCGCTTGTCGTGCTCAAACAGCGATGGCTTCCACTTGTTGCTGTTGTGGCAACTGGCGCATTCCGTCACCCGATCCCCGTTGGCAAATTGTCCGCCGTGGGAATCGGCGTGGCAGTCTTCACACTTCACCGGCGCTGCGCTGAAGTTCACATGCAGCAGCGTGGTTTCCAGGTTTGGCGGCTTGTGGCAGTCGCCGCACGCCACTCCCCGGTGCGCTCCCACCAGCACAAACTGCGTGCTGGCGTGGTCGAATCGTGAGAGTTCCTTCCACGCTTTGGTGGAGTGGCAGGCTTGGCATCCGGCAGGCTTGCCGGATGCCAGCAATTGCTGCGTGCGCTTCGCGAACTCTCCCTGATGCGGGTCTTTGTGGCAACTAGTGCAGGTCAGTGAATCAAAGTGATACGGCGTCAGCGGCTTCCTCTCGACCGACCCCAAATTCGCGCTCTCCCTCGGCTTGTGGCACTCGCCGCAGGGCACTGCCAAGTGCCCGTCGGTCAACAGAAATCGCGTTTTCTTGTGTTGTTCCAGGGTAAACAGCGAAGGCTTGTACCCCTTCAAGTTGTGACACTGCTCGCAGCGGTTCGAGTAAGGCGCTGCTGCGAATTGCCCGCCGTGCTCATCCTTATGGCAATCCAGGCAGCGAGCAAATTTGATCTTGAACAGCGTCTCTTTGCCCTTTGGAATGTGGCACTGCGCGCACTCTACCTGGGCGTGCTTGTCCACCAGCGGATACGCGGTCTCGGCGTGCTCCTTCAGCCCGAACTTCGCCGGCTTCCATCCTTGCTCGTTGTGGCACGATCCGCATTCGCCTTGGTCTGGACGCTTCGCAAACTGGCCGTGATGCGGATCCGGCTTGTGGCAGTCAGCGCATTTGGCGAATGCCACCGCTTTCTTGAAGTCGCCGTTCTGGTGACACTGCAAGCAGTCCACTCCCTGATGCTTGCCGACCAGCAGAAACTTCGTCTTCGCGTGGTCAAAGCTCGAGTTCAGCCCGCCCACCGATACTCGCTTCCACCCACTCGTGTTGTGGCACGACTGGCAGGTCTGCGCGAAGCTTCCGTGATGCACGTCAGCGTGACAGTCTGAGCACTTGCCAAACGGCAGCCCCGCATAACGCGGCTTGCCATCGGGTGCGGGCGTATGGCATTTTTGGCAAGCGACCTGGGCGTGCAGTCCGGTCAATGGATATCGCGTTTTTGAATGGTCGAACTGTTTGGATGTCGTCTTCCAGTCGGTGAAGTTGTGGCACTGCTGGCAGTTCGGCCCCAAGCGTCCGTTGTGCTGGTCCTGGTGACACGTGATACATGCCGTCGAGACTCCTAGAAACGTTCGCGCCGGATCCTTCATCCTGATCGCCGCGCGTTCCGCTCCCCCAATGTGGTCCGGCGTGTGACATCGGTTGCAGGTTAAGCCTTCGTGCTTCCCTTCCAGCACATAGCCTGTCTGCTTGTGCTCAAACTTCTTGATGTCCCACTTGATCAGCGGGAAGTCTGAACCGTTGTGCTCCGAGTGGCAGCGCGCGCACTCCTGACTCGACCCCGCCTGGATTCCATACGACCAGTGCAATCCGCGATGTGCCGACAATCGGCTGGCAATCTCCGTGTGGCAATCGAGACAGCGAAAAACCGGCTCGCCTCCGCCCAGCTTGTGGCATGATGCACACTGGGTCGCGCCGTCCAAAGATTTGTGGGCTCTCGAAAGCGCGCCGGGAGAAATTTGCGCGGCTGTCGGCGCCACGAACCACGCCGCAAAAATTAGCCCCAGCACAAATCCGCGCGTCTGCACGCGGAAGCTCATGCAATCACCTCTCCGTTCGGCCGGATCCTTCGCCGGTCGTGTACGCCGACACCTGTAAGCTGTGGCTCTTGAAGTGCTCCCTACATATTGGACCGGCAAGACCTGCTGGTTATTTGAACTTGGTTCCCATTATGGGAAATCCTTATTACCCACATGGCTAGCCCGTATCCTGCTGACAAAAAACGGTTTAGCTGAATGAAGCCAAGCTGGAGTCGGAGCTGGAGAGCTAACATCCAACGGGTGAGCTGGCACGAGTAAAGAAATCTGACCATTGCAGTCCAGAAAACTCTACGCTTGGAGTACGGCTTGATCACAAAACTGGACGGACACGACCTCATGACTAATACCGATCTCCCCACTTTCAAGCGCCAGGAATCTATTTTTGTCGTTCTGAATCTGGCCCTGCTGATTTTTCTCCTGCTGCTCCACCGCCTCTCTTCGTTCTGGGGCACCATCACCGTGCCCCTGATGTTGTGTCTGTTCGCTGCCTGCGTCATCAGCGTGGCAGAGCTGGCGTGGTTGCAACAGCTCGAGAATCCCCTCTCCCACCGTGCCATCGCCATGCTCACTTGGACCTCGATCGTGTTCTATCTGGTGCTGGCCTACGGGCTCACCAATTTGGACGATCACGAAGACACCCCGTATTTCGTGCTGATGGTAGTCCCCATCCTGCAAGCCGCATTTCGCTTCGGCCTGCCTGCCGTCGTGGCCGTGGTTGGCGTCGCCAGCTACCTGAATTTCGAGATGGTCAGCCAATTCTTCGCCAAACACCCGCCGGTGGAGATCAGCGAGTATGTCGAGGCCGGCATGACCTCGGTGATCTTCGCCATAGTCGGCGTGTTGGTCTGGTTGCTGGTCAAGCACTTGCACGAGAAGGAGGCTCGGCTGGCCCGTAACTTGCTAGAGCTGGAGCAGACGCGGGAAAAGCTGCTGCGGGAAGAAACCCTGGCCGCAGTCGGCCGGCTCTCCAGCGCGATTGCCCACGAAATCAGAAATCCGGTGGCCATGATCTCCAGTTCGTTGGCCATGGCGGCGCGAGGCGAAATGGATTCTCAACAACAAAACGAAATGTATGAGATTGCCGCCCGTGAGGCCTCGCGCCTGGAAATCTTGACCGAAGAATTCTTGAGTTACGCGCGACCCCGCAAGCCTGAAGCCGAGCCTACCTCGGTCAGCGACACTCTGGCCTATGTCGCCAGCGTCTGCCGGGCCAAGGCCACCGCGCAGCAGGTCTTCATCGAAATCGCGATTCCCGAACATCTGCACGCCGAGATGGATGCGCCCCAGATCCAGCAGGCTCTGCTCAATCTGGTGATGAACGCGATTGACGCTTCGTCGGCTGGGGGAACTGTGTGGCTGCGCGGCTCCCGCTCCGACGGGAAGATCAATATCGAGATTGAAAACTCCGGCCCCGCCATCTCCAGCGCCGACCTCCCCCGCATCTTCGAGCCGTTTTACACCACCAAATCGACGGGCACTGGACTCGGCCTGTCGATCACTCGCAACATCGTGCGGGCTCACGACAGCGAACTGGTGCTGGCCCGCAACCAGCCCAATCAAATTTGTTTTTCTTTCCTCCTGCCCAGTGCGGACAGGCCTATTCCAGTGGCACCGAGAGGTAAGTAATGGCAAGGATCCTGATAGTTGATGATGAACCCCACATGCGTCGCATCCTGGCCTCGAACCTGCGCCAGGACAAGCACGAGATTTTCGAGGCCGCGGGCGTCGAAGAAGCCAAGAACCAGATCGCGAATGAAGACTTCGATGTCATCTTTACCGACCAGAAGATGCCCGACGGCGCTGGGCTGCAGGTCTTGGCCGCCGCCGCCGATTCCGACTCCACAATCTCGGTGGTCCTGCTTACCGCGGTCGTCTCCATCGAACTCGCGGTCGAGAGCATGCGCCTCGGCGCCTTCGATTTCCTGACCAAGCCGTTCCAGCCCGAAGTCGTTCGCGCGGTCGCCGCTCGGGCCGCCCAACGCACTCGTCTGCTGCGCGAAAACGCCATGCTCAAAGGTACGGTGGTCCGCTTGGAAGGCGCTTCGGAGATCTTCGGAGCCAGTTCCGCCATCGCTGCCGTCCGGGAGAAAATTGCTCGCGTCGCTCCCACCCACGCCACCGTTCTGATTACCGGCGAAACCGGCACTGGCAAGGAACTGGTCGCCCGCGCCATTCACCGCAACTCCTCGCGCGCGTCCAAGCCCTTTATTGCCGTCAACTGCGCCGCCTTCACCGAAACTCTGTTGGAAAGTGAATTGTTCGGCCACGAGAAAGGCGCTTTCACCGGCGCCGACCGCGCCCGCCAGGGCTTGTTCGAAGCCGCCCACGAAGGCACTCTGTTTCTCGATGAAGCCGGCGAAATGTCTCTGGCCGCCCAAGCCAAGTTGCTCCGCATCCTGGTGGATGGACAGCTCCTCCGTGTCGGCTCCACCAAACCGCGCGCCGTGGATGTACGCGTCCTCGTCGCCACTCACCGCGACCTGCAGCGCCGCGTCCGCGAAGGCACTTTCCGCGAAGATCTCTACTATCGTCTGGCGGTGGTTCCCATCGAGATTCCGCCCCTCCGTCAACGCCGCGAGGATATTCCCGAGCTTTGCGAGTTGTTCTCCCGCCAGATCGCCACCGAACTCAAGCTGCCGCTGCGCCGCCTGAGCCCGCAGACCACCGAAAGCCTGCAGCGCTATGACTTTCCCGGCAACATTCGCGAATTACGCAACCTGATCGAGCGCGCCTATATCCTCTCCAACCGCGAAGAGATTGGCCCGGAAAACTTCCCTGTGGCCCACATGCCTGAGATGGCCGCCATCGCCTTGCCTCCCACCAACGGCAAGCCCGCGGCAGCCGAACCCGCGAGTGGCCCCTTCGACCTTACCGAACACCTGGAGCGTATCGAGAAGGATTTGATTTTGCAGATGTTGAATACCACCGGGGGGGCGCAAGCCGAAGCCGCTCGCCGCATGGGTCTTTCGCGCAGTGCGCTGGCCTACAAACTCAACAAATATGGGATTCGTTCCGCGCCCGAACCAGCCGAAATAATCACCGCGACGGCAAGTTGATTTTTCTCCGCTCCCCCGAGCGAATCCGGCGCCTCCACACTAGTTTTTTTCGTGGGGCGCCGGTTTTTTCGCGCTTACGACGATTACTTTTAGCGATTACGACGCGAGAGCGTAGCCCCGGGGCGGGCGGTCGCCTGCCATCAGTAGCACCGTCACAGCTTCTTCCAGCGAAGAAATGTCGAACCGCGACGCCAGTCCGGTTCGTTCCAGCAACTCATAGACAAAGTGCGAAGGGCTCGCCAGCTTCAACTGCACTCCGTGTTCGGTGGCCCAGCGCCGCAGATACACCAGCGCCCCCAGCCCGCCGCCATCCATCATTTCCACTTCCGACAGGTCGAGCACGACGATGCGTGCACCCTCAAACTGGGTCACGATTTCGCAAAACGCATCCAGTTCCCCGCTGCGAACCATGCGACCCACTGCTCGAACCATCACCACTTCTTTGGACTCTTGCATTTCGTAATGCAGCTTCATCTCTGTCTCCTACACTCTTACTTACGTACAGCCTGGTTGGGAAGTTCCCTGACTTTCGATCCCACTCATTAGACGTTCCATCCCGCGAAACGTCTCATCCATTCCGCTCGCGCCAAGTGCGTGAAAATACTGGCAACCACAGCATCCTCGCACAGGTCTGTTAAACTCGTGAGAATCTTTCATGACTCTTGATCACGTCCAAATTTTGTTTCAGTTGATCAGCTTCCTGTTCGCCATCAGCGTGCATGAGTCGGCGCACGCCTGGATGGCTTCGCGCTCCGGCGACCCTACGGCGCGCATGTTGGGCCGCATCTCCCTCAATCCTCTGCGCCACATCGATCCCGTCGGCACCGTCATCATGCCGCTGCTTGCTGCCGTCACCGGCTTCCCCATGTTGGGCTGGGCCAAACCCACCCCGGTCAATCCTCTGAATTTCAAGAACCCCGTCGCCGATGACATCAAGGTCTCGGTGGCCGGGCCAGTCAGCAATTTTCTGGTCGCCTTTCTGGCGGCAGGCCTGCTGTCGGTGGTCGCGCTCGCTTGGCGCATGGTACGCTCCACCTCCAGCGCTCCCCTGGTTGGCTCCTGGATGCAACCCGTCGTCCTCCTCTTGCAAGCATTGATGTTCATCAATGTAGTGCTCGCGGTGTTTAACCTGCTCCCCATTCCGCCTTTGGACGGCAGCCACGTCATCCGCCATTTTCTTTCCGAGCCGGTGCTTCGGGTCTACGACCAAATCGGCATCTTCGGCTTGCTCGCTTTGGTCTATTTTGGCGGCAGGTTTTTGACTGCTCTCATTCAGCCCTTTATTCACTTCTTTAACTCCCTGGTGGTTGGATTCTGAATGACAGTGCCCTCCCACAATCGCAAGCGCGTGCTCAGCGGAATGCGCTCTACCGGCAAGCTCCACGTTGGCAATTACGTGGGCGCGCTCGAAAACTGGGTGCGCATGCAAAACCAGTACGAGTGTTTTTTCTTTATCGCGGATTGGCACGCTCTCACCACCGACTATGCCGACACTTCCAAGGTGAAAGAGAACTCCCTCGAAGTCCTGCTCGATTGGCTGGCCGCCGGACTTGACCCCGAGCAATCCACTCTGTTCATCCAGTCGCACGTCCCTGCCCATGCGGAGCTGCACTTGTTGTTCTCCATGATCACGCCGCTGGGATGGCTCGAACGCGTGCCCACCTATAAGGAGCAGCGCGACAATATTCAGGGCAAGGATCTCGGCACCTACGGTTTCCTCGGTTATCCCCTGCTTCAGGCCGCCGACATCCTGATCTACCAGGCCGATTTCGTTCCCGTCGGCGAAGACCAGGTGGCCCACGTCGAACTGACGCGCGAAGTCGCTCGCCGCTTTAATTTTTTCTATGGCAAGCCATCCGAAGTTTTCCCCGAGCCCCAGGCCTTACTGACTCCGTCCCCCAGGCTGCGCGGCACCGACGGCCGCAAGATGTCGAAATCCTATGGCAACGCCATCCTGCTTACCGACCCGGAACCGGTGGTTCGCCAGAAACTCAAGACCAGCATGACCGACCCGGCCCGCGTCCGCCGCACCGATCCCGGCAATCCCGACCTCTGCCCCATCGGTGACCTGCACAAGATTTTCAGTTCGCCCGAAACCATGGCCAAGGTCAACCACGGCTGCCGCACCGCGGGCATCGGATGCATTGAGTGCAAAGGCTGGGCTGCCGACGCCCTGCTCGCCATCCTCAATCCTATGCAGGAACGCCGCAAGAAATACGAGGAGAATCCGAAACTGGCTTGGGATATTCTGGAACAGGGTTCCGCCAAAGCTCGCATCGTGGCTGGCGTTACCATGGATCAAGCTCGCGCCTCGATGGGCATGTCGCTCGACTACGAGTCGCCAAAGAATGATCCGCCCCCCTCGAAAGCATGACTCAACCGCCACAACTCGGGGCCCAGGATGCCAGCCAGCCCAACCCGGCTTCTCCCGAAGCATCGTCTCCGTTGGCCCACAAGAAAGAACAAAACGATTCTTCCTTCGCCATCGCTCTCGGCGAACTCTATGAAGGCCCGCTCGACCTCCTGCTCGACCTCATCCGCAAGCAGGACATCGACATTTACGACATCCCCATCGGCACCATCACCGCCCAGTATCTGGGCTATGTGGAGCGCATCCGGCAACTCGATGTGAACATCGCCGCGGAATTCATCTACATGGCCGCGGTGCTCATCCATATCAAGTCCAAGATGCTGCTGCCGCGCGACCCGCTAGCCCCGCCGGGCACCATCGACGACCCCCGCTCCGAGTTGGTGAATCGCCTGCTCGAGCACGAGAAATTCAAATCCGCCGCGCAAATGCTTCTGCAAAAACAGCAGATTGAAGATGCCGTCCTGTCCAACCCGTCGCTCAAGGAGTTCCTCAACGACGAAGGCGCCGAACCGGAAATGGCCGCCGATGTCATCGACCTGGTCAAGACTTTTCAGCAAATCCTCGACCGCGCCCGCAATCGCCCCATGCTGCAGGTGGATGAAGAGACCGTCACCGTCGGTCAGATGATCGGCTACCTGCAACGCCGC
>JANYBT010000052.1 GCA_025360645.1 Acidobacteriaceae bacterium | reverse complement strand
TGTATTCGGAGTTGCCGTTCGCCGACTACCTGCGCATGGCGCGCATCCTGGTGGGGATGGGCATCACCAAGGTCCGCCTGACCGGCGGTGAACCGCTGCTGCGCAAGGGCGTGGTGGAATTTGTCCGCGATCTCTCCGCCTTGCGCACCGCCGACGGAGGCAGGCTCGACATCGCCCTCACTACCAACGGTCACTTTCTCCCCGACCTCGCCCAGCCGCTAAAAGATGCAGGGCTGAACCGCGTAACGGTTAGCATGGACGCCGTGGATCCCGACCGCTTTGCTCGCATTACCCGCGTCTCTAACGGCTACGACAACGTGCTGGCCGGCATTCGCGCCGCCAAGCGGGTCGGCCTTGAGCCGGTGAAAGTCAATTGCGTTTTGCTGCGCGGATTTAACGAGGACCAGATCATTCCCTTCGGAATGTTCGCTCGGGAAGAGGGCGTGACCGTGCGCTTCATCGAGTTCATGCCGCTTGAGGAAGACCGCACCTGGTCGCGCGAAAAAGTCGTTTCGCTGGATGAGATCGTGGCTCGCCTCTCAGAATATATGCCGCTCACCGAAATTGGTCATGAGCGCAGTGAGACCGCCCGCCGTTACACTTTTCCCGACGGCATGGGCGAGATTGGCATCATCGCGCCCGTTTCCCATCCCTTCTGCGGGCACTGCAGCCGCATCCGCATCACTTCCGATGGCAAGATTCGCACCTGCCTCTTCTCTGTCTGGGACCACGATCTGCACGAGCTGATGCGCCGTGGAGCGAGCGATGCAGAGCTGGTGGACTTTATTGTGGGCGTGATCGCGCGCAAGGAAGAGCGTCACCACATTGGCGAGAAGGACTTTGTCCCAGCATCGCGCACCATGGTGCACATCGGGGGATAAGCGGTAAGAGCTAAATTTCCCAGCCGGAATTTTCGAATCGCGACCGCCCTCTCCGTCCCTACCAATCCCCCACAGCTCCCAGCCACCGCACCGGGAATTCTGCCGCCGTCGCTTTCACCAGGCGTTCGTCCGCGGTGACCAAGCTGGCTTTGCTGTGCAGAGCCAGCGCTACGAACAGGCTGTCATAGAAACTGCAAGCGGTGTGCACTGCGATCAAGAACGACGGCTGCAAAAGCTCGCGGGTGGCGATAATGTCAATGCCCAAGCCTGCGAAGTGCTGCAGTGCCAGCCGTCCGTGCTCGGCGGTGATGCGCTGCTGCCGCACTGCCTTACACAGCACATTGCCTACTTCGGCGTGGATCAAGTCTGGCGCCAGCAACCGCAGCTCTCCGTCCAAGTGCTGGCGAAGCACCGCGTTGGCCTCGCGCGTTAAGGGCTCGCCCTCTGCGGGCAACAACCACTTGGCCGCTACGCTGGAATCCACCACCCACGAATCCACCACTTAGGACGTCACCGCTGGCGGTCCTGGCGCACCATCTCCTCGGCCGGGGGAAAGGGCCCGCTGACCGCCGCTTTTCTAGATTGCAAGCGCATCAACTGTCGAAACACCTGCTGACGCCGTTTGCGCTCCGCTCCGGTCGGAATGCTGGTCTCCAGCAGGCTGAGCACCTCGGCCGCAATGGACTTGCGACTCTCTTTGGCGCGGGCCCGCAAGGCCTCATACAGGGGCTTTGGGACGTTTTCTACGTATAGCGTCGGCATAGTTATAGTCTAGCATAGTGCTAGACCATAAAACTTTCGCTTCGCGCTTGCATCCCTCGCTTGCATCCCTCGCTTGCATGGTCGCCTTGCATGCGTCGCTTGCATCCCCGGCCTTGAAGTCGCACAATGGTTAGGTTGCAACTGGCCTGGGGACCGGACTGAGAAAATCTAGTCCGCTCTGGTCTGGATTGCATCTAAACAAGTGTTACGAAAGTTGAGCGGCTTCAACAACCCCGCAGGCTGGGCACAAACCAGTGCAGTGAGCCTGCTGGAGCCGTGAGGTGCTTTCAACATCCCCGTTCCAGCGTGAGCCTTGCGACAGCAGTCGCGTAGGCCCATGCGTGGAGCTGAAAGCTGGTACCGCGTGACGACAATGACAGCAGTTTGCAGTCTGGAAAATTATTTGGTCTTGCCCGATCACACCATGGACGAACGCATTGGTGCGGCGCGGCGTGCACTCGGCCGGGACCTGGTCATCCTGGGGCACCACTACCAGCGCGATGAAGTCATCCGCTTCGCCGATTTCCGCGGTGACTCCTACAAACTCTCGCAGGAAGCGGCCCGCGCCGGCGGCAAGTACATCGTTTTCTGCGGCGTGCATTTTATGGCCGAGAGCGCCGACGTGCTCAGCCATCCCGGACAAATCACCATCCTCCCCGACCTCAACGCCGGCTGCTCCATGGCCGACATGGCGGAAATCGGCCAGCTCGAGGATTGCTGGGAGCAACTGGTGCGCGCGGGCGTTGCCACCGATTCCGGCGAAGGCGTCACCCCGGTGACCTACATCAACTCCGCCGCAGCCATCAAGGCTTTTTGCGGCGAACGCGGCGGCGTGGTCTGCACTTCGGCCAATGCCTCCGGCGCCATGCAGTGGGGACTGGCCAAGAACCCGAAACTTCTTTTTCTCCCCGATCAACATCTCGGACGCAACACCGGTCGCGCTCTGGG
>JANYBT010000043.1 GCA_025360645.1 Acidobacteriaceae bacterium | reverse complement strand
GGTTTGTCGTCTTTCTGCTGCGTGGGCCGTGAGGCGCTCTTTCAAAAGGTCGAGCACATCTGAGGTCATTCGGACATCTTCCATCGCACGGTGGGCCTCGCGACGGGGCAAGCCGAGCGCTTCCACAACATTGGCTAGCTTGTAGCGGCTCAACTTCAACATGCGTCGACTGATTTCGAGAGTGTCGGCGGTGCCCTGGATCGAGAAGGTTAAGGCACTCTGGCGGCAGATCAGCGGCCAATCGAAACTCTCAAGATTGTGCCCGACGACGACACAACCTTCGATGAATTTTGCAAAGTCAGCGTAGGCCAGATCGGCATCTACTCCCCTGTGGGACAGTTGTACGAGCCGGAAGATGCAAGCTCGATGCTCAGCTATCGTGAAGCGAAAGACGGCCAGTTGCTCGAAGAGGGCATCACCGAAGCCGGCTCCATGTGTTCGCTGATCGCCGCGGGCACCGCCTATGCCAACCACGGCATCAACACCATTCCGTTTTTTATTTACTACTCTATGTTCGGCTTACAGCGGATTGGAGACCTGATCTGGGCGGCTGCGGACATGCGCTGCCGCGGTTTCCTGGTCGGCGGCACCGCCGGGCGCACCACGCTGGCTGGCGAAGGACTGCAGCACCAGGACGGCCACAGCCACGTATTGGCTCTCTCCGTTCCCAACCTGCTGGCCTATGATCCCGCCTTCGCTTACGAACTCGCCATCCTGGTGCAAGACGGCATCAAGCGTATGTATGTGGACCAGGAATCGGTTTTCTACTACCTGACCGTGACCAACGAGCCGCTGCCCATGCCGGAGATGCCTGCCGGCGCGCATGTTCGCGAGGGCATTCTCAAAGGCATGTACCTCTACAAGCCTGCGCCAAATGCCGGCAAGAAAGAGGCGAAGCTTCGGGCACAGTTGTTCGGCAGCGGCACCATCATGTTTGAGGTGCTGAAGGCCCAAGGGATTCTGGCGGAAAAATATGGGGTCGCCGCTGATGTGTGGAGCGTCACCAGCTACAAGGCGCTGTACCGCGACGCCAACGATTGCGAGCGTTGGAACATGCTGCATCCCGGCGCAACCGCGAAAGTTCCGTATGTCAGCGGGCTCTTGAAAGACGCGCCGGGTGTGTTCGTGGCCGCCTCGGACTACATGAAAGTGCTGCCCGAGAGCATCGCGCAGTGGGTGCCGGGCAAGCTGGTTTCACTGGGGACAGATGGATTCGGCCGCAGCGAGAGCCGCGCGTCTCTGCGTGACTTCTTCGAAGTGGACGCCAAACACATTGTGCTGGCGACCCTCACCGCGCTGGCCCGCGACAAGCAGATCAAGACTGAGGTCGTGAAACAGGCCATCCTCGACCTCGGCATTAACCCTGAGAAGCCGAATCCGGTCATCAGCTAGGAAAGGTAGAGAATGGTGACCGAATTCAAACTTCCCGAGCTTGGCGAAAACATTGACAGCGGAGACTTGGTGCGCCTGTTGATCAAGCCGGGCGCCAGCATCACTGAGGGTCAGCCGGTCATGGAACTAGAGACCGACAAGGCGGTTTTGGAAGTACCTTCTTCGATCAGCGGAACGGTGCAAGATGTGCGCGTGAAAGAAGGCGACAAGGTGAAAGTTGGCCAAGTGATTTTTACCGTGGCCAACGGAGCGTCGAGTACCGTCGCAGCCACCAAATCGGCAGCTACGAAAACGTCGATGGCAAGTGCGCCAATAGCAAGTTCGCCGATGGCAAGTGCGCCGATAGCGAAAGCGTCAACATCGAAGACCGCGCCTGCTGTTTCTAAGCAGCAGCCCGCCGCGGCGCCAGTGGCACCTGTAACCGGCAAACCCGCCGCGTCTTCTGCCAGCACCTTCAAATTGCCCGAACTGGGCGAGAACATTTCCCAGGGCGACCTGGTGCGGTTGATGATCTCGGTGGGATCGCGCGTAGCCGAAGGACAGCCCGTGATGGAGCTTGAAACCGACAAAGCGGTCATCGAGGTTCCGTCGTCGGTGAGCGGCGTGGTGCAGGAGATCAAAGTCAAAGAAGGCGAGAAGGTCAGCGTCGGCCAGGTTATCTTCACCCTCGAAGGCGGCGCTATTGCCGAACCAGAAAGTTCCCGCCAGCACGCGCCGGTCGAGCATGTGGGCGGCCAGCATGCGGCTCGTCTGTCGTTTCAGATGGCGATGCAAGCCGAGGGCAAGACCGAGGAACAAGCTCTGCCCCCGGATCCTCCGGCGTCCGTTCTCCCCTCGTTCGCCATGCCCGAGCAACTTGGGAAAGTGGCGGGAACCGAGCACCGCGATCCCGTTCCGGCTGCGCCGCATGTGCGCCGCTTAGCGCGCGAACTGGGCGTGGATATTCACGAGGTGCAGGGCGAGGGGCCAGCAGGACGCATCAGCGAAGACGACGTGAAAGCCCATGCCAAGTCGAAATTGGCGGCGGCCGCCGCAGCGGTGGCACCGCGCGCCGGACACTTCGCCGAACCAGCGCTCCCTGATTTCGCCAAGTGGGGCAAGATCGAGCGCGTCTCGATGCGCGGCGTGCGACGCAAGACCGCGCAACACCTGGCCGAGGCCTGGAACACCATCCCCCACGTCACGCAGAACGACAAGGCCGACATCACCGAACTGGAGCAACTGCGCACCCGCTTCGCTCCGCGCGCGGCAGAGGCAGGCGGCAAGATGACCATCACCGCCATCGCGCTCAAGGTGTGCGCCTCTGCGCTTAAGATCTTTCCCCAGTTCAACGCGTCCATCGACATGGCGAAGGAAGAAATCGTTTACAAGCAGTACATCAACATTGGGGTGGCGGTGGACACTGATCGCGGCTTGCTGGTGCCGGTGATTCGCGACGTGGACAAGAAAAACATTGTCGAACTGGCGGCTGAATTGACGCGCCTCTCCGCCAAGGCCCGCGACAAAAAGCTTACGCCTGAAGAAATGGAAGGCGGCACCTTCACCATCACCAATCTGGGCGGCATTGGCGGGACAGGATTTTCGCCAATTGTGAATCATCCGGAAGTCGCCATTCTCGGCCTGTCACGCTCCAGCATCGAGCCGGTTTGGAGGAACGGCAAGTTCGAGCCGCGCCAAGTGTTGCCGCTCTCGCTTTCCTACGACCATCGTCTGCTGGACGGCGCCGATTCGGCGCGCTTCCTGCGCTGGATTGCCGAAGCTTTTGAACAGCCATTCCTTCTCTCTGTGCAAGGATAAATATCACAATGTCAGATACTTCGAATTTGCGTATTGCGGTCGTTGGTGGAGGTCCGGGTGGTTATGCGGCTGCGTTTCTGGCTGCCGATCTCGGCATGAAAGTCACTCTGATTGACGCCGAATTGAATCCCGGCGGGGTGTGCCTCTATCGTGGCTGCATTCCTTCCAAGGCTTTACTGCACGTGGCCAAACTCATCGAGGAAGCCGAACAGTCCAAAAACTGGGGCATCGAATTTGGCAAGCCCAAGATTGATCTCGATAAGCTGCGCAGCTTCAAAGAAAACGTGATAGAGAAACTCACTGGCGGCCTGGGTCAACTTTCCAAGCAGCGCTCAGTGCAATACGTACAGGGCCGCGCAGCTTTCGCGAACTCCAACACGCTGAAGGTCACCAAAGTTGCCGGCGGCGAAGAGAGCATGAGCTTCGACCGCATCATCATCGCCACCGGATCGCGTCCCGCCGCCATCCCCAGCCTGGCGCTGGACAGTCCGCGCATGATGGATTCCACCGGCGCGCTCGACCTGCCGGAAATTCCCAAGACCTTGCTGGTCATTGGCGGTGGCTACATCGGCTTGGAACTCGGCTCGGTTTATGCCACGCTCGGCACCAAAGTGACCGTGGTCGAAATGTTGTCGGGCCTGCTACCCGGCGCTGACCGCGATCTCGTCCTGCCGCTGCACAAGCGGCTGGAGAAGCTCTTCGCCGGCATCCTCCTGAATACCACAGTCAAATCCTTGAAAGACGAAAAGACCGGCATTCGCGCAACTTTTGAAGGCGCCGATGTCAAGGAGAAAGAACAAGTCTTTGATCGCGTGCTGATGTCGGTAGGCCGCAAGCCCAACTCCGAAATCCCCGGCCTGGACAAGACCAAAGTCAAAGTGGGAGCGCGCGGTTTCATTCAGGTGAACCAGCAGTTGCTCACCGATGACCCTGCCATCTACGCCATCGGTGATGTGGTGGGCGAACCGATGCTGGCGCACAAGGCCTCGCACGAAGGTCGCGTCGCGGTGGAAGCGATTGCCGGCCACAAGGTCGCATTCGAGCCCAACGCGATACCCGCCGTCGTTTTCACCGACCCTGAGATCGCCTGGGCCGGACTCACCGAATCGCAAGCCAAAGAGCAGGGGCGCGAAGTGACGGTGGCCAAGTTTCCCTGGGCTGCCTCGGGACGCGCTATCACTCTCGACCGTCCGGAGGGCATGACCAAGCTGATCGTCGATCCCAAGACGGAGCGAGTGCTGGGAGTCGGCATCGTTGGGGCGGGCGCGGGCGAATTGATTGCGGAAGGCGTACTGGCGATTGAGATGTGCGCTTTGGCAGCGGACATGGCCCTCACCATTCACCCGCACCCCACGCTTTCGGAAACGCTGATGGAAGCCGCAGAAGTCTTCTACGGCCATGCCACTCACATCTACCGGCCCAAGCGCTAGAATCGGGACTTTATGTTCGTACCACGCCACAGAATGCGGGGTTGGGCCGGCCTTGTCCTGCTGGGCGCGCTGCTTTTCGCGCAGCCATTGCCAGCGCAGATTCTGAAGCCTTGGGGACAGCCGTCGGCCGATGCCCCCGCCGCTTCCGCCGACTCGTTTGGCCGCGACACTCCCTCCGGCACCGTCTTCGGCTTCCTGCAAGCCGCACAGGCGGGCGACACCAAGATGGCTGCGGAATATCTGCAAATGTCCGCCGCCCGCCGCCACAGCGATGGCGAGGAAGCTGCGATTCAACTCAAGCTGGTGTTGGACCGCGCTTTTGTAGGCAGCCTGAAGCGCATCAGCACCCAGCCCGATGGTGACATCCAGAACGGAAACTCTCCCGATCGCCAGGTCGTCGGCAACTTAGCGGCGGGCGATATTGAAGCGCCTCTTACTCTGGTGCGCGTCACCAACCCGGATGGCGGAAAAATCTGGCTCTTCTCTTCCGCCACGCTGCAGAAGGTTCCCGAGCTGGCCGACGAGTTGCAAGCCAAGCAGATTGAGCCTCGTCTGCCGCGGTTTCTGGTGCGGTATCACTTCCTGGGGATCGCGCTGTGGCAATGGGTCGGTCTGTTGTTGGCCATTCCTCTAGCGGCTGGCGTGGGATGGCTGTTGCTCAAGGCGCTGCTGTTTCCCGTGCGCGCCTGGCGGGCTTATCGCAAGCTTCCGAACCTGCGGGCCACCAACGCAGTTTCCGGTCCCTGGTGGCTGTTGTTCGGCGTGGCGGCGCACCGCGTCATGATGGGCTATCTAGGCCTCCCACTGCTGCAGCGCCACTATTACTCGCGGGTTTTTTCTGTGGTCGCGGTGATCGCGGTGTTCGGGATTCTGCTGCGGTTGTCGAGCGCCGTCATCACGCGCCTGCGCAACAACGCCATCGCCGCCGGCAGGACCGGCACGGGTTCGCTGGCGCTGATGGGCGAACGTCTGATCAAGGTTGCACTGTTCATCGCGGCCGGTCTCGCCGTGATGGGCGCGCTCGGCTTCAATCTGACGACCGCTTTGGCGGGACTCGGCATCGGCGGTTTGGCGGTCGCGCTGGCCGCCCAAAAGACCCTGGAAAATTTGTTCGGTGGGATTTCCGTTCTTAGCGACGAAGTCATTCGGGTGGGCGACACCTGCATGATCGCGGGACGCTTGGGCGTGGTCGAAGACATCAGCCTGCGCTCCACCCGCATTCGCACCCAGGAACGCACTGAGCTCTCGATTCCCAACGGCGCCCTGGCTACGATGAACGTAGAGAACTTCACCCGGCGCGACAAGGTCTTGTTTAACCCCAAGCTGGGGTTGCGCTACGAAACCTCGCCCGACCAGCTCCGCTTCGTCCTCGCCGAAATCCGCCGAATGCTCTACGAACACCCGAAGGTCGAAAGCGATAGCACGCGCATTCGCTTCGCCAGTTTCGACGATAGCGGGCTGGGGCTGGAAGTCTCCAGCTACGTGCCCACCACCGACTTTGCCGAATTCGCTGCCATTCGAGAAGACCTTCTGTTCCGCATCATGGAGATCGTGAATGCATCGGGCACCGGTTTCGCGTTCCCCTCACGGACGCTTTACATGGGGCAAGACAGCGGCCTCGACAAAGCCAAGTCTGCCGTCGCCGAGCAGCAAGTGGAGCACTGGCGCAACGAAAAGCAGCTTCCGTTTCCTGATTTTGCGCCCGAAGACATTGCGGAATTTCGAGACTCCCTCGCCTATCCCCACCCCGAGTCGGCCCGGGGCCAGGATCCCAAGAACAGCCGCTGAGTTCACGGAGGCCGCGCCACCGTCGTGGGGGCAGCGGGGCGATCTTTATCGCAAAAATTTCGTCGTCGCCAGCCCGATGAAAAACCTGCGGTTGGCCGCCCCTTCAGCCTGACAATGGCCTGTGACCGCCGTCACAAGTCGACGTGTCAAGGGTCACGGCTGCTGAGGCCGCCGGGGCGGAAACTAAGAGTGGAGCAAGGGGAGGAGGCAGAGATGATGCTAGCTTACAAACTCGTCCGTCTGATTGAGACCCATTCCGACGGGCTCGCTCTGAGCTTACTCAAGAGGGTCGAGAATTCCGAGTTCACCCACGACTACACCAGCGTGCCGACGGTGGAGCTCAAGGAACGGGTGTACGAGATTTACCGTCACCTGGGCGAGTGGCTGCTGGGCAAGAGCCGTCTCGACATCGAAAAGCGCTATGAGGAGATCGGCGGGCGGCGGGCTCATCAAGGCGTTCCCCTCAGCCAGGTGTTCTGGGTAATTGTCCTGACCAAAGAAAACCTGTGGGAGTTTTTGAAGAAGGAAGCCTCGCCCGACCAGCCGGTGGAGATTTTCGGCGAACTGGAGATGCTGCAATTGCTGGAACAATTCTTTGACAAAGCGCAGTACTATGCTGCGGTGGGGTATGAAGCGGCGGTCCAGCAGCAACGCCGGGAACTCAGCGCAAAGAGATGAAAGTGGTTTAGGAGAACGAACGATGTCGTGGGAGATTGAATACAAGAAGAAGCTACGCACGCCGGATGAGGCCTTGCGCTGCGTGCAATCGGGGATGCGGGTGTATATCCAGCCGGGATGCGCCGAGCCGGAAACGCTGGTGGATGCGCTGATCCAGCGCGCGCCCTACGTGGAGGACGTGGAAATCGTCCACATGATGACCATGGGGCGGGCGCCCTACGTGGCGCCGGAAATGGCCGGGCACTTTCGCCACAACGCGGTGTTTATCGGCGCCAACGTACGGGAAGCGGTCAACGACGGCCGCGCCGACTACACTCCCATCCACTTGAGCGAGATCGAGGAACTGTTTGAGAGCGGGGCGATGCCGATCGACGTCGCGCTGGTGGATGTTTCTCCGCCGGATGCCCATGGGTTCTGCAGCTTCGGCGTGGGCGTGGACACCACGCTGACCGCCGCGAATTGCGCTCGCTACGTGGTGGCGCAGGTCAACGACCAGATGCCGCGGACGTATGGGGATAGCTTCATCCACGTCAGCAAGATTGACGCGATTGTGGAATCCTCTCGCCCGCTCTGCGAGCTGGAAAAACCGGACATCAGCGAGATGCACATCGCCATCGCGCGCAACGTGGCGGGATTGATTGAAGACGGCTCGGTGTTGCAGACGGGCATCGGCGGCATCCCGGACGCGGTCTTGCCCCTGCTGATGGACCGCAAGGATCTGGGCGTACACAGCGAACTGGTTTCCGACGGCGTGATCCCGCTGGTGAACGCCGGCGTGGTCAATGGCGCGCGCAAGAACTTCAAGCCGCGCAAGATCATTCTGGGGTTTGCGCTGGGCAGCAAGAAGCTGTTCGACTTTGTAGACAACAACCCCATCTTTGAATTCCATCCCACCGCCTACACCAACGATCCAGCGCTCATCGGGCGCAACGACAACATGGTGGCCATCAACTCCGCGCTGCAGATTGACTTGACCGGGCAGGTTTGCTCCGATTCGATCGGCACGTTTTTCTATAGCGGCATTGGGGGGCAGGTGGACTTTCTGCGCGGCGCGGCGCGTTCCAAGGGCGGCAAGCCGATCATCGCGCTGTCCTCGACCGCCAAGGGCGGCACGGTCTCGCGGATTTCGCCAATGCTGGCGCCGGGCGCGGGCGTGGTCACCTCCCGCGGCCTGATCCGCTATGTAGTCACCGAGTACGGGGTCGCTTATTTGCATGGCAAATCCATCCGCCAGCGCGCCCAGGCCCTGATCGAGATTTCGCACCCCAAGTTTCGCGAAGAATTGTACGACTACTGTGAACACACCAAGTGGTTGCAGCGTCCTGAGAAATTTCAACCTGTATCGAGGTGAATATGGCTGGGCAAGCACGAGGCAATATCAGCATCGACGTAGAGGAGTGCAAAGGCTGCGGGCTGTGCGTGGAATCCTGTCCCCCCAAGTGCCTGGAACTGCTCCCGGAACTAAACGCGTACGGGGTACACCCGGCCCATTACACTGGCGTCGAGTGCACCGGCTGCGGAATTTGTTTCTATTGCTGTCCGGAACCTGGCGCCATCACGGTGTATCGGCGCCGCGCCCCTGCTAAGCGCGCGGTGCAAGGAGGGTTCCATGCGACAGCTTTGTAAGGGCAACGTGGCCATCGTCAAAGGCGCCATCCTGGCCGGATGCCGCGCGTATTACGGCTATCCCATTACTCCTGCCAGCGAAATCGCGGAAGCTGCGGCGCTAT
Organism: Acidobacteriaceae bacterium; assembly: GCA_025360645.1. GTDB lineage: Bacteria > Acidobacteriota > Terriglobia > Terriglobales > Acidobacteriaceae > JANYBT01. The sequence continues at coordinate 17,163 of JANYBT010000043.1, read as the reverse complement.
ACATGCCGCAGGTGGGCGGTACGTTTTTGCAAGCGGAAAGCGAAGTCGCCGCCATCAACATGGTGTACGGTGCAGCTGCGGCCGGGGCGCGTGTGATGACCGCATCCTCCGGCCCCGGGGTCAGCTTGATGCAGGAGGGCATTTCCTACTGCGCTGGCGCGGAACTGCCTTGCGTGATTGTGGATGTGGTGCGCGGCGGTCCCGGTCTGGGCAACATTGCCCCGGAACAGAGCGACTACTTTGCCATGGTGAAAGGCGGAGGCCACGGCAACTATCGCAACTTCGTGCTGGCTCCCGCGTCGGTGCAGGAGATGGCAGAACTCACCATGCTGGCGTTTGAGCTAGCCGACAAATACCGCAACCCCGTTATCGTGATGGCCGACGGCTTCATCGGTCAGATGATGGAGCCGCTGGATCTGGAAGATCGCGAGATCACTCTTCCCGAAAAACCGTGGGCGGTGAAGGGCACGCCGCAAACCCGGGCCAACCTGATCAGCTCGATTTTCCTGGAGCCGGATCAATTGGAAGCCCACCAGCGCAAGCTCGAAGCCAAATACCAGCGGGCGCAGCAAGTGGAGACTCGCCACGAACTCTACGAATGCGACGACGCTGAAGTGCTGCTGGTAGGTTACGGCATCACCTCGCGCGTGTTGCGCTCCGCGGTGGAAGCGGCGCGGCGCAACGGCCTGAAGGCCGGCTTGTTCCGTCCGATCACCCTGTGGCCCTTCCCCTCGAAAGAATTGGCCCAGGCTGCGGCAAAGGTGGAGAAAGTGCTGGTGGTCGAATTGAGCAACGGGCAGATGGTGGAGGACGTCCGGCTGGCGGTGAATGGCAGGGTGCCAGTGGAATTTTTCGGCCGCACCGGCGGCAATGTACCTTCCGTCGAAGAAGTGAACATTGAATTGACCCAGCGCCTGGGAGTGCTGGCGTAAGCACACAAAGGGGACGATATGCCGACCGAGCTGAGCGAAGAAGTTGTCAAAGAAGCAGTGGAGCAGCACGAAGAGCTGGGCTTTGAAGTCATCCACGAAAAGTCGCCGGTCTTCTACGACAGATTCGAACGCAAGAGCGACCTGCAAGGGCAGACGCATTACTGCCCGGGCTGCGGACACGGCGTCGCCCACAAACTGATCGCGGAAGCGCTCGCCGATCTGGGCCTGCAGGACAAGACCATTTTCGTCAGTCCGGTAGGCTGCTCGGTGTTTGCCTACTACTATTTCGATGTGGGCAACGTGCAGCTGGCCCACGGCCGTGCCCCTGCCGGAGCTACCGCCATCAAGCGGACGTGCCCTGACAAAATCGTCATCTCTTATCAGGGCGATGGTGACCTGGCGGCGATTGGCACGGCGGAAATTATCCATGCGGCGAATCGCGGCGAGAAGATCACGGTGTTCTTCGTGAACAACGCGGTCTACGGCATGACCGGCGGGCAAATGGCGCCGACCACGCTGATCGGGCAGAAGAGCACGACTTCTCCATTTGGGCGGCGGCCCAGCAACGAAGGCTATCCCCTGCACATGGCCGAGCTAATCGCGACGCTAGAGGCGCCGGTGTACGTGGAGCGAGTGGCGCTCTCGGACAACAAGAACATCATGAAGGCGCGACGGGCGGTGCGCAAAGCGCTGGAGTTGCAGCGCGATGGCGTGGGCTTCTCGTTCGTAGAAATTCTCTCGCCCTGCCCCACCATCTGGGCCAAAGACCCGGTGGAAGCGCGTAAGTGGGTGGCGGAAAAGATGATCCCCGTCTTCCCGCTGAATGTGTTCCGCGACAAGAAGCCGGAAGCGCTGACGGACACCGCGCCGCCGATCCGTCCGGTACGCGAGGTCCTGGAGCTGGGAACCAAGAGCACCGGAGCTGACGTGACGCCGCACCACGCGCACCACTTCAAGGAATTTACAGTGAAGGTTGCGGGCTTTGGCGGACAGGGCGTTTTGTTGCTGGGCCAACTGCTCACTGAGATGGGAATGCGGGAAGGCCTGGAAGTAAGCTGGCTGCCGTCGTATGGACCGGAGATGCGGTCTGGCAGCGCCAACTGCCACGTGACGCTGTCAAGAGAGCGGATTGGCTCGCCGCTGATTTCGCATCCCGATGTGCTGGTGGCCTTGAACGAAATCTCGCTGCGCAAATTCGCATCGCAGGTCGCGCCGGGTGGTTTTATTTTGTACAACGCCGAGCGCCTGCCCGCCGACTTCACTTTGCCTCAGGCGCGCATCGTGTGCCTGCCGGCATCGGAAATCGCCGACAAACTAGGCTCGATCAAAGCCACCAACATGGTGATGCTGGGCGCGCTGCTGGAAGAAACCGAATGCCTGCTGCCCGCCACCGCGCTGAACGTGCTGCGCGACAAGATAAAGAAAGTTGCCATGATGGAAGTGAACGACCAGGCCGTCGCTGCCGGGCGCGACTTCATTGATCACTACGTGCGGGTCGGAGCGGTGACCCAGCCGGATGGGTTCGCGGGATAGTGTCGGGCAAAAGTAGCAGGGTACTCTCGAAGTCTAGCGATCACCCATAGCCACGAACTATCGTCGGCGTTGTCGAGTTTCGTCCCACCGCGCGCGGCTCCGCTTCAGCGTCAGCGATCCCCCGCCGTTGCTCGTCTCGCCCCACTCCGGTAAGCTGCATTTCAGAGGATTGGCATGGAGAAAGTCGCGTTTTTGTTTGATGTGGACAACACCCTGCTCGACAACGACCGGGTGACAGCCGACTTGCGGCGGCATCTGCTGGAAACGATCGGGGACGACAGCCAGAAACGCTACTGGGAGATCTTCGAGCAATGGCGCACCGAGCTGGGCTACGCCGACTACCTGGGAACGCTGCAGCGCTTCCGGTTGGAGAATCCGCGTGAGGAGCGGGTGCTCGAAGTTTCGCGCTTCATGGTGAACTACCCTTTTGCCAACCGGTTGTTTCCCAATTCGCTGGACGTAGTGGAGCGAGTGAAGCAGTGGGGGGCGGCGGTCATCGTCAGCGATGGCGATGTGGTGTTTCAGCCGCGCAAGGTCGAGCGTTCCGGCCTGGGCGATGTGTTCGGCGACAACGTGCTGATCTACATTCACAAGGAAGAGGCGCTCGACGACGTGGAAAAGCGCTTCCCGGCGGAGCGCTATGTGATGGTGGACGACAAAGTGCGTTTGCTGGACGAGATCAAGCGCTACTGGGGCAAACGGGTCACCACCGTGTTTCCCCGGCAGGGACATTACGCGCTGAACGCCAAGCTGGTGGCGCAGTTTCCGGAGCCGGACATCACCATCGAGCGCATCGGCGACCTGCTGGACTACGATCTGGAGCAGTTGACTCCCCGGTCAGGGTGACGAGCGCAGGGCTTCGCTGCGGCTGGCGATGCTCTTGAGCATGCCCCAGAAAATCAGCACGTGAACCGGGTAGAGCACCCACCAGTAGAGAAAACCGGTCAGGCCGCGCGGCTGGAAAAATGCAGTCGAGCGCAGGCGGCAGCGCGCCTCATCCAGTGGAAAAATGCGGAACTGCAGCCAGGCATCGCCGGGTACGCGCATCTTTGCTCGCAACCGCAGCAACTGGTCGGGCTCGATCTTCTCGACCTCCCAGAAGTCGAGCGTGTCGCCTTCCACCAGATGGTCCGGATCGCGGCGGCCGTTGCCCATGCCCACACCGCCGAACAGGCGGTCCACCCCGGCACGCGCTTGCCACAGAACATTAGCGAAAAACCATCCGCGCTTGCCGCCGATTCCCTCAATCACGCGAAAGGCTTGGTGGGCGGAAGCGGTCACCTCGCGCTCGCTGACGTCCACGATCATGCCCTGCGATTCCGCCAGCAAGTGCTGAGGGTTTCCGTCGCGTAAGGGCGGAGGTTCGCAAATGGCCTCAATCTGCGCCCACTCTTTTCGCGCCAGGGCCTTGCGGACAGCCTGGTCGTAAGCCATGGGATGCAACTGGGGGAAGATTTCACTGGCCTTGGAACTGCGGCAGATCACTTCGCTGCGCAAGCCCTCAATTAAGGGACGGCTCATGGCGGCGGGGATGGGGGTGACGAAGTCGAGCCAATAGGACGAGAGTCGCGGGGTAAGGACGGGCACCTGAAGCAGGTAACGGCGCAAGCCACGCGCCTTGGCATAGAGCAGCATCATGCTGCGATAAGACTCGACGGTAGAGCCGCCGATCTCGATGATCTCGCCGCGGGTGCGTGGCTGGTTGGCGGCGGCGCAAAGGTAATCCAGCAGATCGTCAATGGCAATGGGCTGGATGCGCGTGGTCACCCAGCTCGGACAGATCATTACCGGCAAACGTTCGGCCAGGTAACGAATGATCTCAAAGGAGATGCTGCCGCTGCCGACCACGACGGCGGCGCGGAATTCGGTGACGGGAGGCCCGTATTGGCGAAGCACATTGCCAGTTTCCTGGCGGCTGCGAAGATGCGACGACAACTCGTCATCTTGCGATCCGAGACCCCCCACGTAGATCAGCTGCTGGACCCCAGCTTTGCGGGCTGCAGTGGCAAAGTTGCGGGCGGCTTCGCGGTCGCGTTCCTCGAAGCCCTGCTCGCCCGCTTTCATGGAATGGATCAGGTAATAGGCGACATCCCTTCCCGCGAGGGCGCGGTCTAAACTAGCGGGTTCGAGGGCATCGCCGCCAATGACTTGCGCGCCGGGCGGAGCGGCGAAACGCGCGGGGTCGCGAACCAAGCAGGTCACGGCCTGGCCAGCTTGCAGAAGGCGAGAGGCCAGCTTTCCGCCGATGTAGCCGGTCGCGCCAGTAACTAGAATGTTCACTTTTAGAAGTGTGTGCCGCCGCGGCTAAGCCGGGAGCAGCATTCCCTTCTCCAGATGCCGCGTGACGTGGGCGTAGGAGGCCGCGTGCGGATCGTGCGTCACCATGACAATTGTCTTGTGGAAGTCTTCGTTCAAGCGCTTCAGGATTTCCAGCACCTCCGTCGCGGAATGGCTGTCCAGATCGCCGGTCGGTTCGTCGGCCAGCAGCAGGGTCGGATCGCTGACGATGGCGCGGGCAATGGCGACGCGCTGTTCCTGCCCGCCGGAGAGTTGCTTGGGGAGGTGGGTGACGCGGTCTCCCAGACCGACCAGCTTGAGCGCAGTCATCACGTGGTCGCGGCGCTGGGCGGGCGTCATCTTGGTCAGGAGCAATGGCAGTTCGACATTCTCAAACGCAGTGAGCACCGGAATCAGGTTAAAGGTCTGAAAAACATAGCCCACGTGATGATTGCGCCAGCGGGCCGACTCGGCGTCGTTAAGGCGAAAGATGTTCTCGTCCATTACCAGCAACTCGCCGGAGGTGGGCCGATCGATGGCGGCGATCATATTCAGTAGCGTGGTCTTGCCCGAGCCCGATGGTCCCATCAGCGCTAGAAATTCTCCGGCGGCGATATCGATGGAAACGTTGTCGAGGGCAGTGACTTCAAACGCGTCGCGCTTGAAGATCTTGCTGACCTCGCGGGCGCGAACGACCTTGGTCCCGGTTGCAACTGGAGGAGTGGTAGCCGTGCTCATGCTTGCCCCTTGATTTTAATTTTGTCGCCGTCTTTCAAACCGGCAGGGGCGGTGGTGATCAGGCTCTCTCCGCCTACCAGCCCGCTGACCAGGGCTCCCCCCGACCGGGTGCTGACCACCTGCACCTCGCGCATCAGCGCCTTGCCGTTAAATGCCAGGAATACTACTTTCTTGCCGTTGCGATCGCGGAGTGCGGTGGAGGGCACAAACACGCCAGCCGGTTGCTGGCCGCCCGCCTTCGGTTCATTGGCTAGGAACTTCACGGTCGCATTCATTTCCGGGCGCAAGTAGCCGTCCGGAGTTTGAACCCGCACTTTCACCTGCACAGTCGCCTTCTGGCGATTGGCTTCGGGCGACATCTCGGCGATAAAGCCTTCGTACTTGCGGTCGGGGAAAGCGTCGGTAGTGACGATGCCTTTTTGCCCCGAACTCAGTTTGGCGAAGTCGTCCTGAGCGATGTCGAGTTCCACTTGCAGGTCATTGAGATCGGCCAATGCAACCGCGGACCCCTGCGGCCCACCTTCTGCTCCGCTGGCGAATTGTGCGGTGACCAATTCTCCGCGCTCGGCCTTGCGCTCAAGAATCGTCCCGGTCACGGGCGCACGAATCTGGGTGGCATCCAGTTGTGACTTGGCATAGGCCATTTGCCCTTCGGCCTGCAGCAGAGCGCCCTTGGCCCTCGCAATCTCTTCGACACGCGGTCCGAGCTTGGCCAGCGCATAGCCCTGGCCAAGCGAATTGACGCGCTGCTGATCGGATTCATATTTCGCGGTGGCGTCATCCAGCGCCTGCTTCGACAACACGCCTTGCGCGGCCAGATCGCGGGTCCGACCCAGAATGACCTTGTCATTGGCGGCGGTCGCACGGGCCTCATCCAAATTGTGCTGTGCCTGCTGCACTTCCTCTGGGCGCGAACCGTTCTGGAGTTCCGCCAGATAAGCCTTGGCATTCTCCACGCCGCCCCGGGCCTGCTCGTACACAGCGCGAAACTCATCATCTTCCAGCCGCACCAAGACTTGGCCTGCTTTGACCTTGTCGCCTTTCTCCACGCCGATCCAGGCCACGCGTCCCGTCACTTTTGAGTTGACGTTAATTTTGTGGTGGGCGACGATGTAGCCGCTGGCGGAAAGGACGGTGCTGCCAGCGGCATCAGAACTCTCCGCCGCTGCGCGAACCACTTCGACCTCGGGAGTGTCGGAGGCGAGCAAACGATACGCCATCGCCGACACACCGAGCAGAACCACGATAGCGATCCCGTAGAGGATCACGCGGTTGGTCCAGGGCGAGGGTTCGCCCCCCGTCCCTCCCCGCAGGGAGTGGTCAATGCGGAGGCTGCTTAGGTCGTCATGTGTCGAGTCAATCGGCATGCGGCTTACGAGAGCCCACTTTCTGGTTATTGTCCAAGCACGATCTGAACAAAATTTAGATGCAGCAGATGGCGATTTCTCCTCAGCCGCGCAGTGCGGTCAGAATGTTCTGGCGCGCCGCCCTCCACGCCGGGGCCAAACCGCCGACCAGTCCCATCACCAAGGCGAAGGCGAGGGCTCCCAGGATGACGGCCGGAGTCATGCGCAGGCTGAAAATGACTTCACTGAATGTAACCTGGTTCGAAGTGCCGGTGGTCAATCCGTTAAAGGGCAGCATCAACAGGATGCCGACGATGGCGCCGAGGAATGACAGCAGCAGCGCCTCCAGCATAAACGAAATCAGAATGCTGGCGCGGGAAAAGCCAATGACGCGCAACGTGGCAATCTCGCGTCCCCGGTAGGCGATGGCGGCATACATTGTATTCGCAGCCGCGAATATGGAGCCGATTGCCATGATGACGGCGACGATCAACCCTACGATCCGGATCAGCGCGCCCGAACTAGTTTGCTTGGCATAGTACTCGGTCTCCAGTTGGCCATCGAGCTTGAGACGTTGATCGTCGCTCACCCTGTGTTTCAAGGCGTCGGCCGAAACCGGATCTGTGGCTCTCAAGTAGGCAGAGGAGAATCCACCCTGGCGGTCAAAGTCCGATGCCATCTGGTTGACATCGCCCCAAATCTCCGACTCGTAGGCTGAGCCCCCGGCGTCAAACACGCCCACCACTTTCCAGTCGCCTTTGCCGAAATGGATGGAGTCGCCGAGGTTGGAATCCGAGAAGCGCTTGTGGATGGATTCACTTACCACCACTTCGCGCTGGCCCGGCGTGAACCAGCGCCCGGTGGAGAGTTTCACTTTGGGGCGTAGTTCCAGACCCGCCGGCATCAATCCCCGTACCGTGACGTTCACTTCCCCAGTGCCGTCTTTGCGGGGCAATACGATCACCACCACCAACTCGCCTGAGACCATGGGTTCTCCGGTACTCGCCTTGGCGATGCCGGGCAGATTCTTGAGGGTAGGCAGCAACGAGGCATCAAAGCCGCCGGTCAGCTCAGCGGTCGAGCCTTTGCGCAGCACCAGCACGTTGAGTGGTTCGCCGCTGGTCACAAATGCGCGATTCAAGCCCGCCAGCAGCGCGAACAAAAACACCGCCGTGGTAACGGTGAGAGCGATGCCCAGCGCCGTCATGATGGTCAGGCCTTTGCGCAGGCGGAGATTGCGGATGTTGTAGCTGATGGGGATTGCCATGATGTCTCCGTTACCCGATATGCCGCAAACCATCCACAATGCCAATTTTCGACGCATGATAGGCAGGCACGACCGCGCTGATAAATCCCACCAGGGCGGCCACGCCCAAAGCGGTCACCATCGTCCCCGGAGTCATTCGCAAGGCAGCCATCATCCCGCCACCCTTGCTCACCACCGCCGCGAGTCCCGCAGCCATCAAGGTTCCCAGGATGCCCCCCACCAGCGCCAGGGTCACCGCTTCCCCAATAAACAGACTCAGAATGGACCCGCGGGTGAACCCCAGGGTCTTTAGGACCGCGACTTCCCGCGTGCGCTCGCGAATCGACATCGCCATGGTGTTCGCCGACACCAGCAGGATGGTAAAGACCACAGCCATCCCGATGCTTAGAATGAAGGCCTTCACATTGCCTAGCATGGCGACGAAGCCCAGCTGAAACGCTTTTTCACTCTCGGTCTTGGTCTGCTGCGGTGAATTGTGGAACATGTCGTCCACGGTGGTGGCCACCCGGCTCACCGATTCCGGGCTGTCGGCCAGGATGGCAAAGGTCCCGGCTTTATCTTTCGCCCAACCCACCGCTTCTTCCACATAGATGGAGTTGAAATACAGCGTGTTCGCCGGCTCGGGCGGATCAAAAATGCCGCGCAAGGTGAGTTCCAGATTGACGGGATAGATGGTGCCCTTGAGCACAATCCTGTCGCCGATCTTCCAGCCATATTTCGTGGCCAGAGTGCGGTTTGCAATGGCGCCGGCTCGGTCGTGCTGCCACGCGGCCAGTTGGTCGTCCGGTATCTTGAAGTCTTTATAAACCTTCAGGATTTCGGTGGGATCCGTACCAAACTGAGCGAAGAAATTCTCCCCTTTGTCGTCTTTGTACTGCCCGCCAAACCAGTTCATCGGGGCCACTGACACCACTCCCGGCACGCTGCGAATCTTCTGGCGATAAGAACTGGGCAGGGAAAACGTGAGCGACACCCGGTGGCGCGTGATCAGCCGTTGGGCGGACTCGGCGCTGCCTTTGTCCAAGTAGAAGCCGCGCCAAATGGTCATCATGAAAGTGAGCAGCAACAACGAGAAAGTGATGCTGAGCACGGTCAGGATGCTGCGCAGCTTGTTGCGAAACGCATTCTTGGCCACAAAGCCAGCCAGCGTCATAAGGAAAAACCTCGGAGAGAACCGTGCCCGCTCCCAACCGCGGGCGAACCGGCGTAAACATCAAGAATACAGCATCGAGCGGTGCTGGAAAACAGGCTGGCATGGGCCCGCCGCCGAATTTCACGCCCGCGCAACTTTCCCTCGCCGGATTTCACTTTAGCGCAACTTTCCTTTCATCGCAGAGTAACTTGTTTCCCCTACGCTACCTTCAGTCGAGCCGTGGGGTGTCCAGGGTTCGATACTCTCTTCCGAAAGATAATGGTGATTGACATGATGAAAAAGGCCGCCACTCTGGGTCTGGTCGCTACCTTCCTGGTGAGCACAGTGTTTGCCGCCGAAGGCCCAGTTCCTGCAGGCATTCCGCACCTGGACCATGTTTTCGTAGTCATGATGGAGAACCATGGCTACGGGCAGATCCTCAACAACCCCAACGCGCCGTACATCAACCAGTTGGCCGGCTCGGCCAACCAGGCCACCAACTACTTTGCAATCGCGCATCCCAGCCTGACCAACTACATTGAAGTGGTGAGCGGCAGCAACTTGGGCGTGCTCAGCGACAACAGCCCAGACTGGCACAATAGCGCGTGCTCCACCAATCTTTCGACTGGCATTCCGAACACGGACAACCCGCCCAGCCCGAACGTTTGTCCGATCTCAGGCACGGGTACCGACGCAGCGACGGTGGCCATCGACACCACCAACGAGACCCAGGGAACTCCGGGACTGTGCAACATTGATTGCGTGCTTTCGATCAATGCAGCCACCGGGATCACCGGCATGAGCATTGGCGACCAGCTAGCGGCAGCAGGAGCGCGCTGGAAGAGCTACCAGGAAAGTCTTCCACTAACCGGGCCGGATACGGTGAACTACAGCGACGGAGTTTTCACCAACAACACGAATTTCGGATTGATTTACCCCAAGCATCAGCCGCCACTCTCGCAAAGCGCGGTGGTGAAGCTGTATGCCTCAAAGCACAACCCGTTTGTGTATTTCCAGAGCGTGCAGCAGGGAACCAATCCCCAGAACAGCCTGGCCAACGTGGCTGCGTTCGAAGGCGGCAACGGGTTGTATGCGGATCTGGCTTCGGGCAACGTTCCTTCCTACTCTTTCATTGCTCCGAACCAATGCAATGACCAGCATGGTCGTGGCAACGCGGGCGTGTTCTGCGCTTATGACCCCAGCAGCGACGGGAGTCAGGCGGGACTAAATCCGGCGCTGATCATCCGCGGCGACGTGGCCGTGCGACGGTTGGTGCATGCCATCAAGGCCTCGCCCGCGTGGTTGACCGGCAACAACGCGATCGTGGTGATGTGGGACGAGAACGACTACAGCACTTCGCCCAACACCAACCAGGTACTAGTGATCGTGGACACCAACTACGGCACGCATGGGCTGCAGAGCAACGTGTACTACAACCACTTCTCGCTGCTCAAGACGCTGGAAGCGGGTTTCGGCCTGCCCTGCTTGAACCACGCCTGTGATAGCGGAGTGAATACCATGACCGACCTGTTCGGGACCAGCAGCAAGCACTAAACCAACCTGACTCCCAGCCGGATTGCTCGCCAGAGCGGCCGCCGGGCAGAACAAAAGCACGCTTGGGCCGGATCTCGGGAGGTTTCTCTCGGGTCCGGCCTTTTTGCTGTGCCCGCTTGCGCCCGGTTGTCACCATGATTGGTGATGGCCGTCACAGAAGACTCGCCCGGTTTGCGATTCAATCACAGAACGGAGGGTGGTTCAGTGACGCAACCTAGAGCAGGCGGTTTTTTCCCCGACTTATGGCAAGCGTTGGAGAGCCGCAAGTGCCTTCGTGTGTATCCGAAAGGCACGCTACTTTTCCAGCAAGGCGACGAGGCGGCAGGCGTGTGTCTGGTGGAGTCGGGACGGTTGCAGGTCTGGTTGCCCGAGGGGCCCGCCAGCCAGGTGATGGAGATCGCCCTTCCCGGCGCGGTGTTGGGATTGTGTGAAAGCGTCTCAGGCAGCCAGCACCGTACCGCCGCCGAAGCGGTGGAAACCACGGCGGTCTGGTTTGTCAAGAAGCAGGATTTTAGCGATTTCCTGGCGCAGAATCGCGAATACTGCATGCAACTCGTGTGTCTGCTCAGCGAAGATCTGCACGGGCTCTACCAAACCTTCCGTAGTCTGCCCCATGGCAGGAAGGGCGAGGAGACGGCGCCCAATTAGACGGCCTTAATCCACGGGCTTCAACAGCGGCGGCTCCACGGCCAGGAAATCCTTGATGAAGCGCGGGGTGTAATCTTGCAGCAGCGCCTGAATTCGGGCTGGATCGGGCGCGCGCAAGACGAATCCCGCGTGATGATGTTTCTTGATCCGATACACAATCTCTGGGTCGTTATACCCCGAAGTGTCGGGCTCTTCCTGGCGCGCCAGCGACAAGATCAAGCCGGCGGAATCGTGGCGCAGTGGGGGTAGTTGATAGGGCAGGCGGCCGCCGGCAATCTCAATCCGCGCCCACTCCCGCCAAAGGCTCAGGCCGGTCGCCGCCTCCACCATCTCATGGATATAGGCTCCGCCCACGCGCGCCGCACACTCCAGAAAATACAGTTCGCCATCCGCCTCGGCGCGGATGAACTCGGCGTGGGCCACCCCGCGCATCAGCTTCAAGGCCCGCAGAATCTCGCGGTTGATTTCGCGCAGACTGGCCGCTTCTTCTCCCTCCGGGAGCACGAAGCTGGTAAACACTCCGCCGCCTTGCGCCACCACCATGGGCGGCTGTCCATAGCGGCTCACGCTGCAGAAAACAACATCCCGCTCCGATACCACCGAGTCCACGTGGTACACCTCGCCGGGCAGGAACTTTTCCAGCAGATACGTCGATTGCCGGTCTCCCAACTGCTCCAGCACCGGCCACAACTCTTCTGGCGCATGGATTTTCTTGATCCCAATCGCGGCTGCTTCCTGCCGAGGCTTCAACACCCACGGGCCGGGCACATGGGTCATGTAGTAGGCGATGTCGGCATGGTTGATCACCGGAATGAAATCGGGAACGCGAATGCCATAGTCCAGAGCTTGGACCCTCATGGCCAGCTTGTCGCGGAAGTAGCGCATGGTCGTGAGCCCCATACCGGGCAGGCGCATGTGCTCGCGCAAAGTGGCGGCGGTCTCCATGTCGTACTCATCCAGCGCCACGATGCGGTCGATCTTTTGGGACCGGGCCACATAGCTCACCGCGTTGACAATGTCAGCCAGCGGCAGTTCGTTGGGAAGGCAGAAGAGCTCATCGATGCTCTCGCGCGGCCAGTCGGCATCGCGATGCTTCTCCGCGGTCAGCAGCAGCACCCGGCAGCCCTGCCGCTTGCACTCGCGCAGGAACTCATGACCCTTGACATAGGTCGAAATGGCCAGCACGGTGATAGGACGAGCTTCCGTCATGGTCTTCCGCTGCGACCGAACCCACGCATCAGAGAAAAAAGCATAGCACGAGCCCGCCGCACTGCCGGCGCCGGGCCGAAGGCGGACAATTGCTCCAGCCTCATGCCACAATACTCGGATGCCCAGCCCGGCTCCTCCCATTCCAGATTTCCTCTACGGTACGGCCTGGAAGGAAGACCGCACCCCAGCCCTCACCGCACTCGCGCTACAACTGGGCTTTCGAGGTATTGACACCGCCAACCAGCGCCGCCATTACTTGGAGTCTGGGGTTGGCGAAGCTCTGGCCGAGGCTTATCGCTCTGGGCTGGTTACGCGCCCCGATGTCTTTCTGCAAACCAAGTTCACTTATCAGCGCGGCCAAGACCACCGGCTGCCTTATGATCCCGCGGCCCGGCTTCCCGCGCAGGTGGCGCAGTCGCTGGCCAGCTCGCTCAAGCACTTGGGCACGGATCATGTGGATAGCTACCTTCTGCATGGCCCTGCCTCGGGCTCGGACTGGACCGACTCCGATGCGGAAGTATGGGAAGCGATGGTGAAACAGCGCGATGCCGGACGCACTCGTCTGCTCGGCGTGAGCAACGTCTCGCTGCAACACCTCGAGCAAATGGCAGCCGCACATACTGAAGTCCCGGCCTTCGTGCAAAACCGCTGCTATGCTCGCCAAGGATGGGACCGCGAGGTCCGATCGTTCTGCCAGCACCGCAACATCACTTACCAGGGCTTTTCGCTGCTCACCGCAAATCCCGAAGTGCTCCACCATTCAGCGGTCCGCGGCCTGGCCGCGAGCTCTGGTGCAACTCCTGCGCAAGTAATCTTCGCCTTCGCGCGTGCGGTTGGGATGTTGCCGTTGACGGGCACTGCTGACCCGGAGCACATGCGGCAGGACCTTGCCAGCCGCGCGCTTGCCCTTCCGACAGGCGCGGTGGAGGCCATCGAGTCGCTCGCCGGATGACTCCTGGAGCTTCTTCTGGTCCAGGCCGCGCGTAACCGAGGGGCACGGCTTGGTTTATCTCGGCTGGGCTCCTTTGTAAAGTTTAATCAACGAAAACCCTCCCGGCTCGAAAAGATTTTTGTACGTAGCTCGTTCGAAAAACGCTAAGTCATTGAGGGCAATGACTTTTCCGCTTGGCATCCCCGCTGCTTCAAGTCTTGCGTAAGCCGATGTTCAAACCCTTCCCAGGAGAGACAAAATGAAACAACGTAATTTCCGTTTGACAATCGCCTTGATAGCGGTCGTGCTGTTCGCAGCCAACACACTCGCATTCGCCCAGAGCGGTACGTGGGCGTTCACTGGCAGCGTCCGCGGTTCGCGTGACGGCCACACCGCCAACTTGCTGCCCGATGGCACCGTACTTGCTGCGGGCGGAGAATTGAACGGCGCCGCCCTCAATTCCAGCGAAGTGTACAGCGCCAGCACACTGTCGTGGAGCACAGTGGGAAACCTCAACGTCGCCCGCAATAACGCCAGCTCGGTGGTGTTGCCGGTTGGCTCGGCGATGGTCATTGGTGGATGTTCAGGGAATTGCCAGAGCTCCACTATCGCCAGTGCGGAAATTTATAACGCGACTACCCGGGCGTGGACCTCGACCGGCAGCATGAGCACTGCGCGCGCTTATTTTGGCGCGGCGATGCTCTCGACCGGCAAAATCCTGGTCGCCGGCGGATGCACTTCGTTCAATGCCAATGGGTGCGCCGCAGTCACTGCCAAGGCGGAGATCTACGACCCCTCGACCGGCAAGTTCTCTGCTACCGGATCGCTGGCTGTAGCCCGCGCGTCATTCGGTATCGCCGCACTGGCCAATGGCAAAGTGCTGATTGCGGGAGGCGAGACCGCTGCTGCCGATGGCCTTTCCAGTTCCGAGATTTACGACCCCAGCACCGGCAAATTTACTCTGACCGGCAAGCTGAACGTGGCCCGCGGCGAACACAAGGCCATTCTGCTTTCGACCGGCAACGTGCTGGTTGTGGGAGGCGTGGACTCGACCGGCGCTTCCACGCTGAAGACCGAGACCTATAACCCCTCGACTGGCAAGTGGACCCTTTCCGGCAACCTGAACAACAGCCGCGTGGATTTCGGCATGGCGATGCTGTCCAGCGGAAACGTCCTGATTTCGGGCGGGACCAAAGTCACCCTGACCACCAACACTGTTCTCTCCAGCGCGGAGTCCTACAACCCCAGCACTGGGGTGTGGACCAAGACGGGCAGCTTGAAGAACGCACGCACCGGCCACACCTCGACGCGGCTCAACTCAGGCCTGGTGCTGGACGCCTCTGGCAGCGGCTCTACCCAGGACCTGACCTCGGCGGAAGTGTATACCCCGTAATCCATGTAGGGCAGACACTCCTGTCCGGGTTACAAAAACAAAGCCACCGCCGGAATCGCTCCGGGCGGTGGCTTTTTCAGGAGGCCCCAGGTCTCAGCAGCCTAGGACAGGAAGAATTCTTTTCCCAACGCAGCCCATTCCTGGTCGGGGATGTGAGTCGCCATGTCGTCCACCGCCACTCCGCCATCCTGAGCCAGCGCTCCAGCCAGCATGGGCAGCTTGCGTTGCAAACGGCCCGCCGATTCTTCGGTCCACCACCGGGCCATCGCGCCGCCTAACAGGTTGCGGAAATTCGTCTTCGCATCCGGAGACTGCACGGTCACCAGCCAGCCTTCGCCGTAGGGATCCTTCTGCAGCAGTTGCGGGTCGCGCACCGCAGCGTCGTTGATGTCGGCCACGCTGCCTTCGATCGGCGACAACATGTCCACCGCCGCGCCATCGCGATACACCGTCCAAATCTTTTGGCCCTGACGGATCCACTGCCCGCGCTGCGGCAGCGTGATGCGCTCCACTTTGCCCGCCAGCTTGGAGGCGAACTCGTCCAAGCCTACCCGCACCAGGCTGGGGCTCTCACTCAACGCCCAGGTGTGGCCGGGATGATAGCGCAGGTTCTCCGGCACCTTGAAGCCGCAAACCATGTTCGGCATCAGTTTGGGGACTTCTCGCCTGGTCGCCATCGCGGGCTGCACTACCGTCTTGCGGCTGAAGAAATGGTCGATCAACAAGAAACTCGCGAATGTGAAGAGAACCAGGATGACTGTCATAATCGTTCCTCTTTCGGAGGGCTTCGGTTTTCTGAGGCCGCTCGCCAACTTGACTAGGGCACTCGGGGTGCCATCTGGGCAGGACCACGAAAAACTGATCGGCGAACGCCGGATAGATCAATAGAATCAATGGCTTAGCGCGGAGGTAGAAGGAGTGTGTTGCACTTCCCCGTGGTGAATCGCCACGTCCACATGATGTGATTCGCAACAGCCGTTAGAGTCGAATACCGGCCAATTCGCAGCGTATCGAGCGCAACTCCTGCTGGGTCAACTACTTGCCGAGCATGGTCGGCACTGTTGCACTTCGCCATAGCAACTGATGCAAAATGCAACGGCCTTTACCACTGGCCGGATGCAAAAAAGGATTTTCCCCTCGGTTCGCGTTCTATTCATTGAACAGGGAATCCCCAGACCCGGGACCCCCTCTTCGAGGCTCTGAAGGCTCTGTTCGCCGAGGCCAGCAAACGACGCGATTCGGGGAAGAGTCGTGCCTGTGGCTGGCTTCGGAGTTTCTCCGCCAGCGCAGCGTTCTACTTCAACACAATCACCAGGATCTGCCCGTTCGAAGTGTATCCGCCGCCGGTGGCATTGCGTGCGTCCAGCACCGGATTGCTGGGGAGGAAGTAGTTCAGGCTCTTGACTTGGCCGGCCTGTTGCAGCGACTCGGCAATGTGGTCGCGCTCGCCGTCCACCTTGGGATCAATCTTGTGGGTCACGCTGCCATTGCGCTGGTCCCGTTCAAATCCGATGTCGTGCGTACCCGCGCCCGCCCAGATGCCCTGCCCCTGCCATTGGAACGGTGCCTTCCACAGGCGGAAGTGGTGACGGCTGGCGACCACAGCGACCGCCTCGGCCTGTTCGTAGCCGAAGTCCTGGGACCGGTCGAACAGATAGAGCTGGCTCATCGGCATCGCCAGGTAGTCTTTCTTCTGGGATGTTTCGAGGATCGCCCGCATGATGGCGCTTTTCGCTGACTTGTCGGCGAGGTGCCAGCCGGCGGCGGCCAGCGCATCTTTCACCTGCTGCTCTGACCCGAGCAGAACGAAATTCACGGTGTCGCCCGCGTGCTGAAACTCATCGCTCACCCGTCGCGGCAGCCCTTCGATTTGCTGGGTCAGGCCGGGGTCGAGCGCAGCCGTCGAAAGGTTGAGCTGGGACGGCGCCGTCAAAGGCTGCGCGGGTGCGTTAGGGGCGACCGGCGCGGCTCCCGGTCCGGAAATGATACCGGGCGAAGTCGGCGCGGTACTGGCGCTGTTGCCGCCCTGTCCGTTCAACCAGATGTTCGCAGCGCGGGCGAGCTTGCTCTTGTATTCGGCGCCCCAAGTCTGGGCTTTGGGCCCCAAGTGAACGGTCACGTTGAAGCCGCCGGTGCAGTGCAGCGAGTCGCGAGTGTTGGGGCCTAGATACAAACGTCCGGCAGTGGTGATGTTGAATTCCTG
>JANYBT010000106.1 GCA_025360645.1 Acidobacteriaceae bacterium | reverse complement strand
TCGTTGACCCTCGCGGAGCTTTGGGCAAGTAGCGAAAGCGTCAGCCAGACCGGACCCGGCGCAGTTAAGTTCACGGTGCCGACTGTTGCGGACGGATTGGTCTTTGTCGCTGGTGGTAAGGTCGGCGACGCCCCAGGGCCGACTGGAGGAACCGGGGTCAACTGCACTGCCTCGGCTTTGGTCAACACTAGCTTTTCGAATGTGTGCTTGGGACAGATGACAGTGTACGGCTTACTCAAGAGCCAATAGGGTCTTATTCTCGTATACGGGGGTTGCCATGCTAGTTAGAGACTTCTGGTTTCGTTGCTTGTCGGTTGGCCTATCTTGCGCCTTTGTATTTTCTGGGCGGAGTAGCGCGCAGTCGGTCACTGTGTCCGACGTCGTTATCTTCACGAATTCCACCCTTGGCAATCCTGCCACTACGCCTGCGCAGGGGAGAGATGGCAGTCTGTACGGGACCATCGATGGCAGCAATGCTTCGCCAGGAAACTTTTTTAAATTTTCGTCGATAGGAGCGATTAAGACACTTTACACCCCGAACGTAAGTGAAGCCTATGGAGTTATTTCGAGTCTAACACTGGGAACCGACGGCAATTTTTATGGCGTGATCGAAGGTTCATCCTCAATTACCTCGGGCGAATATGGGAACTTGTTCAAGCTGAGCCCGAACGGCACGTTTACAATCCTGCACACCTTTAGCCCGGGAACCGATGGCGCGTTTCCTTTAGGCGCACCAATCCAGGCCACGGATGGCAATCTGTATGGCACCACCTACGGTGGCAACGTTGCCTTCTCGACAGTCTACAAGTACACCCGTGCAGGTCAGTTCAGTACCATCTATGTCATCCTCACCGCTCAAGGAATGTGGGCAAACTCCGTCCTCCAAGGGGCCGACGGTAATCTTTACATTACATGCTTTGAGGGCGGCATCCAAAACAACGGCACCATCGTCAAGGTCTCGACCTCTGGCCGATTTCTCAGCTACTACGCCTTCCCTGGGGGCGGCAACGGTTCGTTGCCTCTCGGCGGACTCGTGTTGGCCTCTGACGGCAATTACTATGGCACAACTAATCAGGGCGGTAGTCTAGGAGCGGGTTTTGGTGCTGCTTTTCGACTCACCCCTTCTGGAAAGGTAACCGTAATCCATAGTTTTACCGATCAGAGCCACAATAGTTATTTTCCTGTAGGTTTAATTCAAGCGACGGACGGCTATCTCTACGGAGTAACTACGGCGGGGGGCCAAAATGGCGTCGGCACGCTCTATCGTTTGAGCACATCTGGCGCATACACCGACTTATACAACTTCTCGACTTCGGTCGGAAACAATGTACAGGGCCTGATGCAAGATACCAGCGGTCTGCTCTATGGCTCGGCCAACCAAGGCAGCACTAACGGTTACGGCGCCATGCTCAGCATCAATCTCGGCCTTGGCCCCTTCATTCGGGTGATCGAGCAATCCTCGTCCGCCGGCAAAACCATCGAAATCCTCGGCCAGGGTTTCACCGGCACGCAGTCGGTCACGGTCAACGGATTCGCTGCCAGCAGCTTCTCCGTGGTCAATGACACCTACCTGACGGCGGTCGTGCCCACCGGCGCCACCACCGGCCCGGTCGTGGTGACCACTCCTACCGCAACTCTCACCAGCAATCAGAACCTGATCATCCACTGAGGCGCGGATGTTAGCCCTTTTTTTCGCGGGCGCTTATGATCAAGCTCGTCGCCTTGCGGGTCAGTGCTTGACGCGCCGCCAGCCGCCGAGAGATCACCTTTCACTTCTCGATCCACCCGAGGGTTAAACTTTGACCAAGAATTTCTTCCCCGAGGCGTTGTGCCCGCAGCGCCGCAGCACTTCTCTTTTGACTTGACTTGGCGTGCCCAGCCTCTCTAATATCAATCCTCGCGACAGATTCTTGCGGCTGCCCCAGGGTGGCTGCGCGGGAGAGCTATGAACACGACCGGGGTGAGTGGTTGCAGGACGCGATGTTTTTCTAGTTTGGAGCTCAGCGGCGGGCGGCGCTGGCTTCGGCAAGGCTTGCTGCTGGGGGTCCTACTCGCGCTGTTCGCCGGACCCGTCGTCATGGCCCGGGCGGCGGCGCAAAGCAGTTCCTCGCCAACTTCTTCGGGGCAAGCGTCTGCTCCCGACCCCCGCCTCCAGAAAGCTTACCGCTTTCAACAGGATGGCTGGACCTACGTCCATCTGGAAGGCACGCCCGGGGAGATTGGATTTCAGCATGGGTATTTGCTGGCTCCCGAAATTGCCGACGCGCTGGAAGTGGTGAAGCTCGAAGACACCCACACCTCCAAGCGCGATTGGGCATTCTTCCGCAAGGCCTCGCACGATATGTTGTGGCCGCACATCGACGCGGAATACAAGAAGGAACTGCAAGGCATCGTTGACGGCGTCAAAGCCCACGGCGTGGCCATCGACCTGGACGATGTGGTCGCGCTCAACGCGTTCCAGGAACTGGCGGACTACTACGTGCCGTGGCTGAACCAGCGAGAGAAGCGAGCGGCGGTGCCGGGGCTGGTGGCGCCGGGAAATTGCAGCGCCTTCATCGCCACCGGCAGCATGACCAAAGATGGCAAGATCGTGATCGCCCACAACGACTGGACCAGCTACATGGACGGCGCGCGCTGGGTGATCATGTTCGACATTGTGCCGCAGCATGGCAATCGCATGTTGATGGACGGCTTCCCCGGAGTGATCACCAGCGACGACGATTTCGGGGTCACCTCCGCCGGCCTGATGATCGCCGAGACCACCATCAGCAAGTTTGAGGGCTGGGACCCCAAAGGCAAGCCGGAGTTCGTGCGCTCGCGCAAGGCCATGCAGTATGCCAATTCCATTGATGACTATGTGCGTATTATCAAGGAAGGCAACAATGGCGGTTACGCCAACGACTGGCTGATCGGCGACCGTAACAGCGGCGAGATTGCTTACCTGGAGCTGGGGCTGAAGAACACTCCGCTGTGGCGGACCAAGGATGGATACTTCATCAGCTCAAATTTTGCGCGGGATGAGAAAGTGATGGCGGAGGAGACCACGTTCGACTCCAAAGACATGACCTCTTCGCCGAATGCGCGCCGGGTGCGCTGGGAAGAACTGATGGCGCAGTCCAAGGGACGCATCGACGTCGAGATGGCGCAGAGATTTCTGGCCGACCACTACGACAGCCTGGACAAGAAAGAACAGCCCAATGCGCGCTCGCTGTGCGGGCATGGGGAGAACCTGCTGGCGCGCGACAGCCAGTTTGAGTGGGACCCCTACCATCCAGGCGGGGCGGTGCAGGGCAAGGCGACCGACAGCAGCATGGCCGCGAAGATGAGCTTGCGGGCCCGCACTGGGCATCCCTGCGGTCAAGATTTTTTGGCCAAAGAGTTTCTGGAGAAACATCCGGAGTATGCCTGGCAGAAACCGGTGCTGCGCGACATGAAGGCGGGACCCTGGACCACGTTTACGGCCGGACAGAAAGCGGCGCAGTAAAGCAGCAGGTTATAGGTTTCGGCGTGCGGCTACGACGAGTGTCAGGCACCGTTCGAATCTCACTAAGCACCTCCCTCGCGCTACTTCAGCGTGACGGGTGTTGGTGCGGCTAACTTGAACACCGCCGTGGCTTGCTCGTCTTCCGCAATCTTGTGAAAAAAGTTATTCAACTCTGCCATCTTCTTCACCGGTACTTGCACTTGTTGAGTGTCAGCAGCCTGGTGTAGCGAAGCACATTGCCAGCGATCTCAAATTTGCTGGTGTATTCCGCAAAGGGGGCGCTCACCTCCACCGGGTCGGGGATTTCGTCCGCCTGATATCCCACCGGGAGCGATATGTCAAAAACATCGCTTTGCACTGAGGTGCCTGCGAACTCGACCGGATACTGGCGCGGCTTACTTTCCGAAAACTCCTTGTTCTTCCCTCCAAGCACTCTGGGGCGCACCAGGAGTAAGTTCCCTACCGCTTGCGCGTAGTGACGAGACAAGAATCCATAATCCACCACTAGATTGCCGTCCGCTTGCTCGAGGTTTTCCATTCCGTATGCGGTAAGCCTTGATCCGGGAAGCGAAACCGACAAGAATTTCTCCAAATCCCGCTTCCGCTGCGGCTCGGGCAGCGGTTGCAGGAACGCCCGCTGCGCGGATGAACGAAGAAGACCTCGGCGGCTTGCCTCTCACGCGTTCGGTTTGATGCGAGTCGGGTCTGGCTCCGAGCGCCTCCAATATTTGCATAGCTATGAGATATTTAGTGTGATGCATGTCACAAATCGACACTAGAGCCGTGGCGAGCCCCCAGACGCGCTCGATCCGGCGAATGGCACCCAAGTGCCATCCGGATGCCCGAAGCGAACCTAGGGCCACTACGGCGCATTTAACGAGCATTCTGGACGATGGAGGAAGCCCGGTTCCGCAATCTTGGATCTCACAACGGCCCCTTTTTACACTTTAGAGGGGTTTTGTTAGCGCTAAGTGATTGAGGACATTAACCTTAGCTATTGAAGTAGTGGTTTGTTATTATATTCGCTCGCCAACAAGCGGCTCGATCTGCATGCGGGAGAACGATCTGGGTTGTGGAGTCACCACGCGGGGAGAGCGGCGACCAGAGCGTTTCTAGCTGTCGGCTCCACCGGGCAGGGTAACGCTCCCGCCGCCTTACTTCTTCACCCCAATTCCCAGCTCCTTCAACTGCTCGTCGCTTACCGGCGTGGGCGCGTCCATCATCAGGTCCACCGCTCTTGCGGTTTTGGGGAAGGGGATTACTTCGCGAAGGCTGTCCGCGCCGGCCAGGATCATGACGATGCGGTCCAGGCCCAGCGCGATGCCGCCGTGGGGAGGAGTGCCGTACTCCAACGCCTCGAGGAAAAATCCGAAACGCGAGCGGGCTTCTTCGTCAGTCATGCCCAGGGCGGTGAAGATCTTGCTCTGAATGTCTTGCCGGTGAATGCGGATGGAGCCGGAGCCGAGTTCGGTGCCGTTGAGCACCACGTCGTAGGCCAGGGCGCGCACCGCGTTGAGCGGCGAATTGGGGTCGCGGAGCGCGGCCACGCCGGTTGCCAGCTTGTCCATGTCTTCTTCGTGCGGCGAGGTGAAGGGATGGTGGGCGGCCATCCAACGCTGCTCGCCTTCGTCGTACTCGAACATGGGGAAGTTGGTGACCCACAGGAAGCGGAAGTCCTTCGCGGGGTCGCCACTCTTCTTGAATGCGCCGTGCTTTTCGGCGAACGTTTTCGCGGTCTCATTGCGGAGTTGTCCGGCAGCACGATAGAAGGCTAGATCCTGTACGGAAACCTTCCGTCCATCGCCGCCCGCAGCCAGTCCGTTGACGCCCGTCCGTTGAGTAGCGACGAGTAGAACCAAATCGCTCGCATCATCTGGAGTAAACCTTTCATTGACGCGCCCCGGCTCGGTGCTCTCGTCATAAAGGCGGTCAACGCGTTTAGTTGCCAAAGAAAAGGCTGTGTCCTTTTGAAGGCTGCTGTAATCAAACGGGCGGAGTATCCCTTTTTGTTTGATGCTTTCGATAATCCTCTTGCGCTCAGTACCGGAAAGATGCCCTACACCAGGGATTCGGATCTGCACAACTAGGTCATCGGAGCTGAGCTTTAGGCGCGCCCGTTGGCCGATGTCAAACGCAGTGCGAACGTCCACGAAGGCGGGCAGGCGGAGGTCGGGCTTGTCGATGCCGTACTGGCGGATGGCGTCGTCGTAATCCATGCGCGGGAAGGGCGGCTTGATGTCGTATCCGGCGGCGGCGAAGGCGGCGGTGAGAAAGCCCTCCACCACTTCCCAGACGCGCTCGGGCTGCGGATAAGACATTTCCAGATCGATCTGGGTGAATTCAGGCTGGCGGTCGGCGCGCAAGTCTTCGTCGCGGAAGCAACGCACGATCTGGAAGTAGCGGTCGAAGCCGGAGATCATGAGCAGCTGTTTAAAGATTTGCGGCGACTGCGGCAGGGCGTAGAACGAGCCGGGCTGGACGCGGCTGGGGACCAGGTAATCGCGCGCGCCTTCAGGAGTGGACCGGGTCATGAAGGGAGTTTCGATTTCAAAGAAGCCCTGTCCTGAAAGATAGAGGCGGATGGCGAGGGCAACTTTGTGGCGCAGAGCGATGTTGAATTGCAAGGCGTCGCGGCGCAGGTCGATGTAGCGGTACTTGAGGCGCAACTCTTCGTTGGGGAGGATGGCGTCGCCGGGAAGAAAGGGCGGCTGTTTGGAATCGTTGAGGATGCGAAGCTCGCTGGTGACC
>JANYBT010000082.1 GCA_025360645.1 Acidobacteriaceae bacterium | reverse complement strand
CCCGTACAAAAAAACGAAAGCATCGCCCCGCCGGTCGTGCTGGCCGCGGGAATCAGGTCAACCAAGTGGAGATGGGAGGAGCCGATCTCGCCCACGGTGATCCCGACCGACTCTCCTAATGGACATGGAGTGGTCGAGCCGTTCTCTATCACGTAGCTGGCGTTGCTATCGTCTTTGCAGACGAAATGGTTGGGTGACCAATTCGACGTACCCACGTTCTTATCGGCGACTAAGACCCGGCCGTAACGCAAAGGCGTGACGGTCCCGCCCGCTTGGCCCATAATCGCGTTGTAAACGCCAACCCAGTTTTCGGCTTGACCCACGGTAGTACAAGGGACAACGTTCTGGGCCGCGCCGATACAAGCCAGTCGCCCCTGGTTCATACCCGAGTTGTTTGTTCCCATGTACGACTGCAGGATTTGCAGAGCGCCTTCGGCAGCAGCGGGATCAATCGTGCCCGCAGCCGCGCTCAGCTGGCCGGGTTGAACGGTAACCGGACCGGCAGCGGCGGAAGACGTCGTGTCACTGGTGGTCGCTCCGGTAAGGGTCGAAGGTACGTTGGCGTTCGGCCCCGTGATGGGGGCAGGACCAACCGTAATCTGGCCCGCGCTGCCGCCGAAATTGGCGGCAGTGGAAAGGTTAATGCTGGGCGGGAACAAGACGGTCACGTCGAATGTCTTGTTGGTCGTCGGGGTGCGCGTCAATTTCAGGATGTCGGGGCCGTCGACCATGGTGGTCCCCTGTACTTGCCAGTTCCAGCAAGCCGGCCCTGGGCCATCGGTCAGTGGAAACACCACGTTTGTTCCCCACTGTTGAGCACACATCGTTAAGAAGGGGGAACTCTGGCCGGCCGCGGCTGACGGAGGCTGACCGGTCTGCACCAGTGATAACCCACCAAAACCCGCGCCCATAATGGCGTGCAAGTTGGGCAGCGTGACGCCGCTGGAACTCACTGATTGGCTGGTGATTTCTACTCCAATCGTGTTCGAACCCAGCCCGGCCAGCAAATAGAGGAGTGGAACCGTACCCGTATTACCAGCGGCATCCTGCAAGTTCAGGAAGGGTGCGGTGATGTTGCTGGGGCTGGACAAGGTGAGGCTACTCTGGGCCTGTCCTAAGGCTGGGATGGCGCAGAGAGACAACACTGAGGCCAGGAACAGAGAATTTAGCTGCCCCCCCCCCCCCCACGAGTTTCCGAATATTAGCCATAGACATCCCGCGACATCGAAGAGAGACGCCACTTGAAGGGGCTCTCGGTCCCTGGAAGATCAAAACCCCACTTAGATGATTGAATAATGTTTACTCTAGCGGAAGTTACCTGTCAAGCAAAATATTAAAGCAAAATATTACCGACACATACCAACCCGGAAAAATGCGGGCGGGACGCCCGCTCCTATGCATGCGCCTTCATCGCCCTGGCAAACTCCGCCACTGGCAGGGTGTTCAGCACGTCGTCTTTCGTCAGCCAGGCGCGCCGGGCCTGCATGATCCCATAACGCATCTTTTCCATGTGCGAAGTATGGTGGGAGTCTGTATTGATTACGATCTTCACCCCATGCTGTTTGGCCAGCCGCAGATGAACTTCGCTCAGGTCGAGCCGGTCGGGATACGCGTTCAACTCCATCGCAACTCCATTCTTCGCCGCCGCTGTGATCACCGCTTCAATGTCGAGCTGATAAGCGTCGCGCCGCAGCAACAGGCGTCCGGTGGGATGGCCCACGATCGAAGTATTGGGGTTCTCGATGGCGCGTACCAGCCGCCGGGTCATGGTCTCGCGGTCCTGGCTGAACAGCGAATGAACGCTGACGATGACGATGTCCATTTGCGCCAGAACTTCGTCTGACAGATCAAGCGTGCCGTCGCCCAGAATGTCCACTTCAATGCCGGCGAAGACGCGGATGCCTTTCATGTTCTCGCCCACGGCCCGGATCCGCTCAATGTGTTTCAGTGCGCGCGCGTCGTCCAGCCCGTTCGCCATGGCCAGATTCTTGGAGTGGTCCGTGATGGCCATGTACTTATAGCCGCGGGCCAGTGCCGCCTCGGCCATTTCTTCGATGGTGTTCCGTCCGTCGGTCTCCACCGTGTGCATGTGTACGTCGCCCTGAATATCGTCCTGCGAGATGAGAGCGGGCAGACTATGTTTTTCCGCAGCTTCGATCTCGCCCAGATTTTCCCGCAGCTCGGGCGGAATGTAGTCCAGGCCAAGCTTGGCGTAAATTGCTTCTTCGGTCGCCGCTGCCGCTGGTTGGTTGTTATCCAGTTGAGCCAGGGCATATTCGTTCAGGGTGTAACCCATTTTCAAGGCCCGTTGTCGCAGCGCCACATTGTGCGCCTTCGATCCGGTGAAATACTGAAGCGCCGCTCCAAACGACTCCGGCGCCAGCAGCCGCACATCCACTTGCATTCCGGAACGATGGTTGAAGCTGACCTTGTTTTCCCCTTGGCCCAGGATGTCCTCAAGCCCGGGAAAGCGCAACAGGTGCTCGATGAGCTTCTGCCGCGATGCCTCGTCCGAACAGACCGCGCCGGTCACCAGAATGTCGAGGTCGCCCACGGTTTCGCGCCCGCGCCGCAGCGAGCCCGCCGGAGTCACCTTCTCCACACCTTCGACCTGCAATAAGTGCTTCGCTAAGTCGGCAGCCAAGCGCTCGGCTGCGTCGATCAGAAACCGCCCCCCAATGCGCCGGTAGCTCTCGATGGCCTTCAGCAATTTCTGCTCGTGTTTCTCGCCCATGCGTGGCAGGGTGCGGATTTTCCCCTCGCGCGCCAGTTTCTCCACGCCATCCACGTCCGATACTTGGAAGGCGCTCCAGATCAACGCGATTGTCTTCGGGCCCAGTCCCTGAATCTTCATCAACTCCAGCATGGACGGGTGGTATTTCTCCAACAGTTGACTGCGCAGAGCCAGTTCGCCGGTGGCGTTGATTTCCTTCAGATTGGCCAACATGCCCCTGCCGATGCCAGGGATCGCCAGCACTTGCTTTTCGTCCGGCAGCAGGTCGGCGACTTGATTGGGCAAGGCCTCCAGTGCTTCAGCCGCTTTCTCATAGGAAAGAATGCGAAACGTGTCTCCCCCATCGATCTTGAGCAGGTCGGCGGTTTCGTAAAGAATGCGGGCGAAGGCTTTATTGTCCATGGCAGTGGCTTTCAGGGTGCAGGCGGTTCAATTCTGGGAAGGGAACCCGCTGCCAGTTATCTTACCCTTGTCGGCGGAAGCTTGGCTCTGCGGAAGGATGCGCGGGGCAGGTACACTTTCGGCGACTGCCCATGCCGTTGGGCTTCACAGCGGATCCCGGATTCCGGCACAGCATTTTATTGTGAAAAAACTATGCCACTTTGCTGACGTTGGCGGCTTGCGGGCCTTTCTGCCCGGTCGCGATTTCAAATTCTACAGCGTCGCCCTCCTGCAGGCTTTTGTAGCCTTCCGAAGTAATGGCGCTGTAATGCACGAACACATCGGTGCCGCCTTCGTAGCCGATGAATCCGTAGCCTTTTGCATTGTTAAACCACTTCACCACGCCTTTCAGTCGATCCACTTACTTCCCCCCTCGTTCCTGCAGCTTGCCTGGAGGCGGTGGACGTCTTCAGGACAGTCGCAGGTCTTTGAGGAAATTGTCCGGCGCAGAGGTGGCAGTGTCAATAGATACCTTGTCCGGAATTGAATTTTTCTGACCGCTTTCCCGAAATGGAACCCGCTGCCCGACCCGAGCCGCTTTTGACCATCCGCTCGGTCACAAACAAGTGTGACCCAGGGCACTTCTTCTCGCCCTCCCGCACCCCTATAGTCCCAAATAGGGAATTCTTGCGAGGTCTCCAATTCGTGTCCGGCTTAGCTTTGGTGCAACTCGAGAACGGCTTGGCGAATAACGCCTTTCAGTCTGCCTTTCAATCGTCCTCCGAGGGCCTGCTGATCACCGAGCAGGGTCGCATCGCAGCCGCCAATGTCGCCTTCGTCCACTTGCTGGGCTATGAGCGGGAGTGCGACGTCGTCGGCCAATCGCTTCAGGACATTCTGCCGCACAGCCGTTCCTGCGCCCACTTGTTGGGCCAGGGTTCCCAGCAGGCGTGTTCCAATCCGGTTTGCGAATGTTACGTCAAGCGCGCGGATGGCCGGGAAGTTCGTGTCGAGGCCACCTGCAATCGCTTCCAATCGGAAGGGCGGGAACTGGTTTTTCTCAGGCTCCGCGCGGCCGCCACCGACGGTGACCGACGCTTCCGCACCATCTTCGATGCCTCCGCCATTGGCATCGCCCAATGCTCCTTGAATGGCCGCCTGCTGGATTGCAATGCCGCCCTGCAACGTATGTTGGGCTACACCGGGGAGGAGTTGCGCGGCATGGACTTCCGCCAATTCACTCACGCCGAAGATTTTACCGCCGAAAGAAAAATGCTGGACGAAATGATGGCGGGCCGGCGCGAGTCCTATGGGTTCGACAGGCGCTACATTCGCAAGGATGGTTCCCCGGCCTGGGGAAGGCTCACCGTTTCCGTGGTGCGCGACGTCATGGGCACTCCCGCCTTCGTGATTGCCATGGTGGAAGACATCACCGAGTGCAAGTTGACCGAGCAGCAACTGCTCGCAGCCCAGAAGATGGAAGCCATCGGCCGCCTCGCCGGAGGAGTGGCCCACGACTTCAACAACCTGCTCACCGGCATTCTTCTCTACTGCGATTTGCTGCATGCAGGGCTGCCCGAGGGCAGCCCGTTGCGCCGCCATGTCGAGGAAGTCCGCATGGCCGGCGAACACGGCGCGGCCCTCACTCAACAACTCCTCTCGATTGCCCGTAAACAGATTGCCCAACCGCGCCCGCTCGACCTCAACGAAATCGTGGTCTCCATGAGCAACATGCTGAAGCGGCTGATCGGCGAACACATCGAGTTGACCAACCAACTCGAGCCAGGTCTTCCGCCGGTGATGCTGGACGCGGCGCAGTTCCGCCAGATTGTGCTCAACCTGGTTCTGAACGCGCGCGATGCCATGCCCCAGGGCGGCCACATCGTGCTGCAAACCCAGAACACGCCAGGCCTCGATCCGATCCGTGGCGGGGAAGTCTCCCTGCTGGTCAGTGACGGCGGCTGCGGCATGGACGCGGCCACCCGCAGCCGTTTGTTCGAGCCCTTTTTCAGCACCAAGCCCGAAGGCAAAGGCACTGGCCTCGGCCTGACCACGGTCTACCGTATCGTCAAAGACAATCGGGGAGAGATCGAAGTCAACAGTGAGCCGGGCTGCGGCACCCAGGTGAGGGTGCGCTTTCCGGGATTGCCCGCGCAGCCAGCCACCCAGCCCGGCGTAGCTTCCGGCCAACGCTGCATCCTGCTGGTGGACGACGACGCGGCGGTGCGCGACTCAGCCTGCACTGTGCTTAGCAATGCAGGATTCCGCGTTCTCCAAGCCGATAGCGGCGAGCACGCCATCGAGCTCTTTTCCCATCACCTGGGCGCCATTGATCTGTTGTTGGTGGACTTACTCATGCCCGCCATGAACGGCCTCGAGGTCGCCCGGCAGCTGCGCCTCCGCGAACCCGGCTTGCAAGTCGTTTACATCTCGGGCTTCGACGGCGTTCATGCCACCGCAGCGGGTCCCGACCTGATTCGCAAGCCCTTCAACGCCGCTGCTTTGGTGAAACGTGTCACCGAGATGCTGCAAACTCTCCCCCCACTCAAATCCGAAGGGAGCTCCTTATGTTGACCACCGACTCCAATTCTTTGTCCACGCCCCAGATCGAGGGCGCCAACTTCCTCAACCTGCTTATTGTGGATGACGAACGAGTGGTTCGCGAGAGTTGCCGCGAAGTGGCCCAGTCGTTGGGCTTTGAAACCGCCGTCGCCGAGTCCGCCGAGCAAGCCTACCGCGTGCTTGACTCTCACAACGTCGACATCGTGTTGCTCGATTTTCGCCTGCCCGGCGCCGACGGACTGGAGGCCTTGCACACAATTCGCCTGCAGCGGCCCGAGGCAGTGGTGGTCTTGATCACCGGTCACGGCACGGTGCAATCCGCGGTGGAAGCGATGAAGGAAGGCGCTTACGACTATGTCACCAAGCCCTTCAGCATGGACGAACTGCGCTTGTTGTTGCAGCGCGTCGCCACTCACCTCAAGTTGAAGACCGAAAACCGCATGCTGCGCGAGAAAATCAAGTCCCGCCAGGGCTTCGGGAACATCGTGGGCCGCGCGCCTGAGATGGACCGCCTCTATCGCATCATTGCCAAAGCCGCGCACAGCACCCATCCCGTGTTAATCCTCGGCGAGAGTGGCACCGGCAAGGAGATGGTCGCCCGCGCCGTTCACTTTTCCGGCCCCCACAAAGACAAGCCCTTTGTTCCCGTGGATTGCGGCTCTCTGGTCCCGTCGCTGATTGAGAGCGAACTGTTTGGCTATGTCAAGGGCGCCTTCACCGGCGCCAACCGCGCCAAGGACGGTCTGCTGTCGATCGCCTCCGGCGGCACCGTCTTTCTCGATGAAATCGGCGAACTCACCGTGGACCTGCAAGCCAAGCTGCTGCGCGCCATCCAGGAAAAAGAGATTCGCCCCGTCGGCAGCACCAAGACGGTCCCCATTAATGTGCACATCCTGGCCGCCACCAATCGCGATCTGGAGCAGGCAGTGGCGCAGGGCTCGTTCCGCAGAGACCTGTACTTCCGCTTGAACGTTCTCACCCTCAGGATTCCGCCCCTGCGCGAGCGCCGCCAGGATTTGCCACTGCTGATCGCCCATTTCCTGGAGCGCATCTCGCGCGACTCCGGGATCGAGCGCACCTTCGACGACGAAGCCCTCAAGGCGCTGCTGGCCTACGACTGGCCCGGCAATGTACGCGAACTGGAAAACTGCATCGAGCGCTCCTGTACCATGACCACTTCGGCGACCATGCATTTGCGCGACCTGCCCACCTCCATCCACAGCGCTCCCATGGACGCACCCGGCTCTCTGCGCCCGCCCTCCAAGATTTCCTCCATGGCCGACGTCGAAAAGCAGACCATCCTCGACACCATTATGCAAGTGAACGGCGACAAACTCTTGGCGGCCCGCCTTCTCGGCATTGGCAAGACCACCCTCTATCGCAAGCTCAAGGAGTACAACCTATCCCAAAACTAGATCGCCGCCAGCTACTCGCGGCCCATTTTGGGAAAGCTCTCCCCGAATAACTCATTTAACCCGTGCATTTCCAATGGAATGCGCTATGGTGATAAGTGTGCATAGGTTTCGGTATGATCTTGCTCATCACACCTAGCGAACCCGTCCGGGCATGCGCTCAGTCCTTTCAAAAAGCGACCGCGGAGATGATCCATACCGCCGACAGTTTGCGGCAAGGCACTGCCAAACTGCGGGTCCAAGAATACTCCGTGGTGGCGATCGACCAGTTCCTGTTGGAGACCGAGCCGGAGGCCAGTGAAGCCTTGATGGAGCATCTGGGGACAGCCATTCCTTTGCCGTTGAACTTTGCCGTAAGCGGGCAGGAGCGCATCGTCCGCGAACTGCGCGCCGCTCTCACCCGGCGTCAGCGCGAACATGTGGCAGCTCGTCAGGCAGTTGAGCAAGACCTGCGCAATCAACTCCGCAATACGGTCACCGCCCTGCTGCTAAGTTGTGACCTGGCCAACGCCCCCAAGCTTCCGCCCGGCGTAAAGGAAAGGCTCAAGACCGCCCACGGCCTGTTGCAGCGATTGAGTGACGAGTTAGGAATACGCAGCGGCTAGGATGCGGACCACCTTCGGACCGGTCAAGGGGCACGAACTTCTGGCTTGCGGATAGCAAAGGCGGACGCCGTTTCGCCCAAACCGCCGCAAGACGGGTGCCGCAATAGACCTTTCAAAGGACCCTCTTTTGTATCCCGTACCCTCTAAATGGAGGTTGAGCGCTTTTTAGCTTGACTTCCGCACCGCGCACCCTGATACTCACGACAACTCAGTAATCCAAGGGGTCGCCATGATGGAAACGTCGCGCCGTCGCTCTCTCTCTCTCTCTACAAGTTTACGGTTCAGCAGGCGTTCTCTAACGCAGTTAACGGGTCCGCACCGATCAAGTTCATGGTGCCTGTTGTGGTGAATGGTCATATTTCTATCGCCGGCCAACAGCCTGCAACTCCAGCGTGTGCCGCAAGGAATTGCTTTGGGCAGGTGGTGTCATGGTACTAGACGAGAGACGTATTATGCCATTATTTTCACGTAGGCTCAGGGCCGTCCTCGCTTTGGTGGCAATATCAGGGCTCGCGGCTTCCGCGGTTACGTTTTCAGCATATAAGTTTGCGAACCTTCCGCCTGTGCCTAGCTCAACCTATACAGTTCCTTTGGGAACCAGCATCCATCACGTCGTCGGGTACTACGCAAGCGTAGCGGGGACCAGTGCCTACATCGAAACCGGGACCGCGTTTGTTTTGGCGCAA
>JANYBT010000066.1 GCA_025360645.1 Acidobacteriaceae bacterium | reverse complement strand
AGGAGCGTGACAGCGATTTTCCAAAAGGCAATCGCGTCACTTTCATCGGGATGCTCGAAATGCCAATGCGATAACGCTTTTCGCCTGGAGTGGAAGCCTCTGACAAGACCGGCGCCACCGTGAAGTCAAGCGGCCGTCCATTGCGCTGCACCGTAATGACGATGGGCTGATCTTTGGTGGTCTTCAACATCACGACCATCGCTTCCAGAGCGGGGATCGGCTGATGGTTGACTTGCCGAATCTCGTCACCGACTTGCAAGCCAGCTCGTTCCGCGGGCATTCCCGGCTCCAGATCGGTGATGGTAACCGACGGCTGCTTGGGCACCCAACCTGCGGAACCGATGCGGGACAAGCCCATCGCTTCCGGAGTGAGCTTCATGGCCGTTTTCTGGCCGTTGCGATCAATCACAACCTCGAGTGGCTGATTGGGGCTGAGATATTCTTTAGGCGTGACCTGCTCCCAGGTCGGATTCTCCACGTCATCAATGCGCGCGATGCGATCACCCGATTGCAAGCCCGCGCGGGCTGCCGGAGTATCCGCGATCACCCACCCCACCACCGCCGGCTGGTCCAGGAACGCCGGGTACTCGAAGTGGACCATGTACACGACGGTCAGCAAGCCGATGGCCAGCAGAATGTTCATCATCGGCCCGGAGATGGCGACGATGAAACGCTGCCAGCGCGGGTGCGACATGAATTCGCCCGGGTCGCCGGTGCGATCGTCCATGGGATTCTCGCCGCTCATCTTGACGTACCCACCCAGGGGAATGGCGCTGATGCGATAGTCGGTATCGCCGCGGCGGAAACCCAGCAGCCGCGTGCCAAAACCAATCGAGAATACTTCCACCCGAACGCCAAAATACTTGGCCGCGGCAAAGTGTCCGAACTCATGGATCAGGATCATGAATCCGAGGACGGCTGCCATGGCGAGAACGGAAATCAAAAAATGAGACATAAACTTCGCAGTGCTCCGGTTAAGAAATTAAACGAGCTCGCGCTTGGGGGAGGAAGCGACGCTTCGTTGTTGAACCCGATGCTGTGCGCTGCGGCGGGCTTCCGCGTCCAACTCCAGCACCTGTTGAATAGATTCCAGTTTGCCGGCTTCGGTTGCAGAAATCACGTCCTCAATTATGGCCGGGATCGCGTTGAAACCAATTTTTCCGTCCAGAAACGCCGCCACCGCAACCTCGTCGGCAGCGTTGAGTGCGATGGTCTTGGCCCCTCCCTGCTCCGCCGCTTCATACGCCAGCCGCAGACAAGGGAATTTAGCCATATCCGGAGGACAAAAGTCTAGATGACGAAGGTCACCCACGGGGAACCGCAGCTCCGACGGCACCCGCTCCGGATAGGTCAGCGCATACAGGATTGGCAGCCGCATGTCAGTGACCGAAAATTGCGCCAGAATGCTGCCGTCCACAAACTCCACCATCGAATGGATGGTGCTTTGCGGATGCACCACCACTTCCACTTTCGACGGCGGCAGGTTAAACAGCCGGCACGCCTCAATCACCTCAAACCCTTTGTTCATCAGCGTCGCCGAATCAATCGTGATGCGCCGCCCCATCTTCCAGGTGGGATGGTTCAACGCCTGCTCCACCGTGATGGACGCGAAGTCAGACTGCGGCGTATTCAGGAACGGCCCGCCTGAAGCGGTCAGCCAGATGCGCTCGACCTCGTCCATCCGTCCGCCACGCAGGCACTGATGCACCGCGTTGTGCTCGCTATCAATCGGTAGCAGGGGCTTGCCCTGCTTGCGGGCCTCGGCGGTAATCAGCTCGCCCGCGGCCACCATCGCCTCTTTGTTGGCCAGCCCGACCGACTTCCCTGCCCGCACCGCTTCGTAAGTGGCTTCGAGGCCGGCCACGCCGACGATGGCGCTGACCACGAAATCAGCCTCGGGATGGGTGGCGACCCGCACATTGCCCTTGGGTCCCCAAACCACTTCGATTTCAGCCAGCCCGGCAACCTTCAGCCGCAAGGCCAGCGCGTCGGCATCGCGCTCAGCGGCCATCGACACCACCTGCGGCCGCCAGCGAATCGCCTGCTCGCAAGCCAGTTCCAGATTGCTTCCCGCCGCCAAAGTAGCGACCGCAAACCGGTCAGGATAAGACTCCACCACGCGCAGCGTGCTGCACCCAATCGAGCCGGTGGAACCCAGAATGGCGATGCGTTTCATGAAGTCAGGTGAAAAGATTATTGTACGGGATGGCGGGGTACGAGCCGCAATCAAAGGGGATAATGGCCTGAACGCGCTTACAAACCAACTGAAGAACTTGGCGCCAGGATTCTCTTCCTGCTGCTCAGGAGGAGCAACCAGCGCCCTTGCCTTGGCGGAGGTTTGGGCCTGGCTCGTAGCACAGGGTTTGCTGGTGCCGGATCCCAAGCAAAGTGGCCACGTCTGTGGGCAACCTACCTCACCAATTGGATGGAATCGTATAGGCGAGAAGGTATCCGTACAGCCACGGCAGGAAGGCGAACACTTTGGATCGGAGGGAAAAGAAGCCAGCGGCGTAACCAAGGGGAAAGAGCCACAGGAGATGGAACGGAGAACGGGGTAGAGTAAGCACACCCAAAACCGAAAGCGTTTGGACGAGAGCAAACGTATTTGCTGGCAGCACCGGCCTACTGCTGGTCTTGTAGTGATTTCTGATCGTCAGGTTTGTGCTCAACGCCCAGACCACGCCAAGGGTCAAGACGCTCCATCTCAACCATGTCATTTCAGTTCTCTTTTTCGGTTACGTCCCCGCATCTTAAAGCGTCCTCGAGATCAGGAGGAATCGTAGCACCCTTCTGTTGGGCTTGAGGAGTCGCTGTTCCTGCCTAGCACTGGCGGCATTTTTGCCCTAGCTGGTGCCAGACACACCTCCAAGAATCTGGCCTGCTGAATGTCAGCATAGACTTTTTGAAGTTTGTCTCCTATAGGACAATGGTTCATGACCTCGGTCCGCATCGACAAATGGCTTTGGGCGGCTCGCTTCTTCAAGACTCGTTCGCTGGCGACACGAGCTTGTGAGCTGGGCAGAATCCAATGGAACGGACAGACCGCCAAACCTGCGCGTGACGTCCGCATCGGAGACATGTTGCGCGTGACCAACGAGGGCGGCGACTTTGAGGTGGAGGTCCTACTGCTCGGCGAGGTACGCGGCCCGGCTGCGGTGGCGCAAACCCTCTACCGCGAGACTGAGGCCAGCCGCGAATTGCGCTTGAAGGTAGCCGCCGAGCGCAAAGCAGCAAAGCAGTATGAAGAGTTACCCGCAGGCAGGCCATCCAAACGCGACCGCCGAAGGATTGTCCAGTTCCGCTCGGGAGCCTCCTAGCGCAGCAGTGGTTCCTCACCTCAGCGACTGAAGCCGTTGTTCTTTGTAACCGCATATCGCAGCGGTAAACCGCTGCGCCACCCAAAGGCTAGAACCTATTGGTGCGCCCGTCAAACCGCTTCGCCACCCGAAAGCCAGACTCACTGCAGCGCCCGCCACACCGCGTAGCACCACACCACCGGCGCCGCAAACAGCAGCGCATCAATGCGATCAAGCATGCCGCCGTGGCCGGGCAGCAGGGTGCCGGAGTCTTTCACGTTCGCGCCGCGCTTGATCAGCGACTCCACCAGATCGCCGAGCTGCGCCGCCACATTCGCCACAACCGACAACACCACAATCGGCCATAGCGACGGTTGTTGCAATCCGAAAATTCCGTCGCGCCGCTCCATCAAGTGCCATTGCAGCAACGCTGTACTGATAGGCAGGGCGTAGTGGAATAGCAGCGCACCGAATCCTACGCTGGCCGCGACCGACGCCATCGCGCCCTCCCAGGTTTTCTTCGGGCTCACTCGCGGGGCCAGCAAGTGGCGGCCCATCGACTTGCCGACAAAGTAGGCAAAAATATCTCCGGCCCACACTACCACCAGCAGATAGATCACCAGAAACGCGCCCGAAGGCAGTTGTCGCAGCTGAAGCAGCAACGCCATTGGTAACGCGATGTAGGTAAACGCGAACACCGAGGTCGCCGCCGCCGGGTAACCCGATGCCAACGACCCGCGCATCATCCCCAGGGTGAGAAAAATAAACGGCGCGAGTACCGCCGCCAGCACCGCCGCATAAACAAATGCCGCCGTGTCGCCAAGCCCCGCGCGCCCGGTCGCTCCCAGCACCACCGCCCCGAAAAACAGCGCCACAAAAATGTAGGTCGCAACCCGAAACGGGTTTACCCCATAATGCGGAACCATCTGCAGAAATTCATGCACCGCCGCCAGAGCCACCGCGCCCGTCACCACCGCCAACAACGCTGGGGGCGCCTTCAGCACCATCAGCAGCACCACCGGAATCAGCACCACCGCGGTCGCAATTCGTTTAATCAGTGGGAGGGCCCTTCACCGTACAGTTTGCGCAACCCGACTTCTACGGCTTGGCGTGTTCTTTGGCTGGTTCTTTGGCGTGTTCGTTTGCGTGTTCCTGGTTCAATCCGCCGAAGCGGCGCTCGCGCTTCTGAAACTCAGCGATCGCTTCCAGCAAATATACGCCGCGAAAATCCGGCCACAAAGTCTCGGTCACATAAATCTCGGCGTAAGCCAACTGCCACAGCAGAAAATTGCTCAGCCGCATTTCGCCGCTGGTGCGGATCACCAAGTCGGGATCGGGCATGCGCCCGGTGTACAGATGGTCGCTGATCGCCTGCTCATCAATCTGCAAGTGCTGCAGGCCGCCGTTCCGAGCAGCCGCGTCGGCCAGCGAGCGGAACGCATCCACCAGTTCGGCCCGCGCACTGTAGTTCAGC
>JANYBT010000063.1 GCA_025360645.1 Acidobacteriaceae bacterium | reverse complement strand
CACCAAGCTGCGCGGCCCGGTAAAGTGGACTGCCTACCACCTCTACGTCATCCTGGATGTTTTTAGTCGCTACGTCGTCGGCTGGATGATCGCCCACCGCGAAAGCTCCGAACTGGCCAAGCGGCTCATCCAACATAGTTGCCACTCGCAGAACATCGCGCCCGGCCAACTCACCGTCCACGCGGATCGCGGTTCTTCCATGAAATCCAAACCGGTGGCGCTGTTGCTGGCTGACCTGGGCGTCATCAAGACCCACAGCCGTCCGCATGTCTCCGACGACAATCCGTATTCGGAAAGCCAGTTCCGCACCTTGAAATACCGCCCTGGTTTCCCGGACCGCTTCGGTTCCATCGAAGACGCTCGTGGCTTCTGCCAGTCTTTCTTCCAGTGGTACAACCATCAGCACCACCACTCTGGTCTTGGCCTGATGACGCCGGCCATGGTCCATCACGGCCAGGCCGCTCACATCTTGGCCCATCGCCAGGTGGTCCTGGACACCGCTTTCCGCGCTCATCCCGAGCGCTTCGTTCGGAAACCGCCCCGACCGCCCGAGCTGCCCTCCCAGGTCTGGATCAACCGGCCACCTCGGGAGGAAAATACTCCTTAAACTTTCACGCCCGGTGTCTCATTCTTGTTGACACGCACCGCTGGAGGCGTTTGAGCCCGATCGTCGTCTGAGCGTGGTTGCCGAGATGAAAGTGCCCGGACGTGCTTGGCTCCAATTCGAGGTTGAGCCGATCGGGGCTCAGCCAGACTCACGCGGATCAAATATCCGCCAGACCGCAATTTTCGACCCCGCAGGCCTCGGCGGTCTTCTTTATTGGTACGCGCTGTATCCCATCCATCGGTGGATTTTTGCCGGAATGCTTCGTGCGATTGCCGCCCGAGCGGAGATCGAACCAGGTACAACTCGTCCAGGCGGCTAAGGTACTCTGACGGGAAAAGAATTCTAGAGGAATGGATTCCCGCTCCCCCGCGTTACTTTGCTCAGGAAGCAAAGAAATAAGTGCTTTTTGCACTCTCGCGCACACAACCTTCAAGAGGACGTGAATTCTATCGGTATGCACATTTATTGTCTGTATAGTCAAACATAGATCTAAACACCAAAGTCTAATAGGAGGAGTAATAATAATGTCTCAGCAAATTGCACACGACATCGTTGATACAGCCGTAGCCGCAGGTTATTTCAAAACCCTGGCGACGGCGCTAACATCTGCCGGCCTGGTAAACATTATGAAGGGAGCGGGACCGTTCACCGTCTTCGCCCCCACAGACGAAGCATTCGCCAAACTGCCCGCAGGAACGATCGAGACCCTGCTGAAGCCGGAAAACAACGAAAAGCTGCGTGGCATCCTTACCTATCACGTGGTGCCGGGAAAGGTAACGGCCGCCGATGTGGTCACCCTGAAGTCGGCAAAAACCTTGAATGGCAAGTCCCTGAAGATTGCCGCGCACAATGGCGCTGTCACCGTCGATGACGCGAATGTGGTAATGACCGACATCCTCTGCACCAACGGAGTGATCCACGTTATCGATTCCGTTGTCCTACCTCAGTAACGTTGGCGAAGATGCACTAGGTTCAGGGGATGGCGCAATATAACACTGTGCCATCCTTATTTTTCCGGCTAACCGCGCGCGACTGCCGACAGAAACAGACTGCGAATGAGGCGAGTACACAATTCAGTTTGGATTTTGGGAGATCAGCTTTTGCGAAGCCACCCAGCCGTTCTCGCTGCCGAGGCGGCCGCAGGAAAAGATAGCTTGCGGGTTGTCGTGGTGGAAAGCAGCGCGAGCGTTGGTCGGCTGCCTTATCAGCGCAAGAAGCTTGTTCTGATGTTGAGCGCTATGCGCCACTACGCTGAGAGCTTGTGCGCAGCCGGCTACTCGGTGGACTACGTTCGAGCGCGCGACTTCTCACAAGGCCTGCGAGAGCACGTTCGCAAGTGGAAATCCTCAAGTCTTTTCACAATGGCGTCCAGCAGTTTCCAGACACGGCTCTTACAGGGCGAACTCAGCACAACTTTGGGAGTTCCCGTAACCGTCCTGCCCAATACTCAGTTTCTGGTCGGAAGTTTCACACCCTTTCCCGAGACCCAGTCTGGCAAGCGATACTTGATGGAGAACTTTTATCGCAAAATGCGGCGCCATTTCTCTGTGCTTCTAGAACCGAATGGCGACCCCTCAGGCGGTCAGTGGAACTACGACGCAGAAAACCGCAAGCCGCTGCCCAAACACTACAAGCTCCCACCGCCTTGCTTCTTCCACCCCGATGCCCTTACCACTGAAGTGATGGAAGAAGTAGAGAAGGCTGGGCACGGAGTCGGCAAGGTCGGGGGTTTTAATCTGGCGGTCACACACGAGCAAGCCGAAACAGCTCTCCAAGACTTCATTGAAAACCGACTGGCCGAGTTTGGCCCTTATGAAGATGCCATGAGCAGCTCCGACGGCAGGCTTCACCACTCGCTCCTCTCCTCCTACGTCAACATCGGATTACTAGAACCGCTACAGTTGGTCCGGGCCGCGGAGCAGGCCTATAGGGCCGGCAAGGCCCCGATTAGTTCGGTGGAGGGATTTATACGGCAAGTGTTGGGTTGGCGCGAATACATCTACTGGCAGTATTGGCGGCAGATGCCGGACCTACGCACGGCGAATGGCTGGGCGGCGAAGCGCCCGATGCCCGCGATGTTTTGGAACGCGGATACCGACATGAATTGTCTGCACCACGTCATTCGAAGAGTGATCGACAGTGGCTATTCTCACCATATCGAGAGACTGATGCTGATCTGCAATTTCTGCATGTTGGCGGGCATCGACCCAGCCGAAGTCTCTGACTGGTTTCTGACTTTTTATGTAGACGCCTTTGATTGGGTGGTACTGCCCAATGTGATCGGTATGGGCCTGAACGCGGATAGCGGACAAACCGCAACGAAGCCCTACATCGCTTCCGCGAATTACATCAATCGCATGAGCGACTACTGCGGGTCCTGTAAATACGACCCAAAGCAGCGAACCGGGCCAAGTGCTTGTCCGTTCAACTATCTTTACTGGAATTTTCTGCTCAAGCACGAGAAGAAGCTGCGCGCTCAGCCGCGTCTGGGCCCCGCAGTTTTAGGATTAAGCCGCATACCCGCTCCCGAACGCCATAAGATCGAGCAGGAAGCAGAGCGTTACTTGGGCTGTCTCGAATCTTTTACGGGATACGAAAACGGTACGATCAAACAGCAATTGAAATAGGAGAATCGATTGCCGGACCGACTGATCTTCGTGCTCGGAATGCTGATGACCATCATCTTCGCCTCTGGAGCGACGCTAATAGTGCGCGAGTTTCGACGTTCTGATCAAGAGAACAAGCGCCGCGCGGCCCGACGAGTTCTCTATGCCAAGCCGCGGGTCGTTGACAGTGATCCGAAAGATTCGCTGTGGGGCAACAGCAACGACGATGGGCTATCCCCTGCCAAGCATCTTATCCGTTCGAAAGCCGATAGTTGATCAACGCAATGGCGATCGAGAGGACTAACAGTGTGAGGCTGGGCAGCATTTTGAACAACGGATTCTTTACCCGCATATGAGTGAAAAAGGCGCACCCCATCAAGAGAGCAATGCCAGCGCCACCCGCCACCGCCAATGGCTTTCGGTCAATTCCGATCAGCAACATCAGCGCAAAGGTCAATTTCAGAATGCCGACCAGGTCTCGCAACCAGTCCGGCAGACCATAATGCTTAAACTCCTCCACGACGTTGCCGTAGCGTACCACCCAGACAAAGAAAATCGAAGTGGCCACCAGCACCTGCAAGGAAATCGTCAAGCTATGCATGCCGAAATGGTATGGCTATTCGCGCTGAATGGCCAGCGAGGATCTCGGGTTTGGCTTCCAACGGCTCCTAAGTTTCGCCATTCATGCTCAGATTAAAGTTCAATGATCGCCGCAGCATCAAGGGTTATAAACTCATGACACAACCATGGATGACCTGAACAACCTAGCCGATAACCCTCGCGTAACCGTAAGGCGCTCAGGACCGCCCGATCTGGCTGGCACTTGCGTCGTTTACTGGATGCAGCGCGCGCAGCGGGGCTTGGACAATCCCGCGCTGCACCTGGCAGTTGAGGCAGCGAATCACCGAGCAGACCACAAGCCGCTTCGCAGACAGGGCGTTTTCTGTTTTGGCGAGCCACAGGCCCCAAGTTTGCCAGTGACCAGGACAGGAAAGACTTCACCCGCCGCGTCAAGAAACAGGTAGGGGCAGATTCTTGCGCCACCGCCTCGGTGCGCCTTGCCGGCTGAGGTGCAGCAAATCGTACCAGCGCTCATCCTGAAACCAGCGATGCTGGCTGCCGTCGATGTGCAGCAGCATCCCCGGCAGCGGTCGCCGCGGACGCAGTCTGCGATGCACCCCGCGCTTCCGCCCCCGGGCCACCATCCCCGCCCC
>JANYBT010000040.1 GCA_025360645.1 Acidobacteriaceae bacterium | reverse complement strand
GCGCCGGTGATTTCGTCCAGTGGGCGCAGCGCGTTGTAGAGGTCGAGAAGCAGCATCTCGTGCGGCACGCGGTTGGCGATGGCGGCGCGGGCGGCTTCGAGGCCTTGCAGAGAATCCTGCACCAGGCGTTGATGGCGAACGTTGGTGAGGAATCCGCTTTCGGGCCTCGCCGCTTCGCCTCCGGTGTGATGCAGAATCGCGGCGCGCAATTCAGGGATGCCTTCGCCAGACAGCGCCGACGTGCGAACCTCCGTGCGCAGCGAAGTTCGCATCGGAGTGCGCTCCACCACTTGTCCCTCAGGGCCGGCACCGGTAGCTTGAAAATTTGTCGCGGAGTTTTCGACATCCGCCAGGTCGCACTTGTTGTGCACCACAATGGTGGGCCGTCCTTGCGCCTGCCGGAACAACTCCTCGTCCTCAGCCGTCATCGCTTCAGAAGCGTCAAGCACCACCAACACCAGGTCCGCATCCGCCAGCGCTTCCATGGACTTTCGGATGCCGATACTCTCGGCCTCATCGAGCGCGCACCGAATGCCCGCCGTATCCACCAGCTTGACGGGGATCCCGCCCAGCGACACGGTTTCGCTCACCAAATCGCGAGTGGTGCCGGGCTGCGCAGTGACGATGGCACGCTCGCTTTCCACCAGCCGGTTAAACAAGCTCGACTTGCCCACGTTGGGGCGTCCCACAATCGCCAGCGTCAAGCCCTCGTGCACCAGCTTTCCGTAAGCGAAGCTTGCCGCCAGCGCTTGCAACGGCTGCTCCATTTCGGCCACGTATTGCAGGATCGACGCATCGGGAAGGACAGACACATCGTCTTCCGCAAAATCCACGCCGGCTTCGAGGCGCGCAATCAATTCCACCAGCTTTTTCTTGATGGGCTTCAGCCTGCTCGACAACGCGCCCTCGAGTTGCTGAGCCGCGACCTTGGCTTGAAACAGCGTCTGTGCATCGATCAGGTCGCGGACCGCCTCTGCCTGGGTGAGATCCATGCGCCCGTTCAGGAACGCGCGCATGGTGAACTCGCCCGGCTCCGCCAGACGCGCCCCGCTTTCCAGGCAGCGCTCGACGATGTGACGCAGCACCACCGGCGAGCCGTGCGCGGAAATTTCCACGATGTCGTCGGTGGTGTAGGAGTGGGGTTTCTGGAAGTAGGTGACCACAACTTCGTCGATGCGATCGACCGCGTCGCCGTCCATCGCAACTTGCCCGGAACCCCGCGGTTCCACCAGGTCCCCAAAGAGCGCTCGCCCCGGTGCCAACTCGTGCTTCAGTCGCAGTAGGGGCAGCGCAATCCTGGTGGCGTCCGGCCCCGCCAGCCTCACTACGCCGATGCCTCCGCGGCCGGCCGGCGTGGCCAGCGCGACTATGGTGTCGTCAGGATTCACGCTTGCGATTGTAGCCGCTCGGCTCCCCGGCGGCGCTGGCGATTCCGGGTTCGCCAACGGGGTTGCGTGACACAAGCCATGGAAGGCATCGCAGTGGACTGCCATCCTCGACAAAAACAAGATGGCATTCGAGAAGATGGCGACATGGAAAATCAAGCATCCCGCACAGCCGCGAGTTCGCAGCCTTCTTTAAATTTCCCCTTAAATTCGAATTGAGCCACGTTCCGCACTGGCCTCGGTTTGCCCGCCAGCCCAAATCTCCTCTATAATCATGGTTTGCCTGAACGATTATCCACAGGATTAGGAGCACGTACTTTCCATGCCCAAGCGCACCTTTCAACCCAACCGGCGTCACCGTTCCAAGACGCACGGATTTCGCACCCGGATGAAGACCAAGGCCGGCCAGGCAGTGCTGTCCCGCCGCCGCGCCAAAGGCCGTAAGAACATCGCGGTCAAAGCTGGCTTCCGCGACTAGTTTCGTTTTTCTCTCCTCTATTTTTGAGCCCGGCGTGGGTGCCTTGCGCCGGAAATGTTGCAACGGTGAGTAATATGGCTCCGACCGCGGGCCCGGATCCGAAGATGGCCGCCGGCGAACCTGCCCGCCCCACTCGCTTGTTGAAGCACGCCGATTTCGAGCGGGTTTACAAGCAGGGAAAGCGCCAGTTCTCACAGCACATGACAGTTTTTTACCTGGCCCGGGAGCAGGGCGGGGCGCGGGTTGGTTTCACGGTCAGCAAGTTGCTCGGCGGGGCGGTAGATCGCAACCGCATGAAGCGCCGCCTGCGCGAGGCAGTCCGTTTACAGTCGCATCCGCTGGCCGCGGTGGTGGATGTGGTCATCAACCCGAAGAAGGCACTGCGCACCGCCGAGTTTGCCCAGATCGTCAAGGAAGTAGAGAGCGCGTTTGCCGTGATTGAGAAAAAGCTTAGGACAAACCCGCAGAATTCGTAGTCCAGCCGGTGGCTGACATGCCGCCGCCACCGAATTTGGAATAGCATGAAGGTACTGGCCACCGACATCGCGCTGCTTCTGCTCCACTGGTACAAGCGATTTGTCTCGCCGCTGTTTCCACCCTCCTGCCGCTATGTTCCGACTTGCTCGGACTATGCCATGGAGGCAGTGGAGCGCTACGGTGTTTTGCGTGGCGCAGCCAAAGCTGTATGGCGGTTGTTGCGTTGCCATCCTTTGGCTCGCGGAGGGTACGATCCGGTGACCGGCTGCGACCACAGCGACGGGCTGAAGCCGCTGCATCTGTAAACCATTTTTTGGGACCAGGGCGGCCACCGGGCCGGCCCAGCGAAGTTGGAAACGGGGAAAATTTTGGCGGACTTTCAAAATCCACAGCAAGAGCCGGGCATGGAACGCCGGCTGCTGCTCGTCTTTGCGCTCACCTTTGTCGTGGTCATTGCTTCGCAGTGGATCCTGAAGAAGTACCAGCCCACCGCCCCTCAGACCACTCAGCAAGCGGCTCCCCTGCAGGCCCCGGCCGCGCCCGCCGCCTCCGCTCCCTC
This sequence comes from Acidobacteriaceae bacterium, assembly GCA_025360645.1. Taxonomy (GTDB): domain Bacteria; phylum Acidobacteriota; class Terriglobia; order Terriglobales; family Acidobacteriaceae; genus JANYBT01. Next base: position 18,018 of record JANYBT010000040.1, on the reverse strand, counting down.
CCCAACTGCATCGAGCCCTGCTTCCCGGGCGGCTTCCCGGTTGCCTTCCCGTTCGACGAAGCCTGCGACCGAGCTTACACCCAAGCTCGTCGGCCAGCTCGTCCCGCAGCAAGCCGCCAACGAAACGGAAACCGTCGTTGAAAACGAGCTCTATCGCATCACCTTCAGCAATCGTGGCGGCCAGGTAAAGTCGTGGATCCTGAAACAGTTTACTGACGACAAGGGCGGCGAACTCGAACTGGTGAACTCCGCGGCGGCTGACCTCTACGGTTACCCGCTTTCGCTGTGGACCTACGATGAGACTCTGCGCAACAAGCTGAATTCCGCGCTGTTCGTAGTTTCTCCCGCCGGCAAGGTCAGCGCCCCGGCGGAAATCAGCTTCGACTATTCCGACGGCGACGTGGCGGTCCACAAGACTCTGAAGTTCGACCACACCTATGTGGTGCAGGTGCAAACCTCAGTCCAGGTGAATGGCAGCGACATCAGCGCCTTCCCCATGTGGCCCGCAGGATTTGGCGACAGCACCAGCGCCTCCGGCTTTGCCGCTGGAAAAATCGAATACCAGAATCCCAGCACCATCGAACGTCTCGCCATCAAGAAAATTAGCAGTGGCGGTACGGTGCAAGGGCCCTTCCACTGGGCGGGAATTTCCGATCAGTATTTTGCCGCCGTGTTTTTGCCCGGCGACTCTCAGACCACGGCTCTGGTCACGTTGCGCAACGCGCTCAACGTCCCGCGCGATCCCAAAAATCCCGCAGGCGAAAAGCTCAAGGTGGAAGTGTTGGGCGCGGCTGTCGGCAACCTGGAGGGCGCCACCAGCGAGCAGCTCTACGTTGGTCCCAAGTCGCTCTCCGTCCTGCAATCCATTCCCGTCCCTGCCATTGGCGGCACCGAGCCCGACCTGCACGCTCTGGTGGATTACGGCTGGCTCGGCGTGATTGCGCGGCCCCTGTTTGTCTGGCTGAAGTGGACCTACGTGCACATCGTCCACAATTGGGGATGGGCGATCATGATCCAGACCCTGATCATCAACCTGGCCCTGCTGCCGCTGCGCGTTTCGCAGATGAAGTCCATGCTGAAGATGCAGCGTGTGGCCCCGCAGATCAAGTCCATCCAGGAAAAGTACAAGAAGTACTCGATGCGCGATCCCCGCAAGCAGCCGATGAACGAAGAAATCTCGGCGCTGTATAAGAAGGAAGGGGTCAATCCGGCGGGCGGCTGCTTGCCGCTCATCATTCAGATGCCTTTCCTGTTCGCGTACTATCGCATGTTGGGCGTGGCTCTGGAACTGCGCCATGCACCCTGGGTCTGGGTGCACGATCTTTCTTCGCCGGACCCGTTACATCTGCTGCCCGTCGCTATTATCGTCACCATGCTGTTCATGCAGAAGACTACGCCGCAAGCCGGGATGGATCCGGCGCAGCAGAAGATGATGAATTTCATGATGCCGATGATGTTGGGCATCATCAGTTGGAATCTCGCAGCCGGCTTGTGCCTGTACTGGTCGGTGGGCAATCTGATCGCGATTGTGCAACAGAGCGTGATGAACCGCACCGAGCTGGGACGCGAGATGCGCGAGATGATGGAAAAGCGGGCCCGCAAAGCCGCGAAGTAAGCAGGAGGACGCAAGCCCAGTGCCCATTCACGATAAAGTCGCCGCCGCCAATAAGATCAGCGAGCTGTTGCAGGCCGTCATCAGCCACACCGGACTGCGCCTGAAGTACCGCATCACAGTCGATCCCCCGGCGCCCCACGACCGCGACTGGGAGACGCCGGAAATCTTTGTGGAGTTTGCCGGCCCGGATTCCGCGATGTTGCTGAACCGCGGCGGCGAGTTGATGCGCGCCCTGGAGTTGCTCTCGCTGGAGACCCTCCGCGTGCCCGGCCATGAGCACGAGAAAGTCATTTTCGATTGCGAGAATTTTCGCTCGCTGCGGCTGGAGGAGTTGCGCGCCGCCGCCAAGGTCGCCGCTGACAAAGTCCGTAGCAGCGGAATTGAGTATCGCTTTGCACCGATGTCCTCGCGCGAACGCCGCATGGTTCACCTGGCGCTGCGCGATTTTCCCGACTTGCACACCGAGAGCGACGGCGAAGGTGCCCGCCGCGCCGTCGTGGTTTTGCCCGGCCCAGCGGATCCTAACGTACGTCGCACCCGATCGCGCTGACCAATCGCACCATTTATGCGGCAGCTTTACCCGTTTTATGCACCGCTCGCGTTGCAGTTATTAAGTGAATACTTGACAGCGAAATATTTTTGGCGGCGGATTTGTGCGCACTGAAATTTGCGGCTAAAGTTTTCTTCTTCGCGAAAAGTTTTGTGATAGTATCCCGTCGTTCCGTCTCTCAATATTTTTGATCTGGTGTATCTCATCCGGATCGAGCTACCCGGCAATCGCGAAAAAAATCCCGGTGAAAAACTGGGCGGCCCCCATTGGGCCGGTCTTCGGTGACGAACTCATGCCCGTGCCCTCATCTTCGCTCGCTCCCAACCCCTGGGTGCGCATTCTCGATGCACTCGAAAAAAAGGTTAACCGCCACTCCTTCGATACCTGGTTGAAGCCCACGCGTTATTCCCATGACCGAGACCACATCTTGTTCATCAGCGTGCCGTCGGCTTCGTTCCATCACGTTGGCGACAAGTATGGCGATCTGATCTCTGAGGCCATGGATAACCTGGGCATGGACTATCAGGATGTGAAGTTCGTCTGCCCCGAAGACGACCCCGCGTCCACTCCGATGCGCCACGATGGCGGCCTCTCCGCCGCTCAAGCCGGACTGCCCAGCGGTTCGCCTCGTCCCGCCCAGGCCCGTTTTGACTGGGATGGCGCCGCTCAACTCAACCCGCGCTACACCTTTGACGCCTTCGTCATCGGCAGCGGCAACCAGTTCGCTCATGCCGCCTGCCAGGCCGTGGCCGAGCGCCCCTCTAAGGCCTACAACCCCCTCTTTCTTTATGGCGGCACCGGCATGGGCAAGACCCACCTGATGCAGGCCATCGGCCACGAGATCAAGCGCCGCATGCCCCAGGCCGCCATCTGTTACGTCTCCAGCGAGAAGTTCGTCAATGACATGATCAACTCGCTCAAGTACGACAAGATGATCAGCTTCCGCGACAAGTTTCGCGGCGTGGATGTCTTGCTGGTGGACGACATCCAATTCCTGGCCGGCAAGGAGCGCACCCAGGAAGAGTTCTTCCATACCTTCAACGCGCTGCACGATACCATGAAGCAAATCGTCATCGCCAGCGACAAGTCCCCCAAGGAGTTGGGCGAGATTGAGGAGCGCCTGCGCAGCCGCTTCGAGTGGGGTCTGATCGCCGACATCCAGCCCCCCGACCTGGAAACCAAAGTCGCCATCCTGCAGAAGAAAGCTGAGCAGGAGAAAATTATTCTGCCCACCGACGTCGCTCTCTTCATCGCCTCCAACATCCGCTCCAACGTGCGCGAGTTGGAAGGCGCGCTCATCCGTCTGGTCGCTCATTCCTCGCTCATCGGCTCGGAAATTACCTTGCCTTACACCCAGCAGGTGCTCAAGAACTTCATTGACGCCCAGGCCCGCAAGATCACCATCGAGTCGATCCAGAAGTTGGTGGCGGAACAGTTTGGACTGCGCGTCGTCGAAATCAAGGCCAAGAATAATTCGCGCTCCATTGTCTATCCCCGCCAGGTGGCCATGTACCTGGCCAAGCAGTTGACCGAAGCCTCCCTGCCGGAAATCGGCCGTCAGTTTGGCAATAAACATCACACCACGGTTTTGCATTCGGTCAAAAAGATTGAGGCCGTGCGCAAAGAAGACAAAGATTTGAACAGGTTGCTGAATAAGCTGACGGAACAGTTGAACCAGTAAACCGCGGGCTTGCGGGGGTTTCCCACACTCCCAGCGGTTCGGGCTCGTGGAAACCTTGTGGATGGGTTGTGCAAGTTGTGGGTATTTTGGCCTACGGCGCGAACTGCGGTCCGAATTTGCACCCGATGCAGAGTTGCCCGGCCCTGAAGTTCACATGAGCTTGTAACGCGAGGTTGTTGATGGCAAGGGACTTGGACTAATTTTCCACTTTTCCAGCTTCCCTACGGTTACTACTGGTTTTAATGCTTTTGATTTTGATATAAACGAAGTATCAGAAGTAGCGCGATTGAGGAGAAACATCATGGCGGTTGAAGTGGCTTCTGCGGCGGCAACGGGAACCATGGAAATCACAGTCAGTAAAGGCGAACTCTTGCGCGAGCTCACCGCCACCCAGGGTGTGGTCGAGCGCAAGACCACGATCCCCATTTTGTCCAACTATCTTTTCGAGGCCGTGGGCGACAAACTCTCCCTCACCGCCACCGACCTCGACCTGAGCCTGCGCACTTCCTGCGGCGCCAAGGTCAAAAAAGAAGGCTCCTGTACCATTCCCGCCCGCAAGCTTTACGACTACGTGAGGCTGCTGCCTGATGCGGAGATCACGATCAAGATGCTGGAGAACCACTGGGTCAGCATTCGTTGCGGCCGCTCCAACACCAAGATGGTCGGCATGGCGAAATCGAATTTCCCGGCCCTTCCGGTGTTTCCCACTGCGGGCGTCATCAAGATTCCCGCGGCCGTTCTCCGCGCCATGATCGCCAAGACCGGCTTCGCCATTTCCAGTGAAGAGTCGCGCTACACTCTCAACGGCGCGCTCATGGTGCTGAAGGCGGAATCCATCACCATGGTCGCCACCGACGGTCACCGTCTGGCCCATGTCGAGCGTGCCGGCGAAAAGTTCGATGGCGTCTCCGGCGAAATGAAAACCCTCATCCCCAAGAAGGCCATGGACGAGTTGAAAATTCTTCTCGATTCCACCGACGCCGAAGTGGTTGAGTTTGCCAAGGACGAAGCCACTCTGTTCTTCCGCATCGGCTCCCGCCTGCTGACCTCGCGCCAACTGACCGGCCAGTTTCCCAATTACGACGCCGTGCTGCCCAAAGACAACAACAAGAGCGTCAGTGTTCAAGGCGCGGAGTTAGGCGCCGCCATTTCCCGGGTTGCGCAATTTGCCGATGAGCGCTCGCGTGCCGTCCGCATGAAAATGGAAAAGGGCGAGTTGAAGCTCTCCGCTTCTTCAACCGAAACCGGCGAATCCGAAGACACTCTCGAAATTAAGTACGACGGCGACTCCGTGTCCATCGGTTTCAACGCTCAGTACCTCATCGATTTCATTAAGGCCATCGGCGGCGGCGAAGTTCTCATCGAACTCAAAGACGCGCAATCCGCCGGCCAGTTGCGCCCCGCCCTGAGCGAAGATTACAAATACCGCTACATCGTCATGCCCATGCGCATCTGAGGCAGCATGGATGAAGCTGCATAGCGCGTTCATTCGTGCTGGTTCGCTGGCCTCTTAGCGATTGCAATGCCCTCGAATGTGAGATAAATTGGGCGCGACTAAATTCTCCCCTGGAGGAGCCTATGCTGTCCGGTTTTAAGACTTTCATCTTGCGTGGCAACGTGGTGGACCTGGCCGTTGGCGTAGTAATCGGTGCCGCCTTCGGGGCAGTGGTAGCCGCTTTCACCAGAGACTTGCTCATGCCGCTGATCGCGGCCCTGGTTGGCAAGCCTGACTTTTCCGCGATTTCCTTTACCGTTGGCGCAACCGTTTTTCCGATTGGCGACTTCATCAACGCAGTGGTTGCCTTCTTGCTGGTGGCCGGCGCGGTCTACTTCTTCGTGATCGCCCCGCTGAACCACATGATGGCCCGCTTCAATCCACCCGCTGCGCCGCCCGCCACCAAGGCCTGCCCGCAGTGCCTCAGCCAGATCCCGGTCGCCGCGGCTCGTTGTGCCTACTGCACGCAAGCGGTGTAAGCCGGTTTTGGAAAGCAAGTCATCGAAGCTGCCCCTGTTGGGTCACGGTTCTTGCGGCCAACTCTGTGCGGTCAACTCGGTGCGGCCAACGGAGAATTCTTACTCGGTTCGGAAATGCCGCACAGCAGGTTAAATTCCCGGCACTCGCTGCCGCCGCCCTTTCTAGTAGCATCACAATTAGAAATAGAAATAGAAATGATCGTTCGTTCTCTTCTCGCCTGCATCCTCGTCCTCTCCCTTTCCGGCGTAGTCCGCCCGCAGACCCGTGCGCGAAGCCATCCTCCCGCTGGCGCACCCGCCGCGGCCACATCCGACGGCCTCTATCGCAATCCCGCCTTGGGCTTCGCCTACAAAATCCCCTTCGGATGGGTTGACCGCACTCCAGACATGCAGCCGGAACATTCCGATCCCGCCAAGGCCCAGGTGTTGCTGGCCGTGTTTGAGCGTCCGCCGCAGGCCTCGGGTGACACGGTGAATTCAGCAGTGATCATCGCCACGGAAAGCCTGGCCGCCTATCCCGGCCTTAAGACCGCGGAAGATTATTTCGGTGCCCTCACCGAAGTCAGCGCTGCCAAGGGTTTCAAAGTCACCCGCACACCTGAGGCGTTCGAGGTGGACGCCAGGACGCTGGTGCGCGGCGACTTCTCCCGAGACCTCGGCAAGTTCCAGATGCGCCAGGTCTCGCTCGTCATGCTTGCCCGCGGCTCGGTGGTTTCCTTCACCTTTCTAGCCGGAAGCGATGAGCAACTCGACACCCTCATCGAGAACCTGAGTTTCTCCGCCGCCAAGCCGAAATAGCTCCCGCGCGGTAAAATACATTTATCACCCACAAATCAATGCATCCGTTTTGCGGGCTTGGGGTTTGCCATGTTTGAAGTTACCGTCGAAGACACATTTGCCGCGGGCCACTACTTGCGCAACTACAAGGGTAAGTGCGAGAACCCGCACGGCCACAACTACAAAGTGCGCGTCACTCTGGCGGGAGCCGAGCTCGACAAGGCGGGCCTGCTGCTCGACTTCAAGGACCTCCGCGAAGTCATGAAGCCGGTCATTGACCGCCTCGACCATCAGATGATCAATGACATTGCGCCCTTCACACTGCTCAACCCCTCCGCGGAAAATCTGGCGAAATATTTTTACGACGAAACCAGTGGCCGGCTGCAAAGCCTGACCACCGGCCGCGTCCACGTGAAAGACGTGACCATTTTCGAGACCGACGTCACGACTGCCAAGTACAGTCAGTAAGGCAGTTGCCAGTTGTCGGTTGCCAGTAAAGACTGACAACTGACAACTGCTTCACACGGGCAACGGGTTTACTGGCAACTGGCAACTGGGTTCACTGGCAACTGCTTCACACTGACAACTGCTTCACGGAGGATTCGATGGGGCGCTCGTACCGAGACCTGGTGGCTTGGCAGCGCGCGATGGACTTGGTTACCGAAATCTATCGCGCCACCGCCAGCTTCCCCAGCGACGAGTTGTTCGGCCTCACCTCGCTGGTACGGCGGGCGGCGGTCTCAGTGCCGAGCAACATCGCCGAAGGGCAAGCGCGTCTTTCACAAAAGGAATTCCACTACTTCCTGGGCTAGCCCGAGGCTCGTTGATGGAAGTGGAGACCCAGCTTCAGATAGCCGCGAACCTGGGCTATTTGCCGCCCAAAGAAACAGCGACGCTACTGACGACCACCGCCGAGCTAGGGAAAATCCTAAACGGCCTGCTAGCCTCAGTCTCAGGCCACTGACCGCTGCCGAGAAACCGTGTTTACTGGCAACTGACAACCGGCAACTGGTTTTACTGGCAACTAGCAACTGGTTTTACAATGCAGACGACTGAAATCTACAAATCGCTACAAGGCGAATCCACTCACGCCGGCCTTCCCTGCGTCTTCGTGCGCCTCACCGGATGCAATCTCCGCTGCTCCTGGTGCGACAGCGAATACAGTTTTTACGGCGGCACGAAGATGACCGTCGCCGAAGTCGTCGCCGAAGTTGCCCGGCTCAGCCCTCGCGGCGGTCTGGTCGAAATCACCGGCGGCGAGCCTATGCTGCAAGAGCGCGATGTCGTTCCCCTCATACAGCAGCTTCTCGACTCCGGCTTCATCGTCCTGCTTGAAACCAGCGGCGAGCGTGCCCTGGCTTCCGTGCCCAAACAAGTCATCAAAATTGTGGACGTCAAGTGTCCCCATTCCGGCGAGCCTAATACTTTCCTGATGGTCAACCTCGACGCTCTGCAGCCGCACGACGAAATCAAATTCGTCATCAGCGACCGCACCGACTACGAGTTCGCTCGCGACTTCACCCGCCAGCACCACCTGCCAGCGCGCGTCTTTGCGGTGATCTTCTCCCCCGCGTTCGCCCAAGCCGCCACCGGGGCGCGCGATGTTTCCCATTGCCTGCTTGACCCGCGCCAGCTCGCCGAGTGGATGCTTGCCGACGACCTCCCCGCCCGCCTCGGCCTGCAATTGCACAAGTTCATCTGGGACCCCGCGACCAAAGGGGTGTAGTTACCACGCCGTCGCCTGTACACTTGCTCGCGTGGTGGCGCCGGCCACTTTGGCCCGCATCTAAATTGTTATGACAGGCCGCTCTCGCTCTCAACCCGCCGTCGTCCTGCTCAGCGGTGGCATGGACTCCTGCGTTTGTGCGGCCCTGGCGCTGCGCGATTCCGAAACCGCCGCCGTCCACATCAGCTACGGGCAACGCACCGAACAGCGCGAGCGCGACTCGTTTCTTGCCATCTGCGACCGTCTCGGCATCCACCAGCGTCTGCTTGTCCGCAATGACGCTCTGCGCGCCATCGGCGGCTCCGCCCTCACCGACCCAACCATCGCTGTCCCCGACGCAAATCTGCTCGGCGCCGGCATCCCGGTCACCTACGTCCCTTTTCGCAACGCTCATTTTCTCGCCGTCGCCGTGAGCTGGGCTGAGGTCATCGGCGCCGATCGCGTCGTCATCGGTGCCGTCGAACAAGACAGTTCCGGCTATCCTGATTGTCGTCCGGCCTACTATGATGCCTTTCGCCAGCTCGTCCGAACCGGCACCAAAGAGGGTAAAATTACAATTGAGACTCCGTTGATCGGCTTGCGCAAGTCGCAGATTGTGGCTCGTGGTCTTGAAATCGAGGCCCCATTCGATTTAACGTGGTCTTGCTACCGTCGCGACGATCGTGCTTGCGGGACCTGTGACAGTTGCGTCTTGCGCCTGCGGGCCTTTGCGAAGGCTGGCGCGAAAGACCCGATTTCTTACGCAGCGCGGGTCTGACGGTACGGATTTTGCAATGTTTTGTTGGCAGCAACCCGGGGGTCTCCGACCGCCGGCAACTGTTGTGCCGCAGCCGGGAGGCTGACTTATGAAAAGGAATTTTGTATTTTTCTTCGTGCTGGTTCTACTTGCGGGACTCGCCGCTCCGGCTGCCTTCGCCCAGGCTACAGGCTCGGTCAAGGGCGCGTGCAAAGACCGAGATGGCAATCCCATTGTCGGAGCCACCGTCGAATTTCTTAGCTCCGAGACCGGCCACAAATATTCGCTCAAGACCGACAAGAAGGGCGAGTACTTCTCCCTCGGTATCTCTCCCGGGAAGTACACCGTCACGCTGCGCAAAGATGGCGTGGAGGTTTACCACTTCAACAACTTTCCAGTGGAGCTGGACGAAGCCAAACTCGACTTCGACATGAAGAAAGAGCAAGCCTCAGCCGCCCAGGGTCAGGGTCTTTCCGCGGAACAGCTCAAGCAGGTGCAGGAAACGCAAGCCAAGGCCTCCAAAGACAAAGATGTGGTCAAGGCTCTGAATGAACATCTCCAGACCGCCGCCCAGCAGATGCAGGCCGGCACCTTCGACCAGGCCGTCACCACTTTGCAGGAAGCCGTCACCATCGATCCCAATCGCGACTTGCTCTATTTCAAGCTGGGCGATGCCTACCGCATGTCGGCTCCCAAGCAGACCGACCCCGCCGAGAAGCAGAAGCGCTATGACGCCTCCGTTGCGGCTTACCAGAAGGCCATCGAGCTTCGCAAGGTCATTGCCGCCGACCCCCTCAGCAAAGAGGCCGCCGAATCTCCACAGAAGCTCGCCGCCTATTACAACAACCTGGCGGAAGTTCTCAATAAGGCCGGCAAGGTGGATGAGTCGGTCAAGACCTACGGTCAGGCCGCCGAAGCCGACCCCGCTCACGCCGGCCAGTACCTGTTTAATTCCGGCGCCGTGCTTACCAATGCCGGCCGTGTGGATGACGCTCTTGCCGCTTTCGACAAGGTCATCGCCGCCGACCCCACCAAGGCCGACGCCTACTACTGGAAGGGCGTCAACCTGATTGGCAAGGCCGTCACCAAGGGCGACAAGATGGTCGCCCCGCCGGGCACCTCCGAGGCCTTCAACAAGTATCTCGAACTTGCTCCCACCGGCCAATTTGCCCAGCCCGCCAAAGACATGCTGGCTCAAATCGGTGCCGCCGTGGAAACTTCCTTCGGGAACAAGAAGAAACCGTCCGGCAAGAAATAGCCGGCTCCTGAAACCCCAGCGGTGAGCCACCTTTTCCCGGCGCCTGTTTGGTGCCGGGAGTTGCGGCACAAACCCTCATAGACCCGCAAGGGCCCGCACCCTTCCCCATGCCGGCATCCTCCCTCACTTTCGAACAGGCCCGCCATCTGGTGGAAACCCATGCCACCGCCCTGCGTCCGGCGGCAACCGAAACCGTCGCTCTGGCCGGCGCCGCCAGTCGCATCCTCGCCGAGCCTCTTCTCGCCGACCGCGACTTCCCGCCTTTCCCCCGCGCCACCCGCGACGGCTTCGCGCTCCGCGCCGCTGATGTCGTTCACCCTCCCACTACGCTACGTGTCATCGGAGAGATCAAGGCTGGCATCGCCCCCGCCGAACTCAATTTCCACCTTGCCTCGGGCCAGGCCGTATCCATCATGACCGGCGCTCCTCTTCCCTCTGGTGCCGATGCCGTGGTCATGGTCGAGTACACCGAGGTCGAGTACACCGAGCCCGCTGCCGACGAAGTCAAGGTTCTCCGCTCCGTCGCGGTCGGAGAGAACTACGTCCCCACCGGAGCCGAAGCCCTTCGCGGCGCGGTCTTGCTGCACCCCGGCGCCCGGCTCGACGCAGCCGCCATCGCCTGTGCCGCGTCCGTCGGCAAGCCCACCCTGCGCGTCTTTCGCCGTCCCCGCATCGCCGTGCTTTCCACCGGTGATGAACTCGTCGATGTCCACTCTCTCCCCGGCCCCACTCAGATTCGCAACTCCAACTTGCATTCGCTGGCCGCGCAGATTTCCGCGGCCGGCGCTGAACCCGTGCTCCTGCCCATCGCGCCCGACGAACCCGCCCGCCTCCGCGAACTCATCGAACAGGGCTTGCAGGCCGATCTCCTCTTGCTCACCGGCGGCGTCTCCGTCGGCAAGTACGACCTCGTTGAACAAGTGCTCGCCGAACTGCAGGCGTCTTTTCTGTTTACCTCCGTCCAGATTCAGCCCGGACGCCCCGCCGTCTTCGGCCAGGCCCGCGGCCGCTACTTTTTCGGATTGCCCGGCAACCCCGTCTCCACCATGGTCACCTTCGAACTCTTCGGCCGCCCCATGGTCGAAGCCCTCTGCGGCATGGCCCCGCGAAAACTTGTCTTCCCCCGCGCCCGCCTGAAATCCGAGGTGCGCACTCGCACCGGCCTCACCCGATTCCTCCCCGCCAGCTTGACCGGAGAGTTCGATGACGCCCAGGTCGAACTAGTGCATTGGCAAGGCTCCGGCGACATGGCCGCCATCGTCCGTGCCAACTGCTACCTGGTGGTTCCCCCCGACCGCGAACTCCTTTCCGCCGGCGAATGGGTCCCCATTCTGTTGCGGTGATATGCTCGATTGAGAAATGCTTCGACCGCACGGGGCCAGCAGCCACGAGCCGCGAAATTAGCAACTAGAAACTCGAAACTAGAAACTCTCTCTTGAAACCCAATCTCTCCCATTACGACCGCACTGGCGCCGCCCGCATGGTCGATGTCTCCGCCAAATCTCCGACCCTCCGCTCGGCCCAGGCCAGCGCCTTCGTCGCCCTCAAGCCCGCTGTCCTCCGCGCCCTGCCCAGCAATCCCAAAGGCGACCCGCTGGAAGTCGCTCGCCTGGCCGGCATCATGGCCGCCAAACGCACTTCCGAACTCATCCCCATGTGCCATCCTCTTCCCCTCTCCCATGTGGACGTTCGCCTTACTCTCGGCAAAGCCGGCGTCTCCATCGCCTCCACCGTCAAGACCCGCGCCGAAACTGGCGTCGAGATGGAAGCCCTGGTTGCGGCCAGCATCGCCGCGCTCACGGTGTACGATATGTGTAAGGCGCTCGATAAAGGCATTGCCATCCGCGAGGTGGTTCTCGAGCGCAAGTCGGGCGGCAAGAGTGGCGACTACCGCCGCAAGAAAAAGTCCTAGCCCGTCCCAGCCCCTTATGAATTCTTCGACTTCCGCTCCCATGACCGCCGCGGTCCTCACCGTCAGTGATTCCTGCTCCCGCGGGCTGCGCGAAGACCTGTCCGGTCCCGCCATCGCCCAACTGCTTGAGCAGCGCGGCTTCCAGGTGGTCCGCCGCGAAATCGTTGCCGACGAGCGCACCTCCATCGAGAACAAGCTGGTCACTTTCACTTCCATCGCCCGGCTCGTCGTCACCACCGGAGGCACCGGCATCACCCGCCGCGACGTCACTCCGGAAGCCACGGTTTCGGTCTGCGACCGTTTACTGGAAGGCGTCGCCGAACGCATTCGCGAGGCCGGTCAGCAGCAAACCCCATTCTCCATTCTCAGCCGCGCCGTCTGCGGCACTCGCGGCGAGTCCCTCGTCCTCAACCTGCCCGGCAGCCCGCGCGGCGCCGTCGATTCCCTCCAATCCGTCATCGATGTCCTGCCTCACGCCCTCGAACTCCTCTGCGGCAACACCGCCCACGAATCTCTTCCCTGATTTAAAAATTTTGTAATTGGGTAATTTGAAAATCGATGGGTCCGTTGTTTGTGGGGTTGCAAATTACAAAATTACTTAATTACCAAATCCCATCCTCTCGTGTTCCATGATGAGACCCCAAAGCCGCATCCGGGCGGACGCGTGGGGTCGCCGCCGCACTGCCGAATTCTGACGCACCAAATCCTGATCGAGGTCCACCGATGAAACGTAATCTCGCACTCTCTTTCATCCTGCTCGCAGCCACCACCGCCGCCTTGGCCCAATCCCAGGAAGACAAAGACAAGGCGATGAAGTATCTCGAGTCCACTCGCCAGGGCGTCGCGGACGCCACCAAGGGCCTCTCCGCCGCTCAATTCAACTTCAAATCCGCGCCCGACCGCTGGTCCGTCGCCGAAGTCATGGAGCACATCGCCGCCGCTGAAGACATGCTGCGCGGCATGGTCACCGAGCAGGTCATGAACTCTTCCGCCCGCCCCGCCGGAGAAGACGTTGCCGCCACTGACGCCATGGTGCTGACCGCCATTCCCGACCGCAGCCACAAGGCCCAGGCCCCCGAGCCGCTCAAACCCACCAACCGCTACGGCTCTGCCGACGCCGCCCTGAAGCACTTCAACGAGAGTCGCGACGCCACCGAGGCCCTGCTCAAATCCCACACCGACCTCCGCGACCACGCCATGGACAGCCCGCTCGGCAAAAAGCTCGACGCCTACGAATGGATCCTGTTCGTCGCCGCTCACAGCGATCGCCACACCAAGCAAATCCTGGAAGTAAAGGCCGACCCCAACTTCCCCAAGTCCTAACCCGGCGCAGTCACGAGCACGTTCCCTCTGTGGTTGCCCCATCCTTGCGCGCTCTCTGCGCAAGGGTGGGCCCCCGCCCGTCGGGAATCATCCCGGGAAGCGCGCCTCGTAAACACCTACTCAAGACATTCATCCTTTCGGAATCGCTGTAGGCCCCGCATTCCTGCCTACCACAAAGCGCAAACATGAAGCACCCTCCACGGGAATCGCACAACCTAAGAATCGAAGCTGGGCCCTCCGCAGTGTGGTAGGATGTCCGAGGGGATTTTGTGGCGGGACCAAAGATATGGATGGAGTTGATTCCCGTTGTTCATCTCCCAACTCCGGGCGGTCTCGATTTCTTTCCTACGTTCTTCTAGCAGTCACGCTTGCTCTCTCCACCATCGTGACCGTGCACGGCATCACGGTCGGTGAATTCAGTTACAACGTGGACGAGAGCCAGCACGCCTCCTCAGGGATGTTCTATGCCGACGCGATGCGCGACCGGCCCCATGACCCAGTCGCTTACGCAAAGCGGTATTACGCCAGGTACCCGGCGATGAGCGGAGTGGTGCATTGGCCTCCGTTTTATTATTGTGTCGAGGGGTTATTCTTCTTGACCTTCGGCGCCAGTGTAGTCGTCGCTCGCCTCTCGATTCTATTGTTTTCCCTGGTGGGTCTGACGTTCTGGTTTTTGCTGGTCCGCGATCTCCACGATGAATGGCACGCGGCCCTCGCCACCATTCTCTTAGCCACTCTGCCGACCGTCTTGTTGTTCGAAAAAGCGGTGATGTTGGAAATACCACAACTGACGACCTGCATGGCGGCCACTTACTTCTGGCTCCGGTACCTGACACGCGAACGTTCGGCCGATTTGTATGCCACAGCTCTAGCGGCTGCTATCGCCTTACTTACAAAGCAGCCGGCAATTTACCTTGCGCTATTTTTTGCGATCTCCGCAGTATGGATCAAGGGATGGCGTTGGGCGATTCGTCGAGAAGTGGCTTGGGCGACCGCTCTGGTTGTCATTCTAGCTGGGCCCTTTTACTTCGTGGTGTTCAAGCTCCACTGGAAGTCTGTCAGCATGGACCTGGGGGACCACTCCCTTCATGGCTTGCGCTATTGGTTGTATTACCTCAGCATCCTTCCCCATTTACTGGGATGGACTATCCTCCTCTTGAGCTTACTCGGTGTACTCTTTAGCTGGCGGTGGAATTCCCGCCTTGCCTTCAGGCTAATGGTCGGTTGGTTTCTCACCTACGGGTTGACCATGACCCTGCTTGGCCACAAAGAATCTCGGTTCGGTATCTGCCTGCTGCCGCCGGCAATCTATTTTGCCTCGGGGCTACTACTCAGGTATTTTCAAATGCCAAAACTGCGGGCTCTCTCGGCCGCCGCCGCCATTTTCCTCGCGACCTCCAGTCTCTTCGCAGCTTGGCACTATCAGCGCCCCTATGTCAGCGGATATGCGAATGTCGCTCGCTATATCACCCAACACGCCAAGTCCGGAGTCATCCTCTTCGATGGACCCCTGCCCGCAAACTTCATTTTCTTCATGCGCCTGAACGACTCGGGAAATCACTTTGTGGTCTTACGAAAATCTCTAGTGACGATGCGCATTTCACGTCGAGCCGGAGCGGTCGAATTAGTGCACAACACTCAAGACTTACAGAATATAGTGGATGCTTATGGCGTGATCTATTTCGTCGTCTCTGACGGAATGCCTCTCGAATTCCCGGCGCAGCAGATTCTTCGTGACTACCTTAAGACCGGGGCCGCTACGGAAGTGGCCCATTTTCCTGTGCAAGGCGACGATTTACCCGTTCGCGATACCAGCCTCCTCGTTTACCGGAATACTCATCCCGCGAAGCCGACCGCGCTGAATCTCGACATCCGGATGCTGACTCTGGACCACGATATTTCCGTGCCCCTCAAAGAACTGGGGATAGGCGAGGACGATTCATCGGTGCAGCCTTAGCAGACACGCAAAGGCCGTGCCACTCGTTTTCTTGAAGGCACGCTTCGGCGGTCCGGTCGGTTTCAGAAGTTACCGGAATACCACACCCGTTGGTTAGGGTGAAATGCACGCCGGAATAACATGCCCGTCGGCGCGGGTGAAATACGGCGGACGGAGACCTATTCCATGTCGGCGACCAAATCGGCATGGCTTTTAACGGACAGCCTTCCCGCAGGGAGTGGTACTACTTTGCAAAACCCACGATGCCCTGACCGAGGCTCTGGACGTAGGCAACTTAGCACGCTGGGACTGCTGGAGGAGTGAGTGTATAGTGGAGCCTTACCGGAGCCAAATTAGATATGTCGGTTAAGATACGAAATTGCTGGAAGAGATCGTCCACTTATCGAAAGAGTTGCCCATGAAACTGTCTGTCGTGATGCCAGTGTTCAACGAAGTCGGCACCCTGCGGGAAGTGGTTGGCAGAGTGCTTTCCGTACCTTTGGAGATCGAACTGATCTGCGTTGACGACGGTTCGCGCGACGGGTCGAGCGAACTGCTGCGGCAGTTGCAAGTGGAACACCCTCAGCTCAGAGTGTTTCTACAACCGCAAAACCGGGGCAAGGGAGCAGCGTTGCGACGCGGGGTTGAAGCCGCGACCGGCGACTATGTGATTATTCAGGATGCCGACCTCGAGTACGACCCAGACGAGTACCCCTCGCTGCTGCTTCCGCTGCTGCAAGGGAAAGCAGATGTATGGGTCGCGTTTTCTGGGCGGCGGACCGCACCGCGTGCTCTATTTTTGGCATTCGGTGGCAAATTGGGTGCTGACGCTGCTCTCCAACGCGCTGACCAACATTAACCTCACCGATATGGAGACCTGCTTCAAGGTATTTCGACGGGAGGTACTCCAATCGATTCCGATCGAAGAAGATCGTTTTGGATTTGAGCCTGAGATAACGGTGAAAATCGCGAAGCGGCATCTCCGAGTATATGAGGTGGGCATCACTTACTCAGGACGAACGTATCAGGAAGGAAAGAAAATTGGCTGGAAAGATGGGGTCCGCGCATTGTGGTGTTTGTTGAAGACTCGCTCCTGGAACCTGCCCATGCGAAGCCGGGCGCCAAAGAAGTAAAGGCTGACCCCAACTTACCAAAGTCCTAAACCGTTGGAGGGGAGGCGCGAGCATTTTCCCTCCGGCGGTGCCTCATTCTTGCGCGCTTTCTACGCAAGGGGGCCCGTCCGTCGAGAATCATCCCCCGGAAGCCTGCGCCTGGTAAAAACTTACTTACGACGTGCATCAACTAAACGAGTAAGAATCATCCCCCAGAAGCCTGCGCCTGGCATGACGAGCGGCATTTTTGCCCCCCAAAAGTTTGTGGGCGTCGCGGCCTCCCATACCAATCCAGAAATAAAATATCCCATTGTCTAATTTTGAACACGCATCGCCTCGATCTCTGCACTATGGTGCACCAGGTGGGCCCTACGCCCGCGCTCGCCACTCTTGAAATGGAGACTATTCATGCTTGGATTTACTAACAGGTCGAGCAAGTGTTTGATCGCAATTCTTGCTGTTTCGTTGTTCCTGACTTCCAATGTCGCTCTGGGACAATCGGTTGGGGGGCTGAATCAGATCGGAGCCGGTATTAGAGCGGCAGAGGTGGGAATCGCGATCGGTGCGATAGTGGCCATCGCGATCGTTGTGTACCTGGTGGTCCCCAAACAAACCGTGATCGAGGGATGTGTTCAGTCACACGACGGCGGGTTGCAATTGAAAAGTGACCAGCATCACTACATCTACACTCTTGTTCCTGATAAGTTCAGCCTGCAGGCAGGGCAGCGGGTCAGCTTGAAGGGCAAGAAGGGTAAGAAGCTTTCCGGGACCCGCGAATTTGAAGTCCGAAAGATCGTAAAGGAAGAAGGTACGTGCACTAACAACTCGCAGGCGCCGCTACCAGGTGCAACGAGTCACTAAAGTCCTGAGTATCGGAGATACGCCCCGGGGGTGCCCCATTCTTGCGCGGTTTCTGCGCAAGGGTGGGACCCGGCCGTCGAGATCAGGCCCTCGGAAGTCCGCGCCTGTTAAAAACCTACTCAAGACGTTCATCCTTCGTTACAGGTTCACTTTAGAATCAGGCCCCCGAAGCGCTAGTTCGAAGTGTATCTGGCGAGACGGGGCACGCGGCGGATTTCCCCACATGTTGCCTTAAACGTGCACAGTCGTTAGCCTTGTGTGCCCATACATTTACACCGAGAGCACGGAGTGCAATCCTGCGTCCTAATCAAAAGCCTCTCGATTCACAACACTCCTTGCCTGATCCTCCGGATTCCCCAGCCGCGCACAAAACGCCGAGGAGAACTTTCTCCCCGGCGTATGACCTTCACATCAGCCTTGGTCCTAGAACTCCAGCTTCAATGAGAACTGCATCTGGCGTGAGCCCGTGGTTCCATCCGCACGCCCCACCTCATTCGTGGAATGTCCGAACAGTGCCGCCCCGCTTTGGTAGGTATTGCTCGGGCTGCCAAAATTTG
>JANYBT010000037.1 GCA_025360645.1 Acidobacteriaceae bacterium | reverse complement strand
CTAATTAGACCAGGAGTAATAAAATGAGATACGCTAACAACTCCGCAGGCAACACTTCTACTAATGAGCCGATCGGGAATTCGCCTCGCAGCGAGCATTGCTGTCACTGCGGCCCTGATACTCATAGTAGCGCAGGTCGGCTCGGCTCAGACTGTCAAACAGATTTTTGCGTTCTCCAGCACTTACTCGTCACCCGTCCCAGGCTTTGTTACGCCCGCCCAAGGCCGAGACGGCAATTTATACGGCACCACGACGGGCCTCGGCAACACTCAAACGGACGGGACGGTATTCCGAGCCACCACGTCCGGCAAGGAGTCTGCGACGCACACGTTTAAGGGCACCGACGGTGCGTTTCCTTTAACGGGTGTTACGCTCGGCACGGACGGCAACCTCTACGGAACGGCGGGAGGCGGTGGCACGTTAGGAAACGGGCTCCTCTTCAAAATAAGTTTGACTGGGGTCTACACGGTTCTGTACGAATTTACAGGGGCAGCAGATGGAGGGTTTCCCATCGCGCCACCAATAGAGGGATGGGATGGGAATTTCTACGGCACGGCGGGCCCCGGTTCGGGCAACTCTGGGACAGTTTACAAACTCACCCCTTCTGGGACTTTCAGCACGATTTTGAGCTTCAGCAGCGACAACTCGCAGGGTACGACAGTGGAGTCGCCGCTGTTGCAAGCGGCCGACGGCAACCTGTACGGCGTCGCCAACACTGGAGGAACAAATAACTGCGGAACCGTCTTCAAAGTTTCCAGGTCAGGGACTCTTCTTTTCGACTACAGTTTCCCCTGCGGAAGCGGCGGCGCGTTTCCGGTCGGCCAATTGATCCAGGCCTCAGATGGAAACTTCTATGGGACAACCGAACTCGGCGGCACTAGCAACGGATGCGGCAGCAATGGCTGCGGGACTGTATTCAAAATGACACAGCAGGGATCCGTCTCGATTCTGTATAACTTTGTTGGCGGGCGAAATGACGGATCTGAGCCAGTGGCAGGCCTCGTCCAGGGCACGGACGGCAACCTGTACGGTGCTACAGGGGCAGACGGAGTCTCTGGCGCCGGGACCCTTTACCAAATTACGACGGGCGGGGTGGAAAAGCTCTTGTACAGCTTCCCCCAACTGGTGGGTCAAGCTCCCGCCGCTACCCTTCTGCAGCACACCAATGGCAAATTTTACGGTACCGCAGAACGTGGCGGAAAATACGGCGAAGGATCCCTCTGCAGTCTCGACATGGGTCTCGGCCCTTTCATCACCTTCGTCCTTCCCGCCGGAAGGGTGGGACAACCGGCGCAAATTCTAGGGCAAGGCCTTACCGGGACAACCAGCGTCACCTTCAACGGAGTAGCCGCAACCAGCTTCAAGGTTGTTAACGATACATTTATGACAGCGACCGTCCCCAGCGGCGCAACCAAAGGCCCAGTCGTGGTCACTACGCCAGGCGGCCCGCTCACTAGCAACGTCAGCTTCACGATCCTCAAGTAGCTTGGGCTTCAGAATCCTCAAGTAGCTTGGGCGTACCCACCTTTCGCGCTCTCGCGAGAAAGGTGGGTACGCCGCTCCGCTTCAGGGTGACAAACTCGGGAGGGGAAAGAGTATTTTTCCTTGGCAGTATGGCTTGGAAGTATGGCTCGGCAGTATGGAGGGGCGTCATCTGTCGTCACTGAGAGTCAGTGTGGCCGTTTTCGCTCGTTCACTACAATTGTTTCCGCAATGCGGTCGTGTACTGTCTGGTGGTTGGGATGAAGGAAGTACTGAAAAAAGCCAAAACATGCTTCCAGCGCGGAAGCTCCATAGCCTAGCGCCCGCTCCATCGAATGCCATAGCGACAAGCGCGGGTGAACCAGTGAAACAGCACGAATCTTCATCATCTTCTTTCCAATGGTGGCGCCGTTCCCGAGGTAGATGCAGTTTCGAGTTTCGAGTTTCGAGAACGGTGGGCGAGACGACGAACGCAGTTTCGAGTTTCGAGTTTCAAAAGGGCAGTTTCGAGTTTCTAGTTTCAAAAGCGGGAGTTTCGAGTTTCGCCCATCCTCCCTAGCCAAACCGAACTTTTGCAACTATTATGCTGGTGAACGAATCTTAACGCGTAGAACAGGCTTTATCCGCCCCAGGCGGAGGGGCACTGGAGGATACCGTGAGTCTTACCCCGATCGGCGAACCCCGCCACAAAATCACTTCCGCAACGCTCCACGAAAAGAAACGGCAGCACGAACCCATCACCTGCCTGACCGCGTATGACTATGCCATGGCGCGGCTGGTGGATGAGGCCGGCATTGACATGATTCTGGTGGGCGATTCGCTGGCCATGACCATGCTGGGATATGAGAACACGCTCTCGGTCACGGTGGACGAGATGCTGCACCACACGCGGGCGGCGCGGCGCGGAGTGAAGAACGCGCTGCTGGTGGCCGACATGCCCTACGGGTCGTATCACGTGGATGCCGGGGAGGCGGTGCGCAATGCGGCGCGGTTTGTGAAAGAAGGCGGCGCCGAGGTGGTGAAGGTGGAAGGCGGCGAGAAGCGGGCCGAGATGATCCGCCGCATCATCGACGCGGAGATTCCGGTGGCCGGGCACATTGGGCTGACCCCGCAATCCATCCACATGATGGGCGGCTACAAGGTGCAGGGCAAGACGCTGAGCGCCATCGAACAACTGATGCGGGATGCGCAGGCACTGCACCGGGCGGGCGTGGCGTGCATTTTCCTGGAAGGCATTCCGCGGGAAGTGGCGGCCATGATCACAGCCGAAGTGGAGACGCCGACCATTGGCATTGGGGCGGGGCCGGATTGCGACGGGCAGGTGCTGGTGATCCACGATATTCTGAATATGACGTTTGGGCCGGCGGCGAAATTTGTGCGGCGCTACGGCGATGCGGCGGCGATGATCACCAATGCGGTGCTGGAGTTCAAGGCCGACATCGGCTCGCGGCAGTTCCCAGCGGATGCGGAGAGTTACCATCTTCCAAAAGAGACGCAGGCGGCGCTGGCAACCGTGCTGCAACGCAAACGCGCACTGCGCAGATAGGGTGCGGAGAACAGAATGAGAATGTGGACGCGTCGAGTGGCGGTGATGGGATTGGCTGCGGGATTGTGGGCGGGGACAGGATGCCAGAAGTCGTCGCAGGCGGACGGCACGGATGCGGCGTCGCAACTGTTGGCCATTCCGGCGGCGGACCGCAAGGTCTATGAAAGCAAGCAGGAAAAGAAAGCCTGGCGGAATCCCTATCTGGTGATTCGCGCGAATGGAGTTGGACTGGTGGACAAGTCCAACAACCTGATCCATCTGTTGAAGGCGGATGACATTCCCCAGGCGCTGGCGAACTTGCCCCGGTCGGCGTGGCCCGATGGACGGGTGGTCGCGATTGAAGAGCAGGGCAAAGATGCACCCGAGGCGGTGCGGGCGCAGCTCCGCAAGAACCGGGCCATTCTGCTGGGCGAACTGGAAACCATGAAAGTGGCGGTGAGTTGGATGCCGCCGGTGTAGCGACCCTTCCTGGATTTTCCCTCTCTCTCTTACGACGTTGCGACAATGATGGTTGCGGTTGCGAAGATGATGGTTGCGAAAACTATTGGCGAGGTTCGGGGCGCGCTGTGGACCTCGCGGCAACGCGGACGGCGGGTAGGATTGGTGCCGACCATGGGCGCGCTGCATGAAGGGCATTTGTCGCTGGTGCGCGCGGCCAGGGAGAAGTGCGATTTTGTCGTGGTCTCAATTTTCGTAAACCCCACCCAGTTTGGTCCCCAGGAAGATTTGTCGAAGTATCCGCGCACTCTGGAGCTGGACTGCGCGATGTTGGAGCGGGAGGGAGTGGAGTTGGTGTTTGTGCCGGAGGTGGAGGAGATGTATCCGGCGGGCGCGGTGACTTGGGTGACGGTGGAGGGCCTGAGCGAAAGGCTGTGCGGGCGGTCGCGGCCGGGGCATTTTCGCGGCGTGACCACGGTGGTCGCCAAGCTGTTTCACATCGTGCAGCCGGACGCAGCATTTTTCGGGCAGAAAGATGCGGCGCAGGCGGCGATCATCCGGCGTATGGTGCGGGATTTGGCCGTGCCGGTGGAAATTGTAGTGTGTCCAATTGTGCGGGAGGCGGATGGGTTGGCGCTGAGTTCGCGCAATGTGTATTTGACGGCGGAGCAGCGGACGCAAGCGCTGGGATTGAGCCGGGCGCTGGGCGAGGTGGAAGCAGCGTTTCGCGGCGGCGAGCGCGATGCGGCAAAGTTGGCGGCGTTGGGCCGTGCGGTAGTGGCAGCGGAGCCGGGCGTGCGCTTGGA
>JANYBT010000017.1 GCA_025360645.1 Acidobacteriaceae bacterium | reverse complement strand
ATTTTCCAGGAAACCGTTATGGCTCAACAAGTTATACGAAAAAAGGCAGATTGCTTCAAGCAGACGATTTAGTCTAAATCAGCAAGCAAAAAGTTTTGAACCTTGAGAAATTCCATGAACGACTCGTTTCTCAAGTCTCTTTCGAAGTCGCTTCGGCTTTCTTGTGCAGCAGTTCCACCACTTGCTGATAGAGCCGAGTGCGCAGTTCGAGGCGTTCGGCGGCGCGAGCGATGTAACGGATGCGAATTTCAATTCCCTCGCGAGTTGGCCGCACGCTGAGTGCGGGAGTGGCGGAAACGGACTGCAATCGGTAGTGGGTGGTGGAGCGCTGCCATTCCTCCTCGGCCAGATGCGCATTGGCTTCCGTGGCTTCGGTCACCACCTTTAAAGTTTCATCAATCAAGGCGTAGAGGTCTTCGCCCGGCGGCGCCAGCACTTGCAGTTCGTCCCACAACCATTGGCCCGCGGTGGAGAAATTGAAGAAGTGGCCTTCAATGGCGAAGCTATTCACGAAGGCGACTTTGCGGCCGGTGGGATGGCCGGCATCAGTCCAGTTTCCGGTTTCCAGCAACACGGTGCGGAGCAGGCCGACTTCGGCCACCTCGCCGGTCACGCCCTCAATCTCCACCCAGTCGCCCACCCGCAATCCGTTGCGCCCCATCAGCACGAACCATCCGAAAAAGCCGACGATGAAATCTTTCAAGGCAACGGTAAGGCCGGCGCCAGCCAAGCCCAGCACAGTGGAGAGTTGACTGGGCACGCCCAGAACAATCAGCAGGATGCCCATCACGCCCAGAAATTGCAGTGCATAGCGAACCACCGAGCGCAAAGTGGCGCGCCGCTGCCCGCCGATATCGTGCGCAGCAAATTGAGACTCAACCAACCAGCCACAGAAATAGACCAGCAGTATAATCACCAGAATCCCGAGCACATCGCGGAGAAGGTTGCGGACGGAGGCGCGTTGATCGCCCGCCACCAGCGCGGCCCAACTCTTATACGTCTCGCCCAGAGTCTTCTCGTCCTGAATGCGCTCCTTGAGATTGGCGAGGGTCCGCCGGATGTTTGTGAAATGACGCAGGTCGGTAATGACGTCCGGTGCAGGCGCAGCCGTGGTGGCTGACTTCACGCCCGCATGGGCTTGCTCCCGCACTTGCTGCCGCTTGCCGGTTTGCTGCCGGAGATTCACTTCGTGTCGTTGCTGCAGATCGGTCAGCGCTTGCTTCGAAGCGAGCGCCTGGTTGGCTTGCTGCTCCAGGCTCTGGCGCGTGGAGCGAATGGCGAACCATTGCTGCAGGTGGGTCAGCAGGCTGCCTGAAACCAAATTCGTCGAAGGGGAGGGAGCAGAAGCTGGGACGGTCTGGGAGGTTGCATCATGCTCCGCCGCCTCATGAGCGTCGCGCAGGCGCAGGATATCGCCTTCGGGGTCGCCGCCGGCCCGCATCAGGTCTTGCCTTGCGTCCGCCAGATCTTCCTGGTCGAGGTCGCGCAAGGCCTCCAGGAGTGTGATCTGCTCCTGCAGTGCATCCTTGTCCGTCGGACTCGCCGCAGCTAACCGCGCCGTGCGTTGCTGGTGTTGCGCTTCCTCGTCTTTCAGGTCCGAGTCCACCTGGGTGATGCGGTCGCGCAGTCGGGCGATCTCATCACTCTGCTGCGGCGGACGTTGCGACGCTTCCCACAGTGCGCCGGCGAATGCCAGATCCACTTCGTGATCGGCGACCCGGACCGCTTGCTGGGCGAGACGCTGTTCTTCCGGGCTGGATGCCAGAACCCCTAACCGGCGCGCGCTATGCAGAGCCCCAAGATCCACTACGGGTGGCCCACCCGAGGCGGCGGCCGGGGACGATGGCGGGGCCGGAACCGAACTTGAGAAATGCACAAACGCCGCTCCCGCTGCTGCAATCAGAAGCAGCAGGGCGATGGCGGGAAACCACTGTCGGCGATTAAGCATGAGAAGGTCGGGCGCACACGGCAGGTCGCGTACGCCCGCACCGGGCTGTTACTCGGGGATGGTCAGTTCCTGGCCGACGCGAATCTTGTCGGGGTCGGTGATGCTGTTGGCTTCCATGATCTTGGTGTGCTGGCTGGCTGCGCCATAGAAGTATTGCGCAATCTTGCCGAGGTTGTCTCCCGCCTTGACGGTGTATTTCTGGTCACCCTGGTGGAAGGTGATTTCGTGAGCCAGATCGGCGAAAGCGGGATCGACGGCTTTGATGGCATTCCAGACGCGATTCACGCTGGCTTGGGACACACACACCGCCTTGATGTGCAGCTTCTCACCCTGCAAATCCACGGCTTCGATAACCGCGCTTTGTTCGTTCAGTGCATCCAGAACGGGCTGATATTTCCGCTTTAGTTGATCAAGATCGGCCATGATGAGACTCCTTGAAGATGATGGATGGGACAACATCGTCAGGCTAGCACAGGGGATGGGAGCAGTAAATACAGGCTCGCCCGAAAGGAAATAAAGGGTCCTGCGCTTGACCGCGGTTCACGGTGGCGGTAGCATTTAAGTGATTGAAATACCGGTGGTTCATCCGTACTCAAATGGAAAAGGAAGGTTCCCTGTGAAAAGAATTCTGGTCTCTCTGTTGTGTCTTTTGTTCGCCGTGCCGATGTTCGCGCAAAGTAAGGAAAATGAGCGCATCGGCGAGGCCGCCACTGTGCTGAAGGCGATCTTGAACATTCCCGACGATATTCCGCAAGACCTGCTGGGCAAGGCCGTGTGCGTAGTGGTCTATCCCTCAGTGAAGAAAGCCGCGTTCATTGTGGGCGGCAGTTACGGCCGCGGCGTCATTACTTGCCGGTCGGGCAATGATTTCAGCGGCGGTTGGAGCGCACCCGCTATGTTTGCTCTGGAAGGCGGCAGCGTGGGCTTCCAGATTGGCGGCCAGTCCACTGACTTTGTGTTGCTGATCATGAATGAAGCCGGCGCCAAGTCGGTGATGAGCAGCAAAGTGAAACTGGGCGCCGATGCCTCCATCGCGGCTGGCCCCAAGGGCCGCACTGCCTCGGCGGAAACCGATATCGTGATGCAAGCCGAGATTCTGTCGTATTCGCGTTCGCAGGGATTGTTTGCCGGAGTATCGCTCTCCGGTTCGACCCTGCGCTCGGACGACGGAGCAAACAAGGCGCTCTACGGCAAGGAAATCAGCGCCCGCGAAATCGTGCGGGATGGTGCAGTGCCTGCTCCGAAGTCGGCGCATGCATTGCTGGCTGTTTTGACCAAGGCCGCGCCCAAGCACATGATGAAGTAGTTGGCGTCGTTTTTCCAGGGGCGGCCTTCGGGCCGCCCTTTTTTATTGGCGCTGAAACGGTTCGCTAGAGCGCAGCCGGAGCGAATAAGGCAGGGGTGTGGGGCGGTTAAGTCTCGAGCGGAGAAGGGGCGCGCTTGGGGAAGACCATCTCGATCACCAGTAGTCCAGCGCCCACGACGATCGCACTGTCGGCTGCGTTGAAGGACGGCCATTCGTACCGCCCGACATAGAACAACAAGAAATCCACCACCCTGCCGTGCAGCGCGCGGTCCCACAGATTGCCCACCGCGCCGCCCAGAATCAGCGCCAGCGCCACCCCCGTCAGGTTCAGGGTCGGTCCGTTCTTCCACAGCAGGAACAAAACCACGATCAGCGCCGTGACCGAGAACACGATCAGCATGCCCAGCTTCCACTCGGAGTGCGAGTCCGCAAACAAGCCGAAGGCTGCGCCAGTATTCTCCACGTGAGTCAGCCGGAAGCAGCCGGGAATGACCTGAATGAAGTCATGCAGCGCGATCCCGCGTTGCACGGCCTGCTTGGTCAGCCGATCCAGCACTACGACCGCCAGGGCGATGAGTAAATAATACTTGCGCATGAGCCGTTACTTAGATGCCGCAGCCTTTTCCAACTCCGCCAGCACCGGACCGCAGCGTTCGCAAACGGTGAGGTAGTTCTGGTTTTCTCCAACCCGGGTTGAATAATTCCAGCAGCGTTCGCATTTCTTGCCGGCGGCTTTGGCGACTTCAATTTGGATCGGAGCCGCGCCATCGGCCGCCGCGGCCGGTTTCACCTCGACCGCAGAGACGATAAACAAATAGCGCAACTGTGCGGCATGACGCAGCAGCACGGCATGGGTTGGCTCGGACGCGGTGAGGGTGACCTGCGCCTCCAGGTTGCCGCCGATGAGTTTGGCGGTGCGCGCGTCTTCCAGCGCTTTCAACACTTCCTCGCGGACGCCGCGCAAGACCGTCCAGTCGGTGGCATGGGCATCCGGCTTCGCCTCCAGCATTTTCTGCGCGGCTGGTTTTCCGATGATTTCTTCCGCTCCCAGGAAATGGGTCACATGTACGCTCTCTGCGCGATCCGCGACGGTGGGCAGGTGCCGCCACACTTCCTCGCAGGTGAAGCTCATGATGGGCGCCAGCAAACGGACCAGGGCTTCGCCGATGGTCCAGAGAGCGGTTTGCGCCGAGCGCCGCGCCGCTGAATCCGGCGCCGAAGTGTAGAGCCGGTCCTTCAACACGTCGAAATAGAACGCGCTCAATTCGACCACGCAAAACTGGTTGATGGCTTGGTAGATGCGATGGAATGCGAATTCCTGGTACCACTGCCGCACCTGCCCGGAAAGCTCCGCCATCTGCTGCAGCATGTAGCGGTCGAGTTCCTGCAAGTCGTCATTGCCTACGGTATGGCGGGCCGGGTCAAAGTCATACAGGCTGCCCAGAATGTAGCGGAAGGTGTTGCGGATCTTGCGATAGTTTTCCGCCTGGCGCTGCATGAGTTGCTCGGAGCCGACCACGTCCTCGCGGAAATCCACCGAGGCCACCCACAGGCGCACAATCTCGCCGCCCAACCGGTTGGAGATGTCCACCGGATCGACGTCGTTGCCGCGCGACTTGGACATGGCGCGACCCTGCTCGTCGAGCGTCCAGCCTGGCGTAGCGACCATGCGGAAGGGCGCCTTGCCTTGCGCGGGCATGGCACACAGCAGCGAAGACATAAACCAGCCGCGGTACTGGTCCCCGCCTTCCAGATACAAGTCGGCGGGCCAGGGCAAGCCGGGTTCGCGGCCCAATACTGCGGCCTGACTGGCGCCCGATTCAAACCACACGTCCAGAATGTCAGTTTCGCGGATGAACTTCGCGCCGCCACATCCCGAACAGGTCTTGCCTGGGGGAAGGAGGGAATTCGCAGCGTCGGTGTACCAGGCGTCAGCGCCATGGAGAGCGAAGAAGTCCACTACGGCGCGGTTGACCGCAACGTCGTGCAACGGCTTGCCGCAGCCCTCGCACAGAAAAACGGCAATGGGCACGCCCCAAATGCGCTGGCGCGAGATGCACCAATCGGGGCGGGTCGCGACCATATTCGAAATGCGCTCCTCGCCCCACGCCGGGTCCCACTGGACTTTTTTGATTTCGTCGAGAGCGCGGCTGCGAAGGGTGCCGCCCTGCAAGGGGGCTTCCATCGCGATAAACCACTGCTCAGTGGCACGGAAAATGATGGGATTGTGGCAGCGCCAACAGTGGGGGTAGGAGTGCGCGAACGGCTCGGTGTGGAGAAGCGCGCCGCGGGACTTCAGCAGCTCGACGATGGGCGCGTTAGCCTTGAACACCTGCAAGCCGTCGTATTCGGGCAAGCCGTCGCGGAGGCGTCCGCCAGCGTCCACGTGGCTGGTGGCGTCGAGCTGATAGCGCAGACCGGTGGCAAAATCGTCCGCGCCGTGCGCGGGAGCAGTATGGACGACGCCGGTGCCGGTGTCCATGGTGACGTAGTCCGCCACCACGCCGAGAATCTCGCGCTCCAAAAAGGGATGCTGGAACTGGGTGTGCTCGAGCTTGCTGCCTGGGAAGTGCGCCAACTCACGTGAATCTTTCAATCCGCACTTCTCGGCTACTTCGGTCGTCAGTGCCTTGGCGACGATATAGACCTCGCCGCCTGACTCCAGCGCGACGTATTGTTCGTCCGGCGCAAAGGCCACCGCCATCGAAGCCGGCAGCGTCCAGGGAGTGGTGGTCCAGATGATGGTGAACAGCTTTTTCCCGGCCAACGCTGGATCCAAGGCCGCTGGGTCGCCCAGGAACGCATACTTCACCCAAACCGCGGTGCTGGTATGGGTTTCATATTCGACTTCCGCCTCAGCGAGCGCGGTGCGGTCGTGGATGCACCAGTACACCGAGCGCAATCCCTTGTACACGAAATCCTGTTCGAGAAACTGGTAGAAGGTCTGCAGCACCACCGACTCATACTGCGGCGTCATGGTGGAATAGGGCTGGTCCCAACGCCCGAACACGCCAATGCGTTTGAACTGCTCGCGCTGCAAGTCCAGAAATTTCTGGGCGTATTTGCGGCATTCCAGGCGGACATCCAGCGGCTTCATCTGTAACTTCTTGCCGCCAAGCATCTTGTCCACTTTGATTTCAATGGGCAGGCCGTGGCAGTCCCATCCCGGAACATAGGGCGAATCAAAGCCCGCCATGGTCTTCGACTTGACCACGAAATCCTTTAGGCACTTGTTGAGGGCGTGGCCGAGGTGAAGCGGGCCGTTGGCGTAAGGGGGACCGTCATGCAGAATGTAGGTGGGCGAGCCCTGACGCGACTCGCGAACCCGCTGGTAGATCCCCTGTACCTGCCAGGCCACGAGCTGTTTGGGCTCGTTTTGGGGCAGGTTGGCCTTCATGAGGAAGTCGGTTTTCGGCAGGTTTATTGTGGCTTTCAGGTCAAGCGGCACTCGGCTATTTTCCCTCGCACAGTTGATTTTCTTCATTATAGGGAGCGCCGGAGTGCCCGTCTATTCAACCGGATTGGCGCGGGGTACTGCGAAAGTGATGGAATCAAAAGCAAAAACCCGATACAATTTTGGTCATTCGGTCGCCTTGCAGCATCTAATTCGCAGGGAAGATGTCCGGGGGCTTCCCGCATCTGGAGGCTGGCTTAGCCGAAAAGGCAGGCAGACTGGCTTCAAGGTGAGAAGACAAGCGGTTTCCCCAGTCTAGAGGCTAAGGGCTATTTCGATTCAACATGGCTACTGCAAATATTGAACCACCTCGCGATTTAGAAGGATCGGCAGTGATGCCTGAGCCAGAGTTGCATCTGCTGATGCCAGCGGACACCATCGATGGGTCCCTGTGGAAATCGCTGGCGCGCAACCTCGACGACTTTTTCTTCCCCAAGAAACTGCCGCCGCTGGTTATCACGTCCAAGCCCATCCCGGTCAAGGACATCTGGGGTTTCTACAACTACAAGCGCGGCGGCGCCCTGGGTTCGACCGTGGTGCACATCGTGATGGTGGCGGCGCTGGTTGTGCTGACCTACGCGGGCAAGAAGGTTGTAGAGAAGATCAAGCCGACCGAGAACGTGATTCTGACCGTGCCTTCCGAAGATCTTCCGGTGCTGCAGCCCTCCAAGACCCAAGCGGGTGGTGGCGGCGGCGGCGGCGACCGTGACAAATTGCAGGCTTCCAAGGGACGCCTGCCCAAGTTTGCCATGCAGCAAATCACTCCACCAGCCGTGGTGGTACGCAATGACCATCCGAAACTCGCGGTGGAGCCGACGATTGTGATTCCTCCCCAGGTCAAGCTGGCGCAAAATAATATGCCGAACCTGGGCGATCCGTTGTCGCACTTGCCTTCAGGCCCTCCCTCGAACGGAACTGGATCGGGCGGCGGTATTGGCTCGGGCAGCGGCGGTGGGGTAGGCTCCGGCGAAGGGCCGGGCTTCGGGCCGGGACGCGGCGGCGGTACGGGAGGCGGCGTATTCCGCGTGGGTGGCGGCGTGTCCGCTCCTCGCGCCATTTATTCGCCGGACCCCGAGTACTCGGAAGAAGCCCGCAAGGCCAAGTATCAGGGAGTGTGCGTGCTGTGGCTGGTGGTGGGCGCCGATGGGCGTCCGCAACAGGTCAGAGTGACCCGCAGCCTGGGCCTGGGTCTGGATGAGAAGGCGATCGAAGCGGTGAAGACGTGGAAGTTTGAGCCGGCCCAGAAAGATGGTCATCCGGTCTCAGTGCAGATTAACGTCGAAGTCAGCTTCCGGTTGTACTAGGACCTCGTTTGCAGGCCGGGCAACTCTGCGGGCTGCGGAAGCAACCAAAGGGTGTGCACGGAGGATTTCATTGAAGAACGCAGACGCTCCCAAACTCACCGAGGCCGGATCACGCGACGGCGCTCCCAGTTTCAATGAGGCCGTATCCCGAGACCAGCTCATCGGTCTGTTGAATGAAGATTTGTCACGAGAATATCAAGCCATCATTTCCTACGTGGTGTATTCGCAAGCTCTCAAAGGCGCGCAATACATGAACATCGCCGATGAGTTGGAGAAGCATGCGGCGGAAGAACTCAATCATGCCCTGATCGTCGCCAATCAGGTTGACTATCTCGGAGGGATGCCCGCGTCAACAGCGAAACCGGTGCGGACGTCCGAGAAGGCGACCGACATGTTGAAGTTCGATCTGGAAAACGAGATTGAGACTATTCGGAATTATCGCGAACGGGTGAAGCAGTGTGAAGAGTTGGGCGAATACGCGGTCGCCGAGCATATTCGCGAAATCCTGATTGATGAACAAGATCACCTGATTGCGCTGGCTACGGCGCTGGGACAGGACCCGCCCGTGATCACGGCAGTCAAAGGGAAGTAGTTGCAGGGGGCGGCTCGCTCGTTCGCCATACGGCGGGCCGCCTTACTCTTTCAAGTCGACGTGTTGCACGTCTTGAATCGCCCGGCCCAGAAATCTCTCGCCCAGCCGGCGGAACTTCTCCACCGAATCGGTTGCGAAGAAATGCAGCGTCTGCTCGCCGGCGCCGCCTGATTGGGCGACTGCCGACGCGGCCACCACACGCGCCGTCGATTCTGCCGAGTCCACAATCACAACATGGGGAGGCGCGAGGCGGGCCAGCACTGGCTTGAGCAAGGGATAGTGGGTGCAACCCAGGACCAGGGCGTCGGCGTCCGCAAACTCGCCGCTGAAGACTTCGTCCAGGTAGATTCGCGCGACCTGCTCGGTAACGGGGTGGTCCACCCAACCCTCTTCCACCAGGGGCACCAAGAGCGGACAGGCCTTCTCTAGCACTTCCACACCACGCGCTTCCAAAGCTCTGCGGTAAGCATGGCTGGCGATAGTGGCCTCGGTGCCGATGACGGCAACCTTGCCCCGTCGGCTGGCTGCTGCGGCGGCCTGGGCACCCGGTTCGACCACACCCACCACGTCCACGTGGGCCGCCAGCTTGATCTTGTCGAGGGCAAGGGCGGTGGCGGTGTTGCAGGCGATCACCAACAGTTCGGCATCGTGTTCCTGCAGGAAGTGGACCGCGCCCACGGCATAGTGCGCTACGGTCTCGGCAGACTTGGAACCATAGGGGAGGCGGGCCGTGTCACCGAAGTAGATGTAGTCGGCTCCGGGGATAAGCTCAAGTAATGCTTTAAGTACGGTGAGGCCTCCGACGCCGGAGTCGAACACGCCAATGGTGGATCTTTTCATCGCCAAGACTAGGCCCGCTGAACTTGTTTGGCGGCTTCGGGGTCGGACACCAGGCGTCCGGCGCAGCATGGGCCGGGTGGAATCGCCGCGCCGTGGGGACAAGTCTTGGGATGGCCCAGGAAAGCGCAGATTTTGTCGGTGGCCCCAGGCGAGAGGATGTGTTCAAACTTGCAGGCCTGCTGCTCGATCTCGGTCTCGCTATCCATGGCCAGACTGTCGGTGAACAGGCGTTCGGCCAGCCGGTGGCGGCGGATAATGCTGGAGGCACGGTCGCGCCCGCGCGGGGTCAACTGCACAATCAGCGAACCATCGCCGCTGGAAAAACCTGACGGCTTCAGCGCGTCGTGGCAGGGATTACTGAACGGCTTGTGGCGATGTGCTTCGTGGGGATGAGAGTCGGTCACCACCAGGCCCATCTCCGCCATCTTCTCCACCGCGATGCTGACGGGCAGGGCGCCATGCACTTCCATGCGTCCAATCTCGGCGATCTGGCCGTGCTCTTCGACCACCCAGAGTTCTTCCAGCACCTCGTCGAACTGTTCGTCGTCGGCCATGGAGAAGAGTTCCTGGGCGGCGATCTGGCCGTGATGGAGTTCGATTCTGCGGTCCGCCAGACGAGCCACGACGGGGTCGTGAGTGACCATGACGATGGTGCGTCCCTGGTGGTGCAGTTCACGCAAGAGCCGGATCACAATCTCTTCGTTGGCGGCATCCAGGTTTCCGGTGGGCTCGTCGGCCAGCACAATCTTCGGATCGTTGATGAGCGCGCGGGCAATGCAGACCCGCTGCTGTTCGCCGCCGGAAAGCTGGGACGGGATGTGGTGCGCCCGGTCCTTCAGACCGACGCGATCAAGGGCTTCCAGGGCTTCGTTCTCGTCGGTCATGCTGTGCAGATACTGAGCCAGCATCACGTTCTCCACCGCCGTGAGGTAGGGGATCAGGTGAAACTGCTGAAATACAAAGCCAATCTTTTCCGCCCGTACGCGGTTTAAATCGCCGGCGCTGATGCTGGCCACGTCGACGCCATCCAGCCAGATCTCGCCCATGCTGGGGCGGTCGAGGCAGCCAATCAGGTTGACCAGGCTCGACTTGCCGGAGCCCGAGGGGCCCATGACCGACAACCACTCTCCGGGCACAACCTCCAGCGAGATGTTATCGAGAGCGCGGATCACACCGCCGCTGGCTTCCGCCTTGGCGGGATACACTTTGCTGACGTTCTTCAGCTTGATCATCTACTCTCCCCTCAGGATGATCGCCGGCTGTACTTTGCGCAGCATGGTCATCGGGACAATTGCCGACAGGATAGCCACGACCATGCTCCCCGTCAGCACCCATGGAAATACGGACAGCCGGGGTGTAATCGTCGCATTGAAGTTGGCGCGGCCAATCCATGCGGCGACGCCAATACCCAAGGCATATCCGAGCAGCGCGCCCACGGCCCCGAGCGCGGCGGCCTCGGCTGCGAAGAACCCGCTGACCAACTTCTCCGAAGCGCCCAGCGCCTTCATCACTGCAAAGTCCCTGCGCCGGTCGAAGACCCAGCCGGTGAGGGTCGAGAACACGCACAGGGCTGAGGTAAGAATAATCAGTACCGAGGCGGCCAGCAATGTGGCGCGGGTCTTGCCCAGCACCCGCGCCTCGCCTTCCACGATCTGGCGCACCGGTCTGACGTCGGCGGCGGGAAGGGCTGCGGCCAGTCTCTGCATTGTCGCTTCCACTTCTGGGGGCGCGCCAGACGCCGCGACCTCGATGGTGGAAGGCTGCACTCCGGTCCAAGCGACAAAATCATTCATGCTCAAGTAGACGCGGTTGTCTTCGGCGGCGCCAGTCTGCAAGGTGCCAGCGGAATTCAAATGAAGCGTTCGGCCCTGAAACGTCAAATCAAACGGACCGCCTCGGGGAGCCACCACGGGAACCGCCCTCATGCCCAGCAGCGCTTCCTGGGGAGCGGATGGCCAGCGGCTTACTGACCACCAGCGATTCAGGGAGCGAACCTGGTCGAAGTTGGTGCCCGCCACGACCACCGGCTGGTCGCTGGAGGTGCGTGCCACCACAAACGCGAATGGCACGGCCTGGCCGTGACCTTGCAGTGCGGCGGTGACCGCATCCAGGGCGGAGGGGGGAAGGGAAGTACCGTCCTTGGCGACCACCACGATGTTCGCGCCGTAGCTGCGGAATTCGCTGCGCAACTTGGCCTGCACGTCTACGTAAAGGTTCATCATGGCGGTGGCGACAGTGGCGGCGACAGTCATCGCCATCAGAGCCGAAGCTGCCCGTCCGCGTCGCAACACCGCGGCACGCAGCAACATGCGAAGGAACATCGAAGTGTGTGGCTTGCCCGCACGTTTCTCGCGCAGACTCGGCGCGACCGAAGCAGTTGCCGTGCTCATGCGTCACCGCGCAGGGCAAACACCGGGTCAAACTTGACCGCGCGCCGGATGGCAATCGCGCTGCCGCTAAAAGTCACGATCACCGCAATGGCCAGGATGATGGGGAAAAGCACTGGCTGAATGGTGATCTCGGAAGCGAAAATGGTTCGCCCAATCTGGCGGGCCAGCAACCCACCCGCGGCAAAGCCGGCTACGCCTCCGAACAGCGCCAGCAGGGCCGCCTCGGCAAAGAATAGCGACGCTACGGCAAAATCGCCCGCGCCCAGTGCCTTCATCAGCCCCACTTCCACGCGCCGCTCGAAGATGGCCGTGGCCATGGCCGCCGAAACAGCCAGCGCCGAGGCCAGCAAGGCAGCGAGCGTGACCAACAACATCAGCCCCTTAATGCGGGCGAGCACGGTGCCTTCATTTTGCGAAACTTGCCGGATTTGTTCAGCATGCGAATGCGGAATGGCCTCCTGCAACTGGTAAGCGATGGACTGCACATAGGGCGAGCAGTACCAACGGTCAAACAATTCCGGGTTCATGCTCTTGGGATCGCGCCGGGCCAAAGCATCTTCCGGCTTGGTGAGCGCGCTAACGTAGATGCGGCGCACCGCCCCTGGCTTGGCGATCACCTGCTGGGCGACGGAAAGCGGGGCCACGATCTGGTTGTCCTCAGAGCTGCCAACGGAAAGAATTCCGGTGATGCGATGGGCTGAGCCAGAGAATTCCAGGGAATCTCCCGGCTTCACACCCAGGCTCGTCGCCAGGCGCTCGCCGACCAGGACGTCGGTGGAATTGTCATTGGGCCACGCGCCCTGCACTTTCCACCAGGGATGGGTAGTGCGGACGCCGGTAACGAACTCATCTTTGCCAAACGCCAGGGATTTTGCAAAATACGTGCCCAGCAGGGGAACTTCGCGAGTGGCGCCGTTGGCAGACAAGGTGACACTGGCGGGCAGCATGGGCGCAAATCCTACGATGTTGTGCCGCCAGAACGTGCCTTTGATTTTGGGCAGGTCGGCTTCGCTGAGGTAGTCTCCATCGCTGGGAGGCCGGAGATTGACGCCGCCAATCTCCACATCGAGCGAGTCTTCCTGCGGCGTGACCAGCAGGTTGGCGCCCAGGCTGCGCAACTCGCGATTAATCTTGTCGCCAATGTCGGTGGCGACGGCAATCATGGCGGTCGCCACAGTCACGCCCAACATGATGGCGACTGCGGCCAGCATCTTGCGCCGCTTCTGACGCCGGAATGATTCGTAAACGATGCGTCCAAACATGGCTTAGTGCTGCTCGAAAATGCGGCTGCCGGCGACCAGATCGGCCTCGGTCAGGATGACGGCATCCTTGGTCACTTCGGCTTTGAGCGGTATGGGGTTGCAGCCGCCCGCCATGCCCACCGACTGGCCATTGATGGGCGCGGCGCAGTTTTTGCAAACCACTCCGTTGGGGCCTTTGTAGAAGCCCACAGGCCCGCAAATCTCACAGGCGTCGAAGACGGTTGCGATCTTGCCGTCGGGCTTCAGGAATAACCAGAAACGCACATCGATGCCATTCTCCCTGGCGACAAAGCGGTGCAGGTCGCCGTCGGAAACTTGCGAGAGGGGAATGGTGACTTGCCCGCCCACGAAGCTGACTACGGTGGCGGGCGAAAGCGCGCTTACACTCTTGGTGTAAATAAATTCTGCCGTTACCAGCAGGATGAACAGGAACGAACTGGCATAGACGGATGCCATCCACATGCGCTCCCGTTTGGCGCTCCACAAGGCTTTGCGTCGGGCCGCGCCGCCTTCTGGAATGGCGACGGGCTCGCGCCGCTTCATCTCAAACAACACCATCAGGGCGGCCAGGGCGAAAATCGTGATAAAGAAAAACAGATCGTTGCGGACGATGGGACCGATGATGGCCATCTCCTGTTTGGAAGAGGGCAGCACCCCGTTTTCCGAGAGTTCGTGCAGGCCGGAGATGGTCAGTTGGGCGGCCACGAAGAACAGAATCACGGTGGTGACCTTGAAGAATTTCTGCAGGTTGATGCGGACACTGCCCTTGACGAACATGACCCCGAAGGCGATGGCGACCGCGACCCCGCCCAGGGTCCCTAAAAAGCCCATCAGGGCGCTGGAATTCAGCGAGACAGCGGAGAGGATCAGCACCGTCTCCACGCCCTCGCGCAGCACCATGAGGAACACGAAAAAGAACAGACCGAGCCAGGCATCCTCGCGCGCGAGCAGGCCGATCTTGCCTTCGATCTCGCCTTTCATCTTGCGGCCGGTCTTCATCATGAAAATAATCATGGTCACGACGAAGAAGGCGGCGGCGAGCATGATCCAGCCTTCAAAAATGTCCTGGTTCCACTTGGTGCGGGCGAGCAGGAGGGCGACGCCCAAACTGCCGGCAAAGGCAGCGCCGAGCGCGGTGTAAACCGCCTTGCGCAGGTCATTGCGCCCGATCTTGGCCAGGTAGGCCAGGGTAATGCCGATAATAAGCGCCGCTTCTACGCCTTCGCGGAGAGTGATGATGAATGCCTGGAGCATGGAAAAGTGGGCCTTTTGATTTTGAAAATGAAATTCAATTTCAACTTCCATGATAGGGGTTGGCCCCGGAGCCCGTCAACGCAGCAGGTCACGGCGGAATGTGACGGAAATCACAAAAAGCGGGGCGGCGGGACGATTTTGTCCTGCGGCGAAAAGGGCGAGGCTCACAGCTTCTTCAAAAACATTTTGGCCTCTTTCATCTTTTTGAAGAGTTTTTCTTCCGCACGGAATTCTGCGGAGTGGACGCAGCGTTTGGTGCCGCGCAATTTTACGGGATGCTTCAAGTGCAGCATTTCGTGGTACACGATGTACTCGACTGCGTAGCGGGGCACCAGAGGATGGTCGAAGACGCGGCTGACCACGATGGTGTTGTGCGCGGGATCGAAGTGTCCCAGGCTGTGGCGAGCGCGCACCTGGCTCCAGCTCATGCGGGGGCGGGCCAGGAAACCGAAGAAGTACTGCAGGTTCAATTCGTCGAAGATCGTTTCCAGATTGTAGCTGAAGCCCTGGGGACTGGTGATGCGCTTGCGCCCGCGAGCCTGGCGCACCGAGTGAGCTTTGCTGGCCACCTCATGACTGGCCACGTAGCGGCGATAGCGCAGCATCTGGTTGCGCTGCACGGGCTGGCGATACACCTTGGCCAGCAGGATGTGGGCGATCGACTCCAGGATGTTTTGGGGTGCGTCTTCCAGTAGATCTGACAATTTGACGGTGAGTGTGCCATCGCGCAGGCGGATGTTGTTGGTGATGTTGACAAACTTGCGGAACTTGACGCGGAACTCCGGCATTTTGGTTTCGGGCCGCAGCTCACAATAGGTTTTCTGGAAGAGTTCTAGAATCGCGGTGGTCACGCAGCGCTAGAGTAGCATGGTATCCGCCGAGGGACTCAAGAGCCGGCAGCGGTAGCGCGCTTGCGGGGGCGCTGCTTGCCGCGCGTGCTGGGGACATAAGCACAAGTGTGGAAATCGTAGTGAGCCGCGACGCAGTCGCCGCACAAATGCAGCAAGTGTACCCGACACTGGATCACCGGGGCATAGCGCTCGCAGACATCGCAGTTGCGGAGTTTTTCCGCGGGGCTGGACGGGGCGTCGATGGGAGCGGCCAGGAGGGTTCGCGCCCGCGCATAGATCGCACAGGAGACCAGCAATAAGCCAAAGGAGAGGATGCCGCCACCGGCTCCCAACATGGCGGGGTCGCCGTGGGCGCCAAAGGCGGCGGGAAGGAAGCACAGCCCGACCAAGCTTACGATCGCTCCGGCTGCGCCAATCCAAGCGGCGGTGTGGGCGCGCATATGGACCTCCCTTTTCCGAGATGCCGGGCCACGGTCCGGCCTACCTGCTTCATCGGCGGCGATGGAGGTGCACTTGAGAGAACCAGCGTCACGGCCTGGATTTTTGCTATGCGCGGTTGACGTTTGCTATAGTCCAACGACCCGTGAAACTCCGACCGCTATCGCCGCGCGCCGCGTTGCTTCTGCTCACGGCCATGAACCTGCTTAACTACGTGGATCGGACGGTGCTCTATGCCGTCCAGCCCTTGGTGCAGAGTGAGTTTCACCGTAGCGATGCCGACTTTGGCCTGGTGACCAGCGCGTTTTTCATTTTTTATATGCTGGCGTCGCCGGTGATGGGGCCGCTGGCTGACCGCTACTCGCGCAAGCGCATCATGATCATCGGCGCGCTGGTGTGGAGCGCTGCCACTCTGCTCACCGCTGTCACCTACAATTTCTGGGAACTCGTATTCCGCCACACCATCATCGGCATTGGGGAAGCCAGCTTCGTCACCATCTCGCCCACTTTTGTGGCCGACATGTTTCCCGAAGAGAAGCGGGGGCGGGTCTTCGGCATTTTCTATCTCGCCATTCCGGTGGGCACCGCGGTGGGCTACTTGTTGGGGGGATGGCTGGGACCACACTACGGCTGGCGGATGCCGTTTTATGTGGCGGCTGCCCCGGGATTTGTTCTGGCGCTGGCAATGTTCTGGTTGCCCGAGCCCGAACGCGGACGCTTCGACTCCATTCCTGAGAATGCATACCGTAGTACGTTGTGGGGACTGGCGCGGAACCCGGCGTTCTGGACTGCGACCCTGGGCATGGCGGCCATGACCTTCGCACTCGGCGGCTTGCAGGTGTGGATGCCGACCTTCTTGCACCGGGCCCGCGGCTTTTCGCTATCGGCGGCGAACCGGACCTTTGGCCTGATCATTTTATTTGACGGCATTGTGGCTTCGCTGGCAGGGGGATGGCTGGGCGACAAACTCCTTCCTCGCACGCGCAGCGCGTATTACCTGGTATCGGCGGTAAGCCTGGCGGTGGGGGTTCCCGCCATGATGGTGGCGCTCTACAATTCCGGCCCGCTGATGGTCCCGGCACTGCTGGTCGCCGGCTTCATGCTGCTGCTGAACACGGCACCTTTGAATGCAGCTGTTATCAATTCGGTTGGCGCCCACATTCGCGCCACCGCAGTCGCAGTGAACATTTTTGTGATTCACATGCTGGGCGATGCGCTGTCGCCCTGGCTTATCGGTTTCATTGCGGACCGCCACTCGCTGCAGGGCGGATTCATCAGCGCCGTGATCGCCATCGCCATCTCTTCTGCGATACTGTTCTATGGCATGAGGTTCGCTCCCCCCATTCGCGCCGCCGAGCATCCCACCGCTGGAGTTCCCGAAGAATGAGTTGGTTTTACTGGATTGCCGGC
>JANYBT010000006.1 GCA_025360645.1 Acidobacteriaceae bacterium | reverse complement strand
CGCGACCGTGTAGCGCAGCAATTCGGCGGCGGCTTTGGTGATTCCGACTCGGGCCGTCAATGCGAGGCGGCGGGGGCGATAGCCGTCGTCGGCCAGGAACAAATCGGAGCGGGCACTGGCCAGGTTCTTTTCGTTATCGCGAGCGCGGTCGATTCCAAAGGCTTGCGCCATGCGTCCTGGGCCGCTGGTCAGGGTGCGGAGGTCGACGGGCACGGACGGCAGGCCGCGAGCGGCCGCCATGTTTTCGAGTCCAGCCAGTGGTTCGAGCGCACGAAACAGCACTCCGCCGGGAGAGCCGTCAGGCAGGCACGAAACGTTCAGGCAGTAGTGATTGCCGTAAATGAAGTAGACGTAAGCGAAACCGGGCGGGCCAAAGAGGACTGCGTTGCGCGCGGTGCGTCCGGCGGCGGAGTGGGCGGCGGGATCGCTTGTGCCAAGGTAGGCTTCGGTTTCAACGACGCGTCCGATCAGCCGGGTGCGGCCCTCGCGGCGGACCAGCAGTTTTCCCAGCAGTACGCGCGCGACCCGGCGAGGATCGCGATCAAAAAAAGCGGGCGGCAGTGCGATGAGCGGGGGCAACCGATTAGTTTACAGGCGACCCGCAACGCTGCGAGCCAAGCCCGGCTGTCCGCTCAAGTGAGCCAATCCAGCACTTTGTAATATGCGCCGGCGAAGGGCAGAAACCAGGGGCGTCCGTTGTAGAGGCCGAGCGGAGCGCCGGGAAAGGGGATGCCCACAAATGGATTGTCGGGGTTGTCGCCGAGGATTTGTTCCGCCACCTTTTGCCCCTGCCAGGTGGCCATGGCGACACCGTGGCCCGCATATCCCACCGCGTAATACATGCCGTCGAGTTGTCCGGCGTGGGGCATGATGTCGAAAGCGAAGTCGAGGGTGCCACCCCAAACGAAATCAACTTTGGTGTCGCGCAACTGCGGGTACACGTCGATCATGCCGCGCCGCAAAATCTCGCCGCTGGAGCGGATGGAGCCCGCGCTCTCCGGAAAGAACGCCGCGCGTCCGCCAAACAACAGGCGGCGGTCGGGGGTGAGCCGGTAGTAGTAGAGGTAGTGCTTGGAGTCGTAGATCATGCGGCCACGCGGGCTTATTTCGCGGGCCACGG
This sequence comes from Acidobacteriaceae bacterium, assembly GCA_025360645.1. Classification (GTDB taxonomy): domain Bacteria; phylum Acidobacteriota; class Terriglobia; order Terriglobales; family Acidobacteriaceae; genus JANYBT01. Next base: position 14,499 of record JANYBT010000006.1, on the reverse strand, counting down.
CTTCGGGCAAGACCTCGGTCGCGATGATGTAAGAGCCGATGGGAATGAGTTTCTTCTGCAGCGCGGGGGTGGCGCGACTGGTGTATCCGCTGGTGGCGATGAAGACGTTGCGGGCCCAGGTGTTGCCGCGCGAAGTGGTGAGCTGGAGCCCGGCGGCGGTGCCGCGAGCGTGGCGTTCGATGACATTGACCCGGGTGTTTTCGAAGACCTGCGCTCCCGCGCGGATGGCGGCAGCGCCGAGTCCGGCAACGTAGAGGGCGGGGTTCAGGCCCGCGCTGGTCTCGTCCACCATGCCGCCAAAGTAGATGTCAGAGCCGATCTCGCTGCGCAATTCATTTTTCGGGACGACGCGGAGAGTGTGCAGGAATTCGCGCGCAATGACCTCGGCCTGGCGCGCGTAGCCCTCGAAGTGCTTCTGTTTGCAGGCGACTTCAAGATGGCCGCAGCGCGAAAAATCGCAGGCAATGCTTTCGTCGTGAACAATCTGTTCGACGCAATCAATGGAGGCGAGCGATGCGGCGTACATGCGCTGAGTGCGCTCGCGGCCGTATTTCGCAATGAGCTGATCTACCCCCAGCTTCATCCCAGTCAGCACCATGCCGCCGTTGCGCGAGCTGGCGCCCCAGCCCAGGATCTGAGAGTCGAACACCGCAACCTTGGCACCGCGCCGGGCAAGAGTGCGCGCGGCCGAGAGTCCGGTGAAGCCGGCGCCGACAATGGCCACATCCAGAACTTCCGGAAGAGGTGGGGCGACAATGCCTGGCTTGGAGGCCGTGGTCAGCCAGTAGTTGTATTCGCGAGGAGCCATGAGAGCGATGAACGAATTATAGAAGGACGAGCGCCAGCGCGGGGGAAGGGAGCCGGGTCGCCGGGTAGTTTCACCCCTCTCTCCTCATCGGTGTACAAGAAAAACTCGCAGCGCCCACGCAATGCCGTCCCACTGGGCCGCCGTTGCCGCCTAGGAGAACGCAGCGGCGAACCCCACGCTGACGATGATCATGAAGCCGTACCAACCGAACACAATCGCCATCGAAGTGGAGCGCTTCACCGAGCTGACACAGGCGAAACCAATGCTGGTGAGCACCAGCGTCCAGATCATGAAGACGTCGAGCGAGGTCATCAGGTTGTAGAGAGCAGGCGAGGAGGATGGATCCATGAAGTGACCGGGATTACTGGCCACTGGATTGGAAAATGTGAACGAGTCGGGCTCCACTCCAGCCCACAGAGTGGTCATGGCCAGCGCGGCCCGAACAACCAGAGGCAGGCCGGCATAGATGACGACCGCCATCGCAGTGTTGAAGGAGACGACGGCATTCGCGGCAAACTTAAACGTCGCCCACAAAATGACCGCGATCAGCGCGTACCACACCAGCGCGGTGACCGGCGAAGCGTAAGAGAAGCCCTTGAAAAAGCTGGCTTGCCGCGCCATGGCTTCTTCGCGCTGGTCGGCGGGGAGCTTTTCGATCCGGTCCGCCTGCTTGGGCGACTGGCGCATCTGGTTTTCCGCCACTTTGCGGAAGCCGACTTTTTGCTGCACCGTCCAAACAAAGGCGAGCGAGAGAACCGCGCCGATTAAGAACGGCACCCACCAACTGGAGTTGCGACGCAGGTCGGTGAAGGTCTTGCTAGGCGCGATGAAGACGTCGAGCAGGCGTTCGCCTTCGGAAAGCGCGACGGGTTCGGGCAGGGGAACGGTGGCGGTGCTCATTTAAATTGCTCCTTGAAGTGATGGCGCAAATTGTATCTGGCGGCAGGGAAGGAAACAAGGCAAATTGGCCGCCACCACTACTGCGTCCGACGGACGGCGGGGGAGCAAGTGATCAGGCGACAATTTCGGGCGTGGCTTCCAGCAACGAGCGGGTGTAGGGATGGGCGGGGCTTTCGGTGATCTGCTCCGTGGTCCCGATTTCGACTATTTCACCACGGTACATCACGGCAATGCGGGTGGAAAGATAACGCACCACCGGCATGGAGTGGGAGATGAAGAGGTAAGTGAGGCCGAATTCGCGCTGCAGCTTGGCCAGCAGGTTGACGATCTGCGCACCCACCACCACGTCGAGCGCGGAGACCGGTTCATCCGCGACAATGAATTTGGGCCGGAGCGCGAGGGCGCGGGCGATTCCGATGCGCTGGCGCTGGCCGCCGCTGAACTCGTGGGGATAGCGAGGCAAAATGGAATCGTCCAGCCCGACCGCGTGCAACAGTTCTACGACTTTGCGGCGGCGAGCGGCGCGGCTGAGGTGTTCATGGATGTCGAGCGGCTCGGCGATGATATCTTCGACACGAAAACGGGGATCGAGCGAGCCGAAGGGATCCTGAAAAATGATTTGCATGTGACGGCGAAGACGGCGCAATTCCCCGGCGGATGCGGAGCCCAGGTCGTGGCCATCGAACCAGACGGTGCCCGATGTGGGTTCGAGCAGGCGGATAGCGAGGCGTCCGAGCGTGCTCTTGCCAGAGCCGGATTCCCCGACCAGGCCGAGGGTTTCGCCGGCAAAAATATCAAGCGAGACATTGTTGACCGCCCGCGTTTCTCCCCGGCCGCGCCCGAATAGGGATTCGGTGAGGGGATACACCTTAGTCAGGTTGCGCAATTCAACGAGGGCCATGCTGGGCAACTCCCGGGGTCGGCGTCACTCCCGCCTGAGCAGGCAGGGGCCAGTATACATGGCTAGGGACGGGGGAATACTTCGATAGGGATGGGGAGGGAGCGGAGAATGCCGTCTGCCGCGCGGGGTCACCGGCGAGTGAACCGGCGGCTTCGACCAGTTTGCGAAATGAAACAGGGACGGCGTACCGATGCCGTCCCTGGGGGGAAGGTGAATGCTAGCCGCCGTTGGGTCCGTTGTGGCAGTCGTAGCAAGTGAACTGGTGATTGGCGGCGAAGGTCTTCTGCTGACCATCCTCCACCGTAAAGGTCCGGGCTATCTTGGATAGCGAGAGCGCGGAACCGTTATATTTCGAGCCGTGGCAATAGGCGCAACCCTGATAGCCGTAGCTATCGACGTAGCTGCGATGGCCGCCCTGGTCAACCCAAGCCTGGCCGAGAGTGTGCACACCGTGGGGGCCGCCGGTGGAACTGACGCCCAGACTGCTGTGGCACGCGGTGCACTCGGTGATCTTGGCTGCGTAGCCCTGCAAGGCGATGGGTAGCACATTGTCATTGGCTTGCAGGCTGGGGAACTCGGAGTGGGGGGAACCGTGACAACCGCTGCAGAAGACGGCTCCGTGGCCAGCGCTGTAGCGATACAGCATCTTGCCCGTCTGCGGCACGTTGGCATTGCTGGCGAAGGTCAGGTCCTTGGTCTGGCGATACTGCCCCTTCGAAATGAACGCGGAGGTATAGCGCAGGCTGTTGTTGTGGCACATCTGGCAAGTCGGCTCATCCAGCCAACCGGTGCGAGTGGCTACTCCAACGTTGGTGAGGTTGCCGTGGCAAGCGGAGCATAGCTGAGTGTTCATGGCGCCGCGCTTGCACTTGGTTTTCGGGCCGGGATGGCACAGATAGCACGAATTCAGATCGTTGCTGCTGCTGTTCACGTCCAGCGTTTTGTTGTTGGAAAGCAGCAGTTGCCCTCCGTGCAGGGTGTGCATATCGGTGGTGAGGGCTTTGATGCCAGTGATCCCGGGAGCGCTCAGCGCGTTGTCGCTGTGGCAGGCGGCGCAGAGGATCGGGGTCCCAGCCACCGCCGTGTTGTACAGGCTGGACTGGTAAGTGTAGCCGTTGGTCTGCAACTGGCTCAGGTATTGCGCGATGGGCCAGCGGTCATCATGTTTTCTCAGAATATTCAGCTTGGTGTCTTTCGCCAGATCGGAGTTGTTCACCCATCCCGCGGTCGGCTTGGCATTCACGTCGCTGTTGGAGGCATGGCAAGTGTTACAACTCAACTCATCGCTGATCGAAAGCGCGATGCTGGCGGTGGCCAGCACATTCCCTTTGGCGTCAGTCGCCACTAGTTTCACCATCGGAAAAGGATTGGTGACTCCTTTGTCGTCGTAGGGAACGGTGGGGATGCCCACGGCCTCCCAGTATCCCTCCAGGGTGTTGTAGGTCATGGGTTGGGGAACGGTGCTTTGGGTCTTGTAACCAGCCAGGCCCGTGTCTGGCGCGACGCTATTCAGAAACAGGGCGCGAACGTTGTCCCAGAAGTTGGTCTTGCTCGCGCTGGAGGTGTTGATGGAGCCCGTGGCATCGGCCGTCGCCTGGTAGGTGACGGTCACCCCGGTCGTGATCAGTACCGGCGGCTCGCTCTTCTGCACCAATTGCGCGCGGACCACGTTAAACGGAGGCAGCACCGAAAAGACTGAGTAGTCTTTGCCATCGATGCAGTGCATCCCGAGTTCAGACCAGCCCGTGAGCGCATAGGTGTTGGTGGTGGCGGCGGCCGAAACCGCGGCCGTCGGGGAGTGAGCGGGTTCGAGTTGATCTGAGGATTTTTGTCCACCTACCGATAGAACGAGTCCGCAAACTAAGGCGGTCAGGAGAAAGAGTCGCTTCATAATAAGGTTCCCTTCGCGTGCACGAATGTCGCGTTGCCTATGAATTTTCGTCGCGGGACCCGTTCCAGCCAGCGCATGAAGTGCTTGCTTCAGGAGCGTGTCCCTGATGACTCCACTAGCATGGAGGTTCCAGGGAAAGGGCGCGGTGACGCGGGGCACGGATGGGCACAATTATTTTGCCGGTTATTTCCTGTAATAGGACGGTTCCCGAATCGGGACGGCCCCCGCTCGTCCGCCTACTGCACTTCCAGCGACACCAGTTCGGCCAGGCCTACGGTTTGGCTGCGGTAGTTCGCACTCACCGCTTTGTTTTTCCAGTCGCAGGAAAATTCATCGGCCCCAATCACGATGAGCGCCTTGAAGTCGGGCGTATGCAGGCGCAGGGTCTTGGCGCTGGTCGCGATGGTGAGGATGGCGTCAGGCGGGTGCGAGCAATCGCTGCTGAGCAACTTGCCGCGGGCAAATTGGATGGGGCCCAGACGCGGCGACGGAGCGGGAGCGGGCGCCAGAGTTTCGACAGGCTCCTCAGGCAGGGTCTTGGGCAGTTGCTCGCTCGCGGATTTGGTCTTGCCCGAAGTTTGCGCGCCGCCGTTGTGCAGCGGAGCGACTCCGTACTTCTTAATGGAGTCGAAGTCCTGCAACTGCTGTTTGGCGGCGGTGGCGACCGGGAGGTTGGAGCTGCGGGTCAAGCGCTCGAAAATAGCGTGCGCGGCATCCCACTTCTTTCCGGCAAGGTAGATTTGCGCCAGGTTGAATTGATAGTCGTCGCGGCGCGGGCTAAGGGCCACGGCGGCCCGTTGGGCCTCGAGCGCTGCGTTCGCTCCTCCCCCTTCCACTCGCCCCATGCCCAGCATGTTGTAGGCCTCGGCGAATTCCGGGAAGACGTCGAGCGTGGCGCGCAGGTCCAGCAGCATATTGGCCAAACCCTGGATGGGCTGGTGCGCCTTCTCTGCCATGCGGTACTTCAAAGCAGATAAGTAGTAGCGGATCCAGGGATCGCGCGGGTTCAGCTCGGCGGCCCTGCTGAGCTGTTCGGCGGCGGCGTCAAATTCATTCCTCTGGAGGTGCGCCCAGGCCAGGCTGCGGCGGGCGGCCTCATTGTCCTGGGGCGCGGCTGCCAGCGCGTTGAGCTCGCGCACGCCCTGGTCGGCGTGTTCCGGAATGCGGGTCAGGGCGTCGGCGAGCATGGCCTGGGCTTCGAGAGTGGCCACCGTATTCAGGGTCATGGCCGTGGCTTCATCGGTGCCGACCGGCGCCGGGATACTGGAGAGCTGCGCTGCCAAACGCGGGTCCTGCGCGCTCGACGGCAGGTGGGCTTCCTCTTCCGCAGCGAACAGCGGCTTCAGTGCGTGGAAGTAGTCTTTCACTGCGGTCTCAAATTCCGCCGCAGACATGCCGTAGGCCTTCTGGATGGCCTCTTCCACTGGCACTTGCTGGTTCTTCACCAGATCAAAGAAAGTTCCGGTCTCAGGCAGCTTCCCCTGCTTCAGAAGGTAGTGCATCACCATCCAGGACTCGGCATGAAACAGGGTGTGCTGGTCGCCATCGTTGCCCGTGGACTGATGTTTGAACTTGAACAAATCCACGATGGGGATCCAGGCCGAGGCGCTCAGCAGGGAGGTTGCCGACCGCTGCGAGCCCGAGGCGAGGCCGACACCGCCCAGCACGTCTTCATTGAAATCCGGAGTGAGGCGGGGATCGCCACCCAGGTTGATCTGTTTGTTATCGAATTGGGCGGCGGCAAAATAATCCGCGAAGCCTTCGTCAAACCAGGAAGGCGCGGGCGGGTAATTGAAATCGAGAAAGTAGTGGGCCAGGAGATGGGCGATGGCGCGCCAGGGTTGGTCGGCTGAGAGATTGAGCACGATCAGGGTGCGATCGGGATCGCGCAGCAGGAAGGCGGGCGCATAGTCAGGACCGGAACCGGGCGCGAGAGCACGGTACTCCTCATCATTCCTCACTCCGATCACGGTGACCGGGGACGACATGTTGAGCCGTGTTTTCTGCAGCAGCAAAGCGAAGAGGGCGCGCATCTGCTCCAGCCGGAGAGTGGCTTCGCGGGTTTTTTTGTCTGAGGCGTCGCTGACGATCGAAAAATGAGTGCCGTGAATCTCAATCCACTTGGGCTCTTTGGAATCGTCGGACGCGGACAGTAAGGCAGTCGAGACCGCCAGCAAAGCAAAAGCGCAGCGCACAAAGCCCAGGAGTCGTCGCATGATCGCCGTGGTTTGAATTTATCACGGGCGGGACGGGCGATCAGGGCTGGGAGCGGCGCAGCTTGTCCGCAGCCCATCGGGCATGCTCCGCGAGCATGGCGTCTTCGCCCGAGGCCAGTTTTTCGAGCAGCGGCAGGAATCTCGCTTCGCCGCTGTTCCCCATCGCCACCGCGGCGTTGCGGCGCAGCCCCGCCAGCTTGGCCCGGCGAATGGGAGAGCCGCGAAACGCGCTGCGGAATTCTTCGGCCTGCATCTCAGCCAGCCACTCCAGCGCGGGATTCACCAGACCGTCGCGCGGTTGAAACTCGGGCGCAGAGGTGGCCGGAGCTTTGCGGTTCCACGGACAAACGTCCTGGCAAATATCGCAACCGAAAACGTGGCGACCCATGCCCTCGCGGAGTTCCTCCGGAATTTCGTTCCGCTTCTCGATGGTGAGATAGGAAATGCACTTGCGTGCGTCCAGTTGATGCGGTGCGAGAAAGGCCTGCGTCGGGCAAGCCTCCAGGCAACGGGTGCAGCTGCCGCAACGGTCCGCGGCGGGCAGGTCCGCCAGCATCTCCGCAGAAGTCAAAATCACTCCCAGAAAAAGCCAGGAGCCCATCTGCTGGTTGAGAATGCAGGTGTTCTTGCCAATCCAACCCACGCCGGCGTACTTGGCATAGACGCGCTCCACCAGTGGGCCGGTGTCCACATAGCACCGGGTTTGCAAGGGTGGGACAATGGCGGCATGGCCGTGCAAAGCCGTTTCTACTAACCGCAGGCGGCTCATCACCGCATCGTGGTAGTCTTCGCGGCTCCAGGCATAGCGCGAGATCCACCCGCGTCCGGGCTCGCTAGCCTGCGTGGAATAGGGTTGCGCGGTGTTGTAGTTGAGCGCGCAGACGACCACGCTGTTGGCCCAGGGCGCGGTGTGCTGGAGCGCGGAGCGCTTCAACTCGCCAGCTTCGTTGCGCGCCTCCAGGTATTTCATCTCGCCCGCGTTTCCGGCTGCGATCCACTGCGGAAAGTATTCCAGTTCGGCCAACTCGCGCACCGGGGCGATCCCCGCCAGTTCGAAGCCGGCCTGCTCAGCCGCTTGCTTCACCAGCGACGCGAGTTCCGAGGCGTTGGGCATGGGACAAAAGTGATTCTATAGGGCGGAGCCGCAAGGCAGGACGTCACGTGCTCTTGTGACCCGCAGCACAGCCAGCCGTGTCATCGCCGGGGCATCCTTGGGAAGAACCGGAGCTGAGGCGGAGCTGTTCCCTCAGCCGGGGTCAAAAGGAGGAGGATGAACCGCCGTCAGCGCTTCAAGATCGAGGCGGTCAAGCCGCCCAAGCAGGATGCGGAAGCACGCGTCCACAACTTCAGCGAAGTCTCCCAAGCCTATGCGCCTGAGATCGCCATGGAGCAGGCGCAGCGCTGCCTTTACTGCGACCACGCGCCCTGCATCCAGGGCTGTCCGCTGCACAACGACATTCCCGCCGCGTTGTTCCTGCTGGGCCACGGAGACTTTACCGGCGCCGCCTTGAAGTTCATGGAGACCTCCAACTTCCCCGACGTGTGCGGCCGCATCTGCCCCCAGGAAAAGCAATGCGAGGGTTCGTGCGTCATCGCCAATCGCAACTCGGCCGTGTGCATCGGCAAGCTGGAAGCGTTTGTGGTGGACTACGTGCGCAAGAACTACGGCTATCCCATGCGCGAGAAGGCGGCGCCGACCGGTATGAAAGTGGCCGTGGTGGGTGCCGGGCCGGCCGGTCTCGCGGTGGCCGAAGAACTCGTGGTGAAGGGAGACCAGGTCACCGTATTCGACATGTGGCCCTATCCCGGAGGCCTGCTGCTCTACGGCATTCCCAATTTCAAGCTCAACAAAGACATCGTGTTTTCCAAGATCCAGTATCTGGAGCAAATGGGCGTCAAGTTCGTTTGCAACTACCGCGTGGGTGCGGAACATCCGGTGGAGGATTTCTTCCGCCAGGGTTTCGACCTCGCGTTTCTGGGCTATGGCGCCATCAAGGGCGGCGAGATGAAGGTCCCGGGCGAAGACACCCTGACGAATGTGTATCAAGCGACCGAGTACCTGGTGCGAGGAAATGTTCCGACCGAGTTGCTGCCCGATGTCTGGCGCAACCTGCCCCAATCCCTCCCCAACCACACCGGTGTGACCATCGTCATAGGAGGCGGTGACACGGCGATGGACTGCGTGCGCACGGCGCGGCGGCTGAACCCGGCGGCCCAGGTGTATTGCGTGTATCGCCGCAGCGAAGTGGAAATGCCCGGGCGCTACGAAGAGCGCATTAACGCGGTCGAAGAAGGCGTGCAGTTCGAGTGGCTGACCGCACCGGTCAAGTTCCTGGGCGATGCCGAAGGAAACGTGACTGCGGCAGAATGCATCCGCATGAAGTTGGGCGCGCCGGATGCAAAGGGCCGACGCTCTCCGGTGCCCATCGAGGGCTCGAACTTCGTGATTCCCTGCGACACGGTGGCGCTGGCCATCGGCTACAGTCCTGAGACTGAAGTGGCCGAGCACACGCCCAACTTGAAGACCACCAAGTGGGGCTCGATTGTGGTGGAGAGCGAAGAGACCGGGCTGACCTCGCGCGAAGATTTGTACGCAGCCGGAGACGTGGTGCGCGGCGCAGACCTGGTGGTGACCGCAGTGGCAGCAGCGAGGAAAGCAGCCACCGCCATGCACCAGAAACTGATGGCGATGCGGGAGACGCGAGTCACCGCATAATGCCACATCGTTAGCGAAGGCTGCTTGGACGGGCATCGCCGTTCTAGTCTTGCCGAATCAAACCTTGCGCCTTCCCCACCCGCCGCCGCCCGGCGTCTCCACGCGAATCTTCTCGCCCGCTTTCAGCCTCACGTTGCATTTGCTCGGCAGCAGCGTAACCCTGCCATCCGTGCCCACCACCTCCGCTTTGCCGGGCGAGCCATCTTCTCCGCCTGCCAGACCGTAGGGCCCGCGCTTCCGCCGGTCCGACAATAACGTGACTTCCACATCGGTCAGCACTTCGATCTCGCGCACAATTCCGTCGCCGCCCGCGTGCAGTCCCTTGCCCCCGCTGCCCGGTCGCAACGAATACCGCGTCACTCGCAACGGATAGGCATACTCCAGAGCTTCCGCCGGAGTGTTCAGCGAGTTCGTCATGTGGGTGTGCACGCCAGAGACGCCCGGCCTCAGCGGGCCAGCCCCCATTCCGCCGGCAATGGTCTCGTAATACGCAAACGGCTCCCCGGTGCGCGGATCGATGCCGCCGATGGTGAGGTTGTTCATGGTTCCCGAGGCGGCCGCGGGAATGCGCTCGGGCACCGCTTGCGCCAACGCTTTCAACAGCACGTCCACAATGCGCTGCGAAGTTTCCACGTTGCCGCCAGCTACCGCCGCCGGAGGCCGCGCGTTCACAATGGTGCCTTGCGGCGCAATCACGCGGATGGGACGCATCAGTCCCGCGCTGGCTGGAACCTCATCGGCCAGCAGGCAGCGAAAAACGTAAAAGCATGCCGAGAAGGTGATGGCCTCCACCGCGTTGAGCGCGCCCTGCACCTGCGGGTCGCTGCCAGTGAAGTCCACCAAAACCAGAGGAGTGACCAGAGGAGTGACCAGAGGATGCCGTCCACGCCGCTGGCGCTCTGCGAAAGTGATGGCGACGGCGATGCGCACCGGCCGATCGGTCACGCCATCATCATCCAGAAAATCCTCTGCGGAATAGCAGCCCGCCGGAACTTGCTCCAGAAACCGCCGCATCATTTGCTCTGCATAGTCGTGCAATTCCGCAGCGGCGCGTTTGGCAGTCGCCAGCGTGTACCGCGAACACATTTCCAGCAGACGTTCGCTGCCGGTGTGGCACGCCGCGATCTGCGCGCCCAGGTCGCCTTCGCGTTCTGCGGGAGTGCGCACGTTGTTCAACAGCAGCGCGAGAATGTCCGTTTGCATCGCTCCGCGCCGAATTATTTTCACCGGCGGAATGCGAAATCCTTCCTGATAAATTTCACGGCACGGTCCCATGGAACCGGGATAGGTACCCCCAACGTCGGCGTGATGCGCGCGCGATGCAACGTAAAAATCAGGCACGCGACGCGCCGCCGATTTGCGCTTGCGTTTCTTCTCCGCTTCCACAAAAACTCCGCTCACCAAAGTGATGTCGGGCAAATGAGTTCCGCCGCGAAACGGATCGTTCAACATCACCACGTCGCCCGCTTCAATGGCGCAGGAATCGATGGCAGACCGCACCGACATTGGCATCGAGCCCAGGTGTACCGGCATGTGGTCTCCCATCGCGATGGCATCGCCACCCGCGTCAAACACCGCGCACGAGTAGTCGCGGCGCTCTTTGATGTTTGGAGAAAATGCCGTGCGCCGCAGCGCCGCGCCCATCTCTTCGGCGATGGAATGGTAGAGATTCTTGAAGATTTCCAGCTCGATGGGGTCGCGCATGAGTCAGAAAGAGTGTACGCCACGGAAGAGAAAAAGAAGATTTGTGAAAATAGTTGTTGACATTCTCCTCAATAGTGCTCAATATCTTGTGGTGTAGGCAAAGCCCACACAAAATCGTGGGCTGGTAAGGTGGGTTCCAGGGTTCCCAACAAAACCTGGCAAGGGAAAAAATCTCAACGGAGGAAAAATCATTATGGCAACCAAGAAGAAAGCTGCAAAGAAGGCCGCCAAGAAGAAAAAGCACTAAGCGAGAGCATTCCTCTCGAATCCAAGTTTGGGAAAGCCTCTTGAGGGAAGCACCTCTCAAGAGGTTTTTTGTTGTTTGACGGAACCCGCGGCGGAACGTTCTGGGCAACGCGGGAACGCGCGGAGGATTCATGCCCGCTTCGACGACGCCAGAAAAGTGCGCGGCTGAACCGTTTCGGGTTGTTTGCGCCAGCGGCTCGTGCTAGAAACGATAGAGCGTTTCGGCCCAACCGCCGATGACCGGAATGAGCCCCAAGAAAAAGTCCGTCGCCAAGCGCGGCAAGTCGACAGTGGTCGTGGTCCCCGACAAGCTGTACTTCCGCATCGGAGAGGTGGCCAAGCTCTGCCAACTGCCGGCCTACGTTCTGCGCTTCTGGGAGACCGAGTTCCCCCAACTCAAGCCGGTCAAGGGACAAACCGGCCAGCGCATGTATCGCCAGAAGGATGTCGAGGCGGTCGTGCGGATCAAGAAGCTGTTGTATGACGAAGGCTTCACCATCGCCGGAGCACGCGCCCATCTGAAACAAGACGCCAAAGTCGACCGCAACCAATCCGCGCTGCCGTTCCCCTCGCAACCACCGCCCGAACTCGCCCGGGTACGCGCCGGACTGCAAGAGATCCTGAAAATGCTCAAGACGCGGCGGTAAGGCCCGCAGCGGTGCCTTTGCGGCAATCTCCCCTTGACATTCGCCCTTTCTTCGCCAACAATTCCACTATGGCCATTACCCGGCGGCAGTACGAGATCTACGACTTCATCTCGCGCTTTGTGGCGGAGAACAATTACTCGCCTTCCTTCGAGGAAATTCGCGAAGGCATGAGCCTGAATTCGCTGGCCACCGTCCATAAGCACATCACCAACATGGAAGCCAAAGGCCTGCTCACCCGCGACTACAACCGCAGCCGCTCCATTGACTTGCTGCCCTTCAAGGGCAAGCTCAAGCACGCCATGGACGTGAACACAGGTCTGGTGCTGCCGCTGATGGGACGCATCGCCGCCGGCCAACCTATTGAGGCCATGCAGAATCCCGAAACCATTTCCCTCGCCGACTTCGTGCGCTCCAAAGAAGTGTTTGTGCTCGAGGTGCGCGGCGATTCCATGCAAGACGAGCACATCCTCGACGGCGATTACGTGCTGGTGGAAAAGACCAAGACCGCGCACAACGGGGAAATCGTGGTCGCGCTGGTGGACGGCACCGACGCAACCTTGAAGCGCTTTTTTCACGAAGGCCAAACCATCCGACTGCAGCCCTCGAACGCAGCCATGAAGCCCATCATCGTCCCCGCCGCTTCCGTGCAACTGCAAGGACGAGTCATCGGCGTGTTGCGCAAATACTAGCCGCTCTTCCGCCGTCTCGCTCTAGCCTGCGTAAGGATCCGGCGCCGCGGTCGGTCCTTCCGGGCCATGCACCGCGTCGGAATATTGAAACTGTACCGGCACAGTCCCGCTGCCGTCGGTCAGTTGCACTTCCTGAAACACCTGGCTTAGCGGATTGGCCTCAAACACCGGATAGTCTCCGCATTCCTCACCCTGCGCCGAAGTCCAGCCCAGGAATTTGACCGCGTTGGGATCGTTGCCGGCGCGAATCGCGTCTTCCACATCTGGATCGGTGCGGGCCTCGTTCAACTCGTGATAGAAAGTCGCGACCACGCTCTTCCACGGTTGCGCAAATACCGGGATGCCATTGGTCACTCCGTTCGGCAACTGCTCTGAATACACTCCCACTGCGTAGTAGATCGTCTGGCTGCCACCGGCGGCGGTGGCATGCACCGACCCGTGATATCCGCCCAGCCCTTGCGTCGAGTCCGAAGTCTGCTCCACGCCACGCGACACCAGATGGGGATCGGCCCGCTGCCCCTGACCCTGCTCGAGGATGGCGGGAACGGCAACCATCGTCGGCGCGGCGTCTGTGTTCAGGATGGTGCCGCTGGGCAACAGGAAATTGAAAACGGTTGCGGTGAAGTCGTAGCCCTTGAGTGTACCCATCTGCAGCAGGCTGAGTGCCAGGTTCTCCACATCTCCCTGCGAGACCACGCTCGGCGGAGGCCCGGCCAGCACTTGAGAGGTTTTAAACGCTGTGCTGATGGCGCCCGACTGGAAGTACTGCACCATCACGTTGTTGAGATTGGGGTCCGCCATGGCGGCCGCCAATGCCTGGTCGATGTTTTGGATATCGCTGGCTTGCCACGCCGCCGCTCCGCCCACATAGAAGTTGGTATAGACCAGGTCGGCGATGGTGTGCCCACCATGGAATTGCAAGTCGTGCGCAGGCGAGGGCGGAATTCCCGGGGCGATAACCGCAGGCTCAGGCATCAGGACTTGGGCGCGGAAATCGGCTTCGGCCGGGCTGCCGGGCCCGACAAACACTCGCATCGGCCGTACCCGTGGTGGCTTGCGTTCGCTGGTCATAATGGTCACAACACTCTCCCGGACTCTCGCCGAGAGAGTCGTCCTAAGGATTGAGCATAGCCAAGAATCGGAAAACGCGCCACCGACGATTTGTTTCCGGAGCAAGGGGCGAGCCGGGGACGTGAATGCATCCAGTTCGCGCGGGGATGTGGGAGGATTTGGAATTGGGGTTGCGGAAATGCTGGTGGCGGCGGTAGGACTCGAACCTACGACCTACGGATTATGAGACCGTCGCTCTAGCCACCTGAGCTACGCCGCCATTGTGGAGAAAAAATCAGGACCGGAACCGCTGCAACCGCTCCCCGATTTGCAGCCACGTGCCGTGGATAAGAGGTCATCGCAAGCAGCACGCGCACACCATCAGGGAAGCGGGTGGACGCGTCCCATCCAATGATTGTAATCCATCGATTGTAGAAGTCTCGCAAATTCAGTGTCAAACCCAACCCGCCGTTTTCAAGCGTCAAAATTCAAACGTCAAAATTCCAGTGTCGATCCCAAGCCTCCACCTCACCCCTCCCAATCTCCCAGCATCCGGCGCAAGGCCACCAACTGGCCCAGGTGATACGCGTTGTGATCAGCCACTAGCAACGCCTCGCGCAAAATTGTCTTGCCTTCACTCCCCGGAATCTCCGCGTACAAATCCGTTTTCGGATTCGCCACCAGCGCCTTGATCGCATCCAGGTCGGCGCGACACGCTTGCACACTCTCCT
>JANYBT010000004.1 GCA_025360645.1 Acidobacteriaceae bacterium | reverse complement strand
ATGGCGTAGTTGCGCACATGCCCCATGTGCAGCGCGCCTGAGGGATAGGGCAGCATTTCCAGCACGTAGTACTTGGGCTTGGTGGAGTTCGGTTCAGCGGCGTAGAGCGAGGCGTCGCTCTGCCAGCGTTCGGCCCACTTGTTCTCGACCCGCTGCGGATCGTAGCGGTCGTCGAGGGGGATGGGGATAGATTGGTCTTCCAGTGGCATAGGCAAGGATGGCGCGATAACGAATAGTCTTTGATTTTACAACGGGAAGGACCACTCCTCTGCAACCCGATGCACCAGCTATAATTGCGCTCACGGATGCCACTCGCCCTCGGTACCAAACTCGGTCCTTATGAAATTCTTGCGCCGTTGGGCGCGGGCGGCATGGGCGAAGTGTATCGCGCCCTCGATACTCGCCTGGAGCGAACGGTTGCGATCAAGGTGCTGCCTGCACATCTTTCGTCCGACCCTGAGCTGAAGCAGCGACTGGAGCGCGAAGCCAAAGCGGTTTCCAAACTCTCGCATCCCCACATCTGCACCCTGCACGACATTGGCCATCAGGACGGCGTTGATTTTCTGGTCATGGAATACCTGGAGGGCGAAACCCTGGAGCAGCGCCTGCGCAAGGGTCCGTTGCCGCCGGAGCAGACGCTGCGCTATGCGGCACAGGTGGCGGACGGGTTGGGCAAAGCGCACAAGCTGGGGATCACGCATCGCGACCTGAAGCCGGCGAACATCATGCTGACCAAGAGTGGGGCCAAGCTGATGGACTTTGGCCTGGCCAAGGCTTCGGGACGGTCGCCGCTGCCCGACGCTCTCACCGAAATGACTGCGGAGCATGCGAAACTGACCAGCCAGGGCATGATCGTGGGCACGTTTCAGTACATGGCGCCCGAACAGCTGGAGGGGAAAGAGGCGGATGCGCGCACTGACATTTTTCAACTGGGCGAAGTGATCTACGAGATGGCGACGGGCAAGCTCGCCTTCACCGGGAAAAGCCGGGCAAGTTTGATCGCGGCGATTTTGACCACCGAGCCTCCGCCCATCACTCAATTGCAGCCCATCACACCGGTGGCGCTGGAGCGCGTCGTGGCCAAGTGTCTGGCGAAGGATCCGGACGAACGCTGGCAGAGCGCCAGCGACCTGGCGAGTGAGCTGAAATGGATTGGTTCGGGCTCCTCCAGTGCGCTGAATGCGCTTGCCGTGCCCAACAGTCCCCAGCGCAGCCGGGCGGTACCGTGGTACTGGCTGGGTGCGATGGCGGTGATCGCGGCCGCGACTTTCTTGGTCACGCGAACATATTTCGCGCCGACGGCCAGTTTCCCCAATCGCGTCCGCTGGACGGTTCGGGCTCCTGAGAAGAATTCTTTTCATGCCACCGTGGATGCTCCCGGAAGGATCGCGATCTCGCCCGATGGGCATCGCATCGCTTTCGTCGCCAGCGATGAATCCGGCCAGACGCGTCTCTGGGTGCGTGCTCTCGATGCACTCAATGCCCAGGCCCTGGCGGGGTCCGATGGCGCCTCGAATCCTTTTTGGTCCCCCGACAGCCAGTCGCTGGGGTTCTTCGCCAACAAGCAATTGCGCCGGGTGGATGCTTCCGGCGGACCCATTCTCAACCTGTGCCAGGTGGAGGTCGCACGCGGAGGTAGCTGGAACCAGGATGGCGTGATCTTGTTTACCCCTTTTGTCAATGGCGGGATCTACAGCGTGCCGGCGACGGGCGGCACTCCGGTGCCGGTCAGCATGATAGACCCGTCGACCCGGGACACGACTCATCGCTGGCCCTATTTCCTGCCCGATGGCAAACACTTTTTATATTTTGCCGCGTCGCACCCGGACATCGGCCGTGGGCGCGACGGGGTCTACGCGGCCTCGCTTGATGGCAAGGAAAACAAGCTTGTTTTGCGGCTGCATTCCGACGCCGCTTATGCCAACGGATATTTGCTCTATGTTCGCGAATCGACCCTGATGGCCCAGCCCTTCGACCTTCGCCGCTTGCAGCTCACGGGGGAAGCGCACACAGTGGCCGAGAACGTGAAAACAGATGCTGGGTGGTGGCACAGCGTTTTCACGGTATCGCAAAACGGCATTCTGGCATTTGCTCCGGGCAGCGCGAACTCCAAGAATCAGTTGCGGTGGTTCGACAGCAGCGGGCGTCAGCTTAGTACGGTGGGCGAGCCGGGAGATTACAAAACCTTGCGCTTGTCTCCCGACGGGCGGCAGCTGGCGGTGGAGATGGTGCAGAACGGCTCGGATTTGTGGGTCTTCGATTTGAAACAAAATACCAAATCGCAGTTGACCTTCGGATCCTTTATTAACACCATGCCGGTCTGGTCACCCGACGGAAAATTTCTGGCCTTTTCCTCCAACCGTCAGAACGGAGTTGTGGACATTTTCAAGAAGCCATCGGGCAGCTCGCAAAGCGAAGAGGTCCTGCTGCAATCGCCGTTGGACAAATTCGTCATGGACTGGTCTCCCGATGGGCAATACCTGCTCTACGGTCAAGTGGAAGGGCTGACCGCGAACGGCGCCGTGCGAGGGGCTTTGATGGCGCTTCCTTTGCACGGCGAGGCCAAGCCCCTGCCAGTGGTGCAATCCCCTCTCTACGACAACGCGGGCCGCTTCTCTCCCGACGGCCGTTGGGTGGCGTTCGGTTCCCGGGTGGCCGGGCCGCAGCAGGTTTTCGTGGTCCCCTTCCCCGGACCGGGCAGTCCCAAACAGCTTTCCTCTTCCTCCGGCTTGAACCCGATGTGGCGCAAAGACGGAAAGGCCATTGTTTATCTGACGGCAGATTTCAGCAGCGTGATGGAGACCGAGGTGGAAGCGAAGGGGAATGACTTCGTGATCGGCAAGACCCGCCTCTTATTCAAGACGGCGGCCGAGACCGGCGCCTACCAGTTCTCTCCCATCGATGTAGCAGGCGACGGGAAAAAAATCATCATCAACACTCCCCCCGAAGTGAACGGTCAGGAAATCACTGTGATCGCCAACTGGCAGGCTGGTCTCAAGAACTAGCGGCGAAACGGTGGCGTCACCCCCGAGTCGTCAAGCCACAGGCTGCCCGGGTTTGCCCCATTCCCCACCGAACGCTAAACTTGTTCTTCAGGACATTCACCATGCTGGTGGTCATGCAGCCGCGCGCTTCTGAAGAACAAATCCGCGCCGTCTGCCAGAAAATCGAGTCGCTCGGCTACCGCGCCCATCCCATCCCGGGCGCGAAGCACACTGCCATCGCCATCACTGGCAACACGGGTGAGGTGGAGTCCGGCGCGCTCGAAGAAATGCCCGGCGTGCAGGAAACGGTCCGCGTCACCAAGCCCTACAAACTGGTCAGCCGCATCGCCAAGCGCGAGAATACGGTCATCAGCTTCCCCGGAAGCATCGCCACCATCGGCGGCAGCGAGTTCACCGTCATCGCCGGTCCCTGCGCCATTGAGAGCCGCGAGCAAGCCTTCGCCATCGCTGAGTGCGTGCAACGCGCCGGAGTGCAGTTCTTTCGCGGCGGCGCTTACAAGCCCCGCACTTCCCCTTACTCGTTTCAAGGTCTGGGGGAAGACGGCCTGCGCATCCTGGCCGAGGTCCGCCGACACTTCGGCCTCCTCATCGTCACTGAGGCCATGGACACCGAATCGCTCGACCTGGTCGAGGAGTGCGCCGACGTCATCCAGATCGGTGCGCGCAACATGCAGAATTTTTCGCTACTCAAGCGGGCCGGTCGTGCCCGCAAGCCAGTGCTCCTGAAACGCGGCATGTCGGCCACGCTGGAAGAATTCCTGATGGCTGCCGAGTACCTGATGAGCGAGGGCAACCACAACGTCATCCTGTGCGAGCGCGGGGTGCGGACGTTTTCCGATCACACCCGCAACACTCTGGATCTCGCGGTGGTCCCGGCGGTGCAGCGGCTCAGCCACTTGCCCATCCTGGTCGATCCCAGCCACGGCACCGGCCAACGCAGCAAGGTCACGCCGCTGGCCCGTGCCGCAGCCGCAGTCGGGGCCGATGGCTTGATGGTCGAGGTGCACCATCGCCCGGGCCAGGCGCTTTCCGATGGCATGCAGTCGCTCTATCCTCAGCAGTTTGAGGACTTGATGACGCAAGTACGCCAGATCGCGGCCATCGTCGGACGCACCATGCCTGCAGCCGCTCAAAGTTCTGGGCTGCCGCGGACAGAAGCCGTCGTCACGCTTTAGCGCCACCGCAGCCACTACCGAAACTTTGGCTCTGTTGACGCGGTTGCAACCCTAAGCTACTGTGAAGGGTCTAATAAAAGGCAGAGACAATTATGAACGACCTTCGTTTTGAAGTTCTGAAATCCGCTCCGCTGGATAGCTGGATCGCGCTATCAGAAGATGAGACCACTTTAATCGCAGTGGGCAATTCGTACGAGGACGTCGTGAAAAAAAGTGAAAGCGCGGGCGTCTCTGATCCTGTCTTAGTGAAGACACCTAAAAAATGGATGCCCATTTCGGTGTAAATCCTGAAAATACCTTACAAGAAGTACCCTGCCCCGCAAGCGCCCGGCGGCTTTTATTACGCCGCTTCGATTCCGGTGAACATCGCCAGTCCCGAGAAGAATGCCCCACGATCCAAGCGATTCGACGCGATTGTTGATTCGGGGGCATCGCTATGCCTCTTCCATGCGGACATCGGGCGGGCAATTGGTTTGGACATTGAGCAGGGGGAAGAAGCTGAAACGCTAGGCGCGGCGGGAGCGACGAAGATTTTTCTTCACGATATATCCCTGTATGCTCTGGGCGGCATTATCGCGACTCGCGCTGGTTTTTCCGACCAACTTCCGATCGCGGGACTGTTGGGGATGAGTGGATTCTTCGAGAATTTCAAGATTGTCTTCGATCCGACGGAACTCCGACTTGAGCTAGAACGCCTTTACCGATCATAATTCCAAAGCCGCCCACTACCCTTAGTCCAAATTAAGTCACTGCCCACGGTTCACTCGATTGAAAAGAATCTTCATCCCGGTCTTGGTCGCGGTGGCTGGCATCGCGCTCGGTTGGTGGTTCTACCAACATCGCATCCCCGCCGACGCCGCGCTGTACCGCGAGTTCGCCTACATCACCAATGGCAAGGCCAACTCGGTCAGCGTGATTGACCTGCGCTCGTATCAACTGGCGCGCACCATCCCCGTCGGCAGCGGTCCCACTGGCGTCGCCGCCAACCCGAAGAAGAATGAAATCTACGTGGTCAATTCCGCGTCAAACAACGTCAGCGTGATTGACGCCGAGCGCAACCAACTGGTCGCCACCATCGGAGTGCACGGGCATCCGTACTTTCTGGACGTCTCGCCCGACGGCTTGCGCGCCTACGTCGCCAACTCCGGATCTGACAATGTCTCTGCGCTCGATCTCGTCCGGCGCAGCGTCGTCGCCACCATTCGCGTCGGAGCCTCTCCCGGCCTGGCCCGGATCGCGCCAGACAACCAGACGGTCGTCGTGTCTAACCGCAACGGCGACTCGGTCACGCTGATTAGCACCGCCAAACTCGCGGTGCGGTCCACCATCACCGTCTGCCATCAGCCCACCGACATCGCCATCCTGCCCGACTCCAGCAAAGCCTTCGTTGCTTGTTCGGGCTCGAACCAGGTGGCCGCGATTGACCTGAAGCGCGCCGCAGTGCTCGCGCTGCTGGATGTGGGCCGCTCTCCCATCAGCTTGGCTTTGAAACCCGATGGCGGAGAGCTCTTCGTGTGTAACTTCGACTCCGATAGCGTCTCCACCATCGAGACCACTTCCAATGAAGTCTCTGGCTCATTTCTGATCGGCACCCGGCCCACGCGAGCAGTCGTCTCCGCCGACAATTCGCGGCTCTATGTCAGCAACCTCGGCTCCCAGAGCGTGGCGGTGTATGACGTGGATATCGGCAAAGTGATTGCTGTGCTTCCGGTGGGCGCCGGACCAGACGCGGTCGCGCTCTCGCAAAGCCAGAACTATTTGCTGGTGCTCAATTCCGGGTCGGGGGAAGTGACGGTGATTCAAAAACGCCAGCCCAAGAAGCTGGACCCGTCCGAATACTCTCTGCTCACCATCATCCCCGCCGGCATGCAACCCAATCAGGTCGCGGTGAAGGCGTTCGTTCTGACCAAGGCTGCGGAGAAATAACCAGAGACGGCACCCTGAAAGTCCGATGCAGGAATTTGCCGGCTACCAAACTGTCGCGGAAATCGCTGAAGTGGTTCGCAAGTTTGCGGACTGCGAATACTCCGCCAACGAATTTACCCACGCACACCATCTGACGGTGGCCGCGTGGTACCTGACGCAATACCCGCCAGCGGACGCTCTCGACCACATGCGAGCAAGCCTGCTGCGCTTCACCGAGCACTACAGGGTGACGGCGTACCACGAAACCATCACGCGCTTCTGGCTGGTGACTACCTGGATATTTCTGAAAAGCCATCCCTCTGACAGTTTGCCGGCGCGCATCAACGAACTGGTGCGCTTGCACGGCGACAAGAACTTGCTGTTCCAGCATTACTCCCGCGAACACGTCATGTCAGATCTCGCGAAGACTCAATGGGTGGACCCGGATCTGGCGCCCCTGCCGCAAAATTAGTTCGGCGCTCTGCAGGTTCGCTCAAGCAGGAATGATCGGCAGCCGCCCCACGGTCACGTTGCGGTGTTGCTCTTCGGAGAAGCGGATTATCATAGGGTAGCGAGGGCAACAGTTTTGGCGAAAATGGGAACGGCCTTACCACTGCTACTGCTCAACATCCCCCAGCTCCTCACTCTACGCTCAGCGCACGCCGGCCCCCGCCGTGGCCGCGACCTTTCCGATCTCGCGATTCTCGAAGACGCCGCGGTTCTGTGCCTGGGCGGCAAGATCGTTTCGGTCGGCGCTACCAAAGATGCTCTGCGCGACCCTTGGGTGAAGCAAAATCGCAAGCAGATCGCAAAGATTGATTGTTCCCGCATGGTGGTTCTGCCCGGGTTCGTGGATTCGCATACCCATCCCGTATTTGCGGCGCCGCGGTTGGTGGATTTTGAAAAACGCATCACCGGCGCCACTTATGAAGAGATCGCCGAAGCCGGTGGCGGCATTCGATCGAGCATCGCCGCAGTGCGCAAAGCCACCAAGCCATTCCTGGTCCAGCGCGTCACCGAAGCCTTGGAAGCCATGGCCGCGCACGGCACCACTACGGTCGAAGCCAAATCTGGCTATGGGCTGAGCTTGGAGTCGGAAATGAAGTCGCTGCAGGCGATTCGGGCCGCGGCGCGGGCATGGCCGGGATCCGTGGTGGCGACGCTGCTGGGTGCGCATGTGGTCCCGCCGGAATACCAAGGCCGCTCACGAAAGTATGTCGAGCTCGTCTGTAATGAAATGATCCCGCAGACCGCGAAAAAGAAGCTCGCGCAATTCGTGGACGTATTCTGCGACCAGGGCGCCTTCACTGCGGCCGAGACGGAGAGAATATTCGCCGCCGCCACCGCCCACGGACTCAACACGCGAGCCCACATGGGCCAGTTGAGCGAGACCCGGCTGGCGCCGTTCCTCCGTTTCGACCCGGCCTCGTTCGATCATATGGATCACGTGGCCAACCCGGACATCCGAGCGCTCGCAGCCGGCAATACGGTCGCAACGCTGGTGCCCGGCGCAAATTATTTCCTCGGCCTCAAGGAGTATCCGCCGGCACGCAAGTTCATTGACGCCGGAGTGCCGGTGGCGTTAGCGTCGGACTACAACCCCGGCACTTCGCCCACGCTGAGCATCCCGATGGCGATGTCGCTGGCCTGCACCCACATGAAGATGACGCCAGCGGAAGCAATTGCCGCCGCGACCATCAACGGGGCGTGGTCCTTGCGGGTCGCCGATCGCAAGGGAAGCCTCGAGCCGGGCAAGGACGCGGATTTGGCAGTTTTCGATGTCAGGGATTATCGTGAGATAGCCTACTGGTTCGGGGTGAACCGGTGTGTGCTCACCATTGCCAATGGCATGGTGGTGGCAGACAGCGGGCAGATGCGCTGAATCCGGTTCGCCGGGCAAGTGAGCCTGCGGCTCGAGTTCCGATTATTGTTGATCATCGTGGTCCATCGTCCATCATCAAGGAGAATCATGAAACTCATTCTTGTTTTTCTGGCGGCGCTTTGCCTTGCCGCAACTTTCTCAGCGGCCCAACGCTTGCCGCAGACCGCGGTTCCCCAGAACTACAAGCTGACCTTCGCGCCAGATTTTGAGCATGACAAGTTCACCGGCGACGAGATCATTGCAATCAACCTGCTGAAGCCGTCGACGGAAATCGTGCTCAATGCGGTGGACATTGACTTCCAGACCGTGACCATCACCAGCAATGGCGAAACCCAGACCGCCAAAGTGACGCTCGACAAAGACAAAGAGATGGCGACCCTGAGCGTTCCGAAGCCTTTGGCCGAGGGTGGCGTGACGGTCCAGATTCACTACTCCGGAATTCTCAACAACGAGTTGCGCGGATTCTATTTGGGCAAGGACGAAAAGGGCCGCAAGTATGCCGTCACTCAATTTGAGGCGACCGATGCCCGGCGCGCATTCCCTTCGTTTGATGAGCCCGCCTTCAAGGCCACCTTCGACATCACCGTCATCGCCGACAAAAAACATGCCGTCATCTCCAACGGCAAAGTCATCGCCGACAAGCCCGGGCCCGGGGAAGGGAAGCATACCGTAACCCTTTCCACCTCGCCGCGCATGTCGTCTTACCTGGTGGCCGTGGCCGTGGGCGAGTTTGAATACATACAAGGCGAGGCCGACGGTATTCCCATCCGGGTGTGGGCCACCCCTGGCAAGAAAGAGATGGACCGCTTCGCGCTGAACTCCGCCGAGTACATCCTGAAATATTACAACCGCTATTTTGGAATCAAGTATCCGTTTGAGAAATTGGACTTGATCGGCCTGCCCGACTTCGCCGCCGGCGCCATGGAAAACACCGCCTGCATCACGTTCCGGGAAGTGATTCTGCAGATTGACGACGAGCACGGGTCGGTGGGCCTGCACAAAGCGGTGGCGGGCGTTTTGGCCCATGAGATGGCGCATCAGTGGTTTGGCGATCTGGTGACCATGAAATGGTGGGACGACATCTGGCTGAACGAAGGCTTCGCGACCTGGATGGAGTCCAAGCCGGTGGCGGCATGGAAACCGGAGTGGAACGTGGAACTCGATGATGTTGCCGGCACCAATGCCTCTTTGCGGGTGGACTCGCTATTGAACACACGGCCCATTCATCAAGCCGCCGACACTCCAGCGCAAATCATCGAACTCTTTGACGGGATCGCTTACGGCAAGACGGCGGCGGTGCTGCGGATGTTGGAAGCCTACCTGGGGCCAGAGACCTTTCGCGCCGGGGTGAACGAGTATCTGAAACAGCACGCCTATGGCAATGCGACTGCCGAAGATTTCTGGAGCACCCTGGCCAGAGTCTCGCAGCGCCCGGTGGATAAGATCATGCCGACGTTTGTGAACCAGCCCGGCACCCCGTTTGTGGCAGTGAAAAGCGAGTGCGACGTAAAGAAAAAGAAGTCCACGGTCACGCTCGCGCAGCAGCGCTATGTGTACGACCGGGAACAGTTCAATGCCGATAAATCAAGCGAGCTGTGGCAGATCCCAGTGTGCGTGAAGCGCGGGGCGGTGAAGCAGGGCGAGAAACCGACGACCTCTTGCGACCTGCTGACCGAAAAGCAGGCGACGCTCCCCTTCAAGGGTTGCGCTCCCTGGGTGTTTTCAAATGCCGGCGCGAGCGGGTTCTACCGCTCCGGCTATGAGGCGGATGACATCAATGCCATCGCCGCGGTGATCGAGACCGACCTGACGCCGGCGGAGCGCATTATCCTGATCGGTGACACGTGGGCTTCGGTGCGGGTCGGGCGGCAAAGCGTCGGCGACTATCTGGCGTTGGGCGAAGGGTTGCGTCCGGAGCGCAGTCGGCCGGTGCTCGCCGAATACCTGGAGCAAATGGAATTTCTGGCTGACTACCTGACCACCGAAGCCGACCGCGACGCCTTCCGCAGCTG
Organism: Acidobacteriaceae bacterium; assembly: GCA_025360645.1. Taxonomy (GTDB): domain Bacteria; phylum Acidobacteriota; class Terriglobia; order Terriglobales; family Acidobacteriaceae; genus JANYBT01. The sequence goes on along the minus strand of JANYBT010000004.1, from coordinate 27,513 downwards.
GGTGCGTCAGATGCTGGCGCCCGCGGCAAAGGATTTGGGCTGGCAGTCCAAGCCGGGCGAAAGCGATGAGAACCGCTCTCTGCGTGGGCAGATAATGTACACCATGGGAGCCGTGGGCCACGATCCTGAGGCGCTCAAACAAGCGCAGCAACTCACCGACCAGGCGTTGGAGAAGCCGGGCTCGGTCGATTCAACTCTGGTGGGAACGGCTTTCGGACTGGCCGCCACGCACGGCGACGCGGCTTTGTACAATCGCATGCTCGACCGCATGAAGAAAGCGGCCACGCCGGAAGAATACTACCTTTATCTGGATGCGCTGCCGCAGTTCTCCGACGCGGCGCTCGCGGACCGCACGCTCAAATTCGCTCTTACCGATGACGTGCGAGTGCAGGACAAGCTGCGACTGCTCAGCGAGGTGATGCAAAACCGCTCGACCAGCGAGACCGCCTGGAACTTTGTCCGCGCTCATTGGAGCGAGGTGGAGAAAAATGCTGGTCCGTTTACCGGGGCGGCCATCGTCCAGTCCACCTCGGTGTTTTGCGACGCGGAAAAACGAGAGGAAGTGAAGAGCTTCTTCACCGAGCACAAGCCGGCGCAGGCGGAGCGCACCATGCAGCAGTCGATTGAGAGAATCGGCGCTTGCATCGACTTGAAGGCGCAGCAGACGCCGCAGTTGGCCGCGTGGCTCAGCCAGCATGCTGGTTCGCCAGCCCCAAAGTAGCCGGTCGCGGTGTTTTCAAGAAGCGCAGCGGATGGTATGATTTTGGTAGTGGAATCCGAAAACGCGAATCTGCGTTTCCTCCACCGCACTCCTCAGTAGCTCAATGGCAGAGCATCCGGCTGTTAACCGGAGGGTTGTAGGTTCGAGTCCTACCTGAGGAGCCATTCTTTTCAGTCAGTTGGCGCGTTCCCTCGCTCCCTTGATCCTCAGGCTCTCCATCTCGCGGGTAGAATGATTCCATGCCAAAAGTTCCTGTCGCTGGGGAAATTGCGAGGGGCTTCGAGTTGCTGGACTCGACACGCGCGCCAAGGCGCTTGTCCGAGTTGGTCTCCCAGGAGGGGTGCCTGGTTCTGCTCTTCTATCGCGGCAATTGGTGACCGTTTTGCCTCCGCCAGTTGGCGGATTATCGCGAACACTATTCGGAAATCAGGTCGGCGGGCGCGAGCCTGGTGGCTGTTTCGGTGGATCCGTGCGAATCATCGGAGGCCTTGCGAACTCAGCTCTCTTTGCCGTTTCCGATTTTGTGCGATACCGAACGACGGGTTGTCAAGGACTGGGATATCTACAACTCGCGAGAAAGAGGCGGCATCGCCAAACCGGCCGTCTTCGTCATTGATCCCAACCAGGTAGTCCGTTACGCTTCGGTGGACTCGGTCGCGACCCGCGTTCCAGCCCTCGAGATTGTCCACTCGCTACAAAGTGCTGCCAATGCGCGGCCGATTCGACGCAGAGTTCACATCCCCATGTTGTCGGAGTGGATCACGGCGATTCGGAATCACTTTCAAAGTTAGGCCAATGAATTCGCACAAGCGAAAGACAACGAAACGAGCGGCGGAACTTAGAAAGCGATTGCCGGACGCGCGGGCTGGGTGCCGGGAAAGGGCCCTCCCGAACTAGCGGGGATATGCCAGCGGGTGCGGTCCTAACGGTGCCACTTGTTTATCACTCTCGCATCCCGTTGCAGAGTCTAACCCTTCCCACGATGTCCCAGCGCGAAGGGAAATAAATTTAGTTTAAATTTTGTTAACTACTGTAGGATGTGGTAACCGCCGAACGCTAGGGACGCCTTCACTCGGGATCGCTCCTTCGTCAGCGACATCCCCCGCCGAGGCTTCGGATTTGTTGAGAGATCCCAAGTGGAGCCCATGCTCCCGCGACCTTACTGGAGGACTTATGCATATTTCGAGCGTTCGCACTCTACGGATGATTTGCGCGGCCATAGTTTTGCTTCTGGCTTTAGCCATCACCTCGCCCGCCCAAACCCTCACCACGCTGTACGGCTTCACCGGAGGAACCGACGGGGATACTCCCGTTGCCGGACTGGTGCAAGGCTCTGACGGCAACTTCTATGGCACGACCTACGGAGGGACCACCACACAATCCGGCACCGTGTTCCAGATCACCCCCGATAGCGTTCTTACCACGCTGTACACTTTCACCGGTGGAACCGACGGGGCTAAACCCTATGGCAGTCTGGTGCAAGCCTCGGACGGCAACTTCTATGGCACGACGGTTCTAGGAGGGACCAGCAATTCTGGCACCGCTTTCCAAATCACGCCCGCCGGTACTATCGCTACGATGTACAGCTTCACCGGCGGAACCCACGGATCTCGACCGTATTCCGGGCTGGTGCAAGGCTCCGACGGCAATTTCTATGGGACGACGTTCTACGGAGGGACCGCACAATCCGGCACCGTGTTCCAGATCACGCCCGCCGGCGTTCTCACCACGCTGTACCGCTTCACCGGAACCGACGGGTCTAATCCCTATGCCGGGCTGGTGCAAGGCTCTGACGGCAACTTCTATGGCACGACGACCAGCGGAGGGACCGGCAATTCTGGCACGGTGTTCCAGATCACGCCCGCCGGCACCCTCGCCACGCTGTAACAGACTCTCTACCGTCGAAATCAGCGCGAAGGGGAATAAAGGACTTTCCGTTCCCCATACAGAAAGTGCCTGAACGCGCCAAATCCGGCGAGAACGATACCCGGGGGAAAATACCGGGGACCCTTGAGCAGCAAACAGAAGTAAACGGGCGCACTGGGATGGCATGTGGGACGTCTGATAAACGCCCCTTACGAGCACGCGTGATACAACCGCAGTCATCGGTAAAAATCCGGCTAGCCTGCAACTGTTAACCGGAGGGTTGTCGGTCCGAGTCCTACCTGAGGAGCCATTCTTTTCTCTGCGTGCAGCGATTCCCATGATTTGCGTCGCTTGGTCACAATTGACCAGCTTTCTGTTGAGCAAAGACGCACCATGATCGCATGGCACCCATGTCACCCATGACCAGAGAAGCGATGTCGATTCGTTGTCCCACCTGCGGGGCTAAGCCTGGCGAGAAATGTGAACTCGGCACCGGCCAAACGCGAACTGATCCTCATCGAGACCGGCGCTTGGTTGGGCCGGACGAGGCGAGCGAACCGGCTAGTCCCTCCAGTCGAAAACGATGATCGCATGGAGGGACGCCAGCCCACCTTTTGGCACACCGGAGCAGGGTGCCTTTCCTGCGTTTGAGCACAACGTCCTGCAACCGCAGCCTCTTGCCTTTCGCCCGAAATCGGCTCCCGTTGTCGTACCGCACACGGCTACTAAAAATACAGGTTTCCCCCTATTTCGCCCTGAAACGCATGAAGTTTAAGCTGGAAAATAGAAGCGACGGCAACAGAAACTTCCGAGCCGCCATTTCATAAGCGATCGAGTGAATAGGGCAAAAATACTCTGTGCCAGATCCCGGCACTGGAGGAGCGAACTTTTCTGCTCTATTATTAAATTGCGCCGATTGGAAACTGGGAGTATGCCATGAACGCTATGACGCCCCTCAAGGCGGTCCCAAAAATCCGCGAGTTCGACCCTAACGCCTTCCTGGCCACCATTGGTGACGGCAGGAGGCAGCTCGCCGTTTCCAAGCGGAAAGGGGTCTATGGCCAAGGGGATTTGGCGGACTCCCTTTTCTACATCCAAAAAGGCAAGATCAGGCTCACCGTCGTGTCCAAGGCGGGTAAAGGTGCCACCATCGGCATTTTGGGCGAGGGAGACTTTTTTGGAGAAGGGGCGCTGGCAGGGCAGCTTCTTCGGATGGGGTCCGCATCCGCAATGACAGATTGTCAACTGATGCGCATCGAGAAGAGGGCGATGATGGATGCGCTGCATCGCGAGCATACGTTTTCCGATCTCTTCGTTGCCTACTTGCTGGCGCGGAACATCCGTTACGAAGAGGACCTGGTCGATCACCTGTTCAACTCCAGCGAAAAGAGACTGGCCCGTATCTTGCTGCTGCTGGCTCACTTTGGCAAGGACGGAGTGCCGGAGAAGGTGGTCACCAAGGTCAGTCAGGAGACCCTGGCCGAAATGGTAGGCACAACGCGTTCGCGGGTCAGCTTCTTCATGAACCGGTTTCGAAAATTGGGTTTCATTCACTACAACGGTTCGTTGGAAGTTCACAGCTCGCTGCTGAACGTCGTCCTCCACGATGTGAATCCCGATAACGAGAGCGCTTAGCCCCCTTCCTTCAAGAGTAAGCGGGTGTAAATAAAAATCACGGACTGTTCAATTTTGAGCAGCTTTCTCAGTTCGATTGTTGATAATCAAATCAGGTTCATCCCATCATCCGTCGTGCCGCCCGACCTCAACAGGCGGCTTTTTTGTTGCCGCAAAGTAGCGGGGACGTGCGGTCAAGAAATCTCCTCCGCCGTTGGCCGGCTTCTACCTTCAATCCCGATCGGCTCATAAAAAAGCCAGGGCTGAGCAGTATTGAACAGCTTTCCGTGTCTGGCTATTGAAAATGGGAATGGGAAGATGTTTTTGGTCAGTAGGAAGGCAAGGGGCCATGGGGAATCGAGAACTCATCGTGGAAGACGGTGTGTGGTCGTTGAGCAAACTCGCAGGAATCAGCGGGGCTTTCGCCGTCAGCGTCTTCTTGTGGGTAGAATTAATAAGACTGACAATGAGGCTGCTGAGCACAGGTTGAACGCGGTGCAGCGGTTCAGGGAAACTCGAACGGCAGGAATAGTGTTCAATGTTGAACAGTTTTCCGCTTTCGCAAGTTGGATCATCGTGAAAACCTTTACTCCTGAAATTAGCAACTGAGTAAGGAGAACGGTGGCTCACGGCTGCTGACCCGAGCACGCCCAAGCTGGCAGCCGGTGAGCTTCTTAAGTTGTTGGAATCTGCCCGAAGGGTCGACTGAGCAATTGTGCAAAGTTTTCTGGGCGCAAGTGTTCAGAATAAAACATGACGGCAGGAACGCCGTCGCAAGGACTCGCTATGAAAATGCTGCTACTTGCAGGCCTGCTGCTAATCTCGCTTGGAGTCTTGTCTTTGGTGGTGCCGATTCCCCGTACCCAGACCGAGGGAATTCGAGCTGGAGGCGTTAACCTCGGAGTGCAGACCACCCACAGCGAACGGGTGTCGCCGGTGATTAGCGCCGTGCTGATTGTGGGCGGCATCGCGCTGAGCATCGCCGGTGGGCGCAGCGGAGGGTTGAAAGGCTGAAGTTACTCGACAATCGCTAGCCGATGCCAAAGGTTTCGACGTAAAATTCGTTTGAGGCAAGATCGCGAAAATGCCCCAATCGGAGGTACTGCCGCGACTTCTTCCCTTGTTGAAAGTGGTCAAAAGGAGACAGTCAAGCAACTCCCAACCCGCTTACTCTGAAATGTGAGGCAATACTATTATGAAGACATTTGGAGTCACCGGCACCGCAGTCTTGTTGTGTCTGATTGCAATCACCATCGTTCCTGCCTATGCGCAGCAGGACCCGCAGGAGCCCCAGACCAAGCGCGAAGAGCAAGCCAAGCCCGAGGAGCAGAAGGGCGAAAAGCAGGCTAAGCCCGATTCACAACAGCAGGAGCGCGCACGACAACAGAAGGAGCAACAACAGCAAGATCGCGCTCAGCAGCAAAAACAGGACCAGAGTCAGAAGCAAAAGGATCAGCAGCAACAGCAGGCCGAGCGAAAACAACAGCAACAGCAAGACTTGAACAAACAGCACCAGCAACAAAACGCGCAGGCGCAACAGCAACAACGGTTGTCCAAGGAGCGTCAGCAGGAGCTCATAGCGCAGCAGAAACAGCGGGTAGCGCAGTACCGCCAACACGAGGGTGATCAGCAGCAGCGGCAGCAGGCGGCCCAGCAGCAAGCGGCGCGGCTGCAGCAAGAACATCGCCAAGCCCAGTATCGCTTCCAGGAAGATTACCTGGAGCGCATGCGGCAGCAGCAAGCACGCTTCGACGAGGACCGTGAACACGATTACGAAAATGATCCGTATTTCTACACCGCTCCGATCTACCGGTACTATCGTGGCGGCAACTACTATGAGGCGAATGAGTACCGGGCTGACTTGCTCCGTCGGGCCGTGAACTACGGCTACGCAGAAGGTTTCCGCACCGGACAGGCGGACCGGCAGGATCACTGGCGTTCCAACTACCGCGATGCGTATGCCTATCAGGACGCGAACTATGGCTACACCGGGTATTACGTGGACCAAAATGAATACAACTACTACTTCCGCGAAGGCTTTCAGCGCGGGTATCAAGACGGCTTTGAGAGCCGCTATCGATATGGTCGCTATTCCAACGGCTCGTATAGCATTCTCGGTGGGATCTTGGGTCAGATTCTGAACTTCGAATCGCTTCGCTAGAGAGTGAGGGTGGTACCCGTGGGCGCGCCAACGTTCCGCAGATCAACCGATCTGTGGAGCTTGGCGCCCGGGGCGTTTTTCATTCGTGACTAACAATGTTGTTGAACGGCACTCATAGGACGGCTAGTTGCACACCTGAGGCCATGGCGACGAACAGCACACTACTTTGCATTCGCCGGGACCCGGCTCAGTTGAGCCTGTTGAGGGAACACGGATACCGATTCTTGACCGCCAGCACCGGCTACGAAGGTCTTCGGCTGCTCTCGTCCCAGAGCGTGGATGCAATTGTTCTGGAGTACCAATTGGGTTTGCTTGACGGCGCATTTGTCCGCGTCTGAGATTAAACAAATCCTATCGAAAATTCCCATCGTCATGGTGGCGGACCCTTTGGAATTGCCGGAAGACGCACTGAAGTCCGTGGACGTTATGGTAGCGGACCTCTGACGGTCCGCATTTCGTGTGGGCCGCCGTTCACTTTCTACTTAATTCCAATGGACCGTCGGGTGCCAATGCAAGGGTCAGTGGTCGACCCAGGCAAGCACCTCGCCCGGGCGCGACACGTGAGGGTAGAGAAGGCCACCGATCGGCAGAGCTTGCACCCGTACCCTACGGCAAAGCGAGCCCATTCTCAGCAGAAGTATGGCAGAGCGTCCGGAACGGAACGATCAAATTTTGATCCCGCGGCCGATATCGATCTGAGCAGGCCGCCACCCCTACCAGCCACAGCCCCACAAAAATTAAGCCCCGTTCAACCGCATGAACGGGGCTTCACTATTTCAATCGCTTTGTGATTGGGAGAGCGACGGACAGCGATGGCCCGGGAGAATCCATAAAATTCTACCGCTCCACCAGATGCAACTTGTCTGACGCGGTATGACCTAGACTGCCCGGCGACCGCTCAACAAGTTGATCACGACCACCACCAGGGCGATGACGAGCAGAAGGTGGATAAGGCCTCCACCCACATGCATGCTAAAACCCAGAAGCCACAAAATGGCAAGAACCACGACGATCGTCCAAAGCATGTTTATTCTCCTGTGCAAAATGTGAGGATCTTCAAGGGTTCCGGTCTCAGCGAGAGCGATCCCGAAGAACCAGTAAGGATGCTGCTTTTTGAAGTCTGTCCCGGTCGCGTCCGCGATGCTGAACCGGATTGCAAACTTCGAAAAATTGTACTCTTCTCACGGGATGGGAGCCTTCTGGGTGAGAGTGTGGCCGCACTCCAGACACAATAAATTGCTGCGCGGGGTGATCATGCCACAAGAGGGACACATCCGCTGCGCCTTGAAGCGGCTGGCTGACGGCTTCAGTCCTCCAAGAACCCTGCTGAAACCCTCGCCGACAGCGGCGAACAGTCTGCGCAGCGAACGAAAACGAGGTTGCATCCAGTGGCCTTCCGCTCTTTCTCCCAAGCGCTACACCCTGGGCTGAAAATGAACGTGGTGCGGGAGCGAGCTTGAGAACCCATTGCTTGAGAACCCAAATGCTTGAGAACCCAATGATTGTATCGCTCCAGCCCTATGAGGATGACAGGAGCAGGGCCGGGAGACTGTGCAGGATTGCTCACATTCACGAAAGAATCCGCTCGAGGTCGTGGTCTTGCAGGAGGCGAGGGGAAAGCCAGAGTGAGCAATTCAGAACATCTATTGCGTGGGGCCGATGCGATCATCAAAGCAGAGCGAGAAGGTCTTTTCTCTCTTTCAGGTTTCCTGAGCTAAGGCAGCGCATCTGAAGTTGTTTCCTCTTAGTCTCGCAGCAGTTTAAGGAACCTCTATGAAAAAAGCAATTTCCGTATCGCTAATGGCCCTCGTTGGCTTATTTGGAACGATGGCTTGGGCGGGCTCTTCCAGCCAAGACTCAGTCGCGCGCTTGCAATCGTCTGTCGATGTGCTGCACGCCGTTATGAGTGCGCCCGACAAAGGAATCCCCGACGAAGTGTTGGCAAGTGCGAAGTGCATCGTCGTCGTCCCAGATCTGATAAAAGGCGGCTTCATCGTCGGCGGCAAGCACGGACGGGGTATCGCCTCCTGCCGTACTACCACTGGGTGGAGCGCGCCTGCCTTCGTATCCGTGGGAGGTGGAAGCTGGGGACTGCAAATCGGCGTGGAAGACGTGGACTTGATCATGCTTGTCATGAACGACCAGGGCCTGCAGCATTTGCTCTCCAGCAAATTCGAACTTACGGGAGAAGGATCGGTGGCCGCGGGACCGGTGGGTCGTCACGCTTCTGCCGGAACCGATTGGAAAATGAACACGGAAGTGTTGACTTACTCCCGCTCCAAAGGGGTATTCGCCGGCCTCACCCTCGAAGGTGCGGTGGTGCAACAGGATGACGATTCCACCCGCGCCATCTATGGCAAGCATATGGAGTTCCGAAACATCCTCTCGGGGAAGGTGGCGACCCCAAGCAGTGCCGATGCCTTCATGAAAGCGGTTGCGGATGCCGGCCAGCATGCTCGCGTCGAGGAAATGAAGAAAAGCGAAGACCAGAAGTAAGCCGGGCACGGTCAATACCAAAATCTCTGGAATACAAAAAGTGGGCAATACCTCGGAACCCAGAGGCGTTGGCCCGCAACTCAGAAAGGTCAAATCTCATGCCTCTCATTCAGCTCCTGGAAGTTCTCATTGTGGTAGGTGTTCTACTGTGGCTGGTCAATCGCTTTATCCCGATGCAGGCATCCATCAAGTCAATCTTGAATGGTGTGGTCGTGATCGCGGTCGTTCTCTGGCTCCTGAATGTGTTTGGTTTGTTTTCCTCCCTTTCCAGGATTCACGTTGGCAAAGGCTGAGTTGAGAGAAGCCGTTGTGCGATACCCGCAGCTCAACCCGAGATCACGATTTCGCAGGAACCCGGCAGATCTCTGCCGCAAGGAGACACAATGAAAATCAAACTGTTGTTCACACTCCCGATTCTATTGAGCTGGGCTGCCTTGGCGCAGACCAATCCTCACCCCGCCATGAATGGCGAGCCTATGACCCTGACGCCCACATTCCGCGTGATCGTAATCAGCCGCACCGTCAAGGCTGTCAACTATCAACATCGCAGTGGAGCTACGAAGTTGGATTTCGCAGGCACCGACCTGATGCCAGCCGCCAAGGGCCAAGCCAAAGTGGACAGCAAGCGCGGATCCATCGGAATCACTGTGGAATTCGAGAACCTGCAGAAGCCCACGACTTTTGGCAATGAATATTTAACTTATATTCTGTGGGCGATTTCACCCGAGGGCAGAGCGTCGAATCTTGGCGAGGTGCTGGTGGGCGGAAACAACCGCAGCAAGTTGGACGTGACCACCGACCTGCAGGCCTTCGCTCTGATCGTGACCGCGGAACCTTACTATGCGGTGCGGCAGCCCAGCAATGTGGTGGTGCTCGAGAACGTGGTTCGCGCCGACACCAAAGGAACCTCCGAGGCGGTGAACGCCAAGTTTGAGCTTCTGGAACGCGGTGGATATATTCCCACCGGCTACAAGTTCGACCCGGTGGTGTTGAATGCCAGGTTGCCATTGGAATTCTTCGAGGCCCGCAATGCTCTCCGCATCGCGCAATCCGAAGGCGCCGAAACCTACGCCAGCGACAGCTATCAACGCGCGGTGAAATTGATGAACACTGCCGATGGTTACGCCATCAGCAAGAATGTTCAAAAGAAGCCGCTGATTGCGGTGGCAAGGGAGGCAGTGCAGACTGCCGAAGATGCTCGCGCCATCGCAGTCAAAAAGATAGACGAGCAGCGCCTGGCCAACGAGCGCCAAGCTTCGGCGGACGCGCAGGCCCAGTCGCAAGCGCAGGCCGACGCAGCCACCCGGCAGAAGCAGCAAGCTGAGGCGGATGCAGCCAAAGCACAATCCGATGCGGCGCAGGCGAAGTCAGAAATGGCTGCAAGTCAGGCGGCTTCAGCGAGTGCGGTCGCCGCGGCTCAGTCCGAGGCCGAACAATCCCGTTTGGCCGCACAGCAAGCCCAGATGAGTGCGCAACAAGCGGAAACCGACAAAGCCGCCATGCGCCTGCGGTTATCGGAGCAATTGAATTCGATTCTCCAGACCCGCGACAGCGCACGCGGCCTCATTGTCAGCATGTCCGACGTCTTATTTGACACCGGTAAATACTCGTTGAAACCGGGAGCGCGCGAGAAGCTTGCCAAAGTCGCTGGCATCCTGTTGGCTTACCCCGGACTCAACATCGAGGTCGACGGCTACACCGACAACGTGGGCGGCGATGAAATGAACCAGCAGTTGTCTGAGCATCGCGCTGGCGCGGTCCGCGATTATCTGGTACAACAGGGCGTCGCAACCAATTCGGTTACCGCGAGAGGGCTGGGCAATACCCTGCCGGTGGCCTCCAACGACAACTCTGCCGGGCGACAGCAGAACCGAAGGGTGGAGCTGGTGGTATCGGGCGAAGCCATCGGCAGCACGGTCAACCCGGGAAACTCCCGGTAAGCCGACAAGATTCTGACCTGAGTTTGCTCGGGCCCAATTTTTCTTGGGCTCGAGAAGCTCTCACATTCGGAGCACACGGAAAAGGAGCCTATCATGCTTGGAACTATCTTGATTGTGGTTTTGATTCTGGCACTCGTCGGTGCATTGCCCAGGTGGTCGCACAGCCGCAGTTGGGGCTATGCTCCTACCGGCGGTTTGGGATTGGTCCTCATCATCGTGGTCATTCTTCTGCTTCTCGGTCGCCTTTGAACCACCCGCCAACCTTGCAGAACCGCCCAGTCGCCCTCGCTTGTTTAGGGACGACTGGCGGGAATCCCGAGTGGCGGTGTTAGAGATCTTCAGACCGCCGTCGTTCAATTTTGGCGTTGGCATCCAGCCAGTCCAGCATGGCGCGGATGCTGCTTCGGGCCAAAGCAATCGCCGAGTCCGCCGCTCCGTAATAAATATTGATGGTGTCGCCATCGGGGTCGATTGTGTACCCGCATGGGAATACGACGTCATTCACATCGCCATGTCGCTCGTAATCGGCTTCCGGCCCAAACATCCAGGAGTCTCCCCGCAGTGAACACTTTTGTGGATTCTCGAGGTCGAACAGGGCCAGCCCCAATCGGTACAAGCAGCCAGAAGGCGTCTGGCGAACTCCATGGTAAAGCATCAGCCACCCCCGCGGGGTCTCGATGGGTGGGGTCGACAGACCAATCTTGTTTGCGTCCCACCAGGCGCCGCGACGCGCCTCCAGAATAAGCCGATGCCTGCCCCAATGCCGCAGGTCCGGCGAATAAGAAATCCACATGTGGGCGCCGAGCGGCGTCATCGGGCGATGAATCAGCGCCCAGTACCCGTCGATCTTCCGCGGCAGCACTGCGGAGTCTTTGTCATCGGGAGGCATGATGACTCCGTACCGCTCAAATGTCCTGAAATCCTTGGTGAGAGCCAAAGAGACTCCGGGACCGCCGCGCGAATAAGAAGTGTAGGTCACCACGTATTGCTCCAGCTCGGGGACAAAAGTGATGCGGGGGTCTTCAATGCCCCAGATCTCCTCAGGGTGGTCTTTCGGCTCGGGCCTCAAAGTGGGCTCCGGGTCGATTTGCCATCCATCCACGCCGTTTTGCGAGCGTGCCGCGCACAAGTGGGACAAGCCGCGTCGGTCTTCCACGCGGCAAAGCAGAAGCGTCGTTCCATCCGCCAGCCGCGTGGCTCCTGCATTGAACACACTGTTGATGGGATAGGGCCAGTCTTTGCCGGTTAAGATCGGATTGGCGGGATGCCGTAGAAGCAGAGGTGCATAGCTCGCTGTAGTCGCAAGGCTCATAAGGATTTCGTACCGAAGACCGAATCAACTCTAATACGCCGGTGATGGAAGCAACGTCCCGTCCATCCCGGTGCTAAACAGATCCCAGCTCGTCTGCCTGCCATCGGATTCTCCCAACAATCGCATTTCGACTAGCGCCATCAGGAAAGACAGGGTGGACTCCGCTCCCTGATTTTCGTTCACACGCTCGGGATGAAGCCCATCCCGACAACCGCCAGTGATGGCATCATACAGGGGAATCTGCAAGTCGTTGCTCCCCAGAAACCAATTGAATGCCCTCCAAGCCTCTTTCCGCCAGCGATCGTCTCCGGTGATGCGATAGGCGGCGAGAGATGCGGACACCGCCCCACCCGCTTCCACCGGTTGTTGGTCAAAGCGAGCTCGACCGCTCCCTTTGCGGTAAAACCCCTGCGAGCCGATCGGCACGAAGTGGTTGTTCTCGTCACTACGATGGAGCGAGCTGAGCCAATCCAAGGCTTCCAGACCAACCGATACCATAGCACTGTCTGAGGTGCGATGCCCAGCCATCAACACCGCCTGCGGCAGCCTGGCATTCGAGTAGGCCACCACGTCTTCAAACCACGACCAGCCTGGGGATTGGTTGGAATGGTACATATCGACCAGCCGCCCGGCCAGGGCCGCACTCATTTTCTGAGCATCGCGGTCGCCCGGAAAGGCCGCCAGATATTCCTCAAGCCCCAGCAGTGCAAAGGCCCAAGCCCGCGGACTGCTGAAGGCAAGCACGGCTGGGACGGCAAACTCGAATATGCGTCCCGCGGCACCGCACAGAGACTGATCGTTGGAGCGGCCCAGAACCGTTCCCAGCGCCCGCAGAGCTCTCCCATGAGAGTCTTCGGAGCCTTCGGCTTCCAGCCACTTGCGCTCATAGCTCTGGAAGTTTCTGAACCTTCCGTTGGCGGGGTTAAATGCATGCCCCAGAAACGCCAAATACCGCGAGGCAAGGTGGTCCACCGCGGGAGTCTCCCTGGCCTCGAGTTGTCCCAGCAGAACCGCGAGAATAAGCGCGCGGGCGTTATCGTCGGTAGTGTACCCTTCGTCGTAATTGGGAACGGCAAAAATCGCGTGCTGCAGCATACCGGTGTCGTCGGTCATACGATGCAGGTGGTCCAGTTTGAGGGCGGGAAGCTGGTTGAGTCGCTTTTCCAGAATCCGGTCCGCAAACGTCACCCGCGGCGCCCGCATGCGATCAATGCGCGCCTGCTCGAAACTCCCCATGTAACCCTGCGCGGCTTTTTTCCAGACCATGTCCCGCGAGTACAGGTAGGCTCGTTTGCGCATGGCATGGCGTATTGCCGGAGTGTCCAGAAGTTCTATGGTCTTTTGGGCGATGGCGCCGGGGTCTTGAAAGGGGACCAGCGCGCCGCGTCCCTCGTCTAGCAATTCCAGGGCATGCCAGTACGGAGTCGAGATGATGGCCTTCCCCGCACCCATGGCATTGGCAAGCGTACCGGAAACCACTTGCGCTTCATGGCGATAGGGAGTGAGGTAAATATCCGCGGCGCCAATGAACTCGGCCATCTCGCCTGGACTGACGAAGCGGTCGTGAAAAATTACGCTCGATTCGACGCCCATTTCCTTCGCTAAAGCCTGCAACTGCGCTCGATATCGGTCGCCTTCGCGGCGAAGAAGATGGGGGTGGGTCGCGCCCGCCACAATGTAAACCACATTGTTGTGCCTCGCCAGGATGTCGGGCAGCGCCCGGATTACGTTTTCGATTCCCTTATTCGGCGAGAGCAGGCCGAAGGTAAGCAGCACCGCCTTTCCTTCCACACCGAAGCGGTCCTTGTAAAAATTCGGGTCTGAGAAGGGCAAGTCCGGGACCCCGTGGGGAACGATGTCGATCTTGCTTCCGGGTACTTTGAAAATTTCCTGCAAGAACTGCGCGGAAAGCTGGCTCATCACGATGATGCGATCCGAAAGCTCCGCAAGTTGTTCCATGACCATCAGCTGATTCGGGTCGGGCTCGCGCAGGACAGTGTGCAACGTGGTCACGACCGGCATCTTCAGGCCACGCAGCAGATGCAGGATATGGCTGCCGGCGGGGCCGCCGAAGATGCCATACTCGTGCTGCAGGCAAACCATGTCGATATTATTGAAGTTCAGAAATTTTGCGGCCGCCCGATACGACTCCACTTCGTCCTGGTTGAGAGACCAGCGCACCGGTGCCGGATAGTCGTACCCTTCTTCCGTGTCGTTCACCGGCAGCGCCAATAAACGGGCCGTCCCATACTCCGCGGTCAAGGCGGCGCAGAGGTCGGTCGTGAAGGTGGCAATTCCGCACTGCCGCGGAAGATAATTGCCCACTACCGCGATTCGTGTGGGCAGAGACAACTTTGCATGCAACCATGCGCGGGGCGCTGGAACCTCTTCCGGCACCACGACGCGCGGGCCCATGAGTTCCAGTCTTCCTGGGGAGATGTCCGTGTTGGGGTACGACATAATTCCTCGATTCCTTGCCGTCGCGTCTTGGAAGAGGTGAGTCCTCCGGCATTGGTGAAACCAGAGTTTCCGGCTCCGACCAGTCGCCTTCGCTTCTGGTCGAGCGTGTCGTCTACGGGACGAATGGGCGTTCCTTGATTATCTTCTCAATCAGAACTTGAGGAGTGGTCAAAAGTGACCAATTCCGATCGCCCAAACCGATCACCTTGCCAGCGCCGCCGCCAGCTATCAATACAGCGAACCCTTCCTGCTTGTCGGCAAATCTTGGATGCTGCGCTCCGCCTTACGGTTTGCTCGTGATGCCATCCCATCGTCTGGACTTCTCCGCCGCAAGTATTTAGCCTAGCCTGCCATGCAAAACCAGCCTCTCCACTGCTCTCAAAGGTCATCATGAAATCTGCCGCACTCCGATTGTGCATTTGTGGTTGTTTCTTGTTTTCCGTCCTGACCCTGCTCTCCGGCGCCGCATCCGCTCAAACCGCCCCGACTCCCGACCCAGTGCTCGATCGGCTGGCGACCCTCACCGCCCAGCCCCTTCCCGAATGGCGCTATCACGAGGACGTCGCCCATCCCGAAGCCGCTGCGCTCGATGAATCAAGCTGGCCCGCCATGAAACTGCACGACAAATGGCCCCATGGCGTCCGCGTGTTTCGCAAGACCATCGAAGTCCCGGCCACTATCAATGGCTACGCGACCCAGGGCTCGCGGCTCACCCTCGACTTGTTCTTCACCAGCCCGGGCAAGATCTTGATCACCGTCTTCTCCAACGGCTCGATGGTGTTCCGCGGTGATGATGACCAGCAGCAACTGCTGGCTCTCACCGAAAACGCGCAACCCGGCCAGAAATTTGTCGTCGCCGTCCGCGCCGATGCCACCGAGGCTGAAGCCGAGCTCTACCGCACGCAACTGCTCATCGAACCGCCCGCCAGCCGTCCCGACCCAACTTTTCTGCGTGCTGAAATTCTCTCGGCCCGCCCCATTATCAACGCCTACGCAGATGGCAAAGCCGCTCGCCTGCAGCAACTCGACTCCGCCATCCGCGCCATTGATTTCACTTTCCTCGATCGCGGCGACCAAAGCGGTTTCGACAATTCTCTGCGCCAGGCCCAAACCAATCTGCAGGCCCTCAATCCGTGGCTCAAGCAATTCAGCATTCGCGCTGTTGGCAATTCGCACATTGACATGGCCTGGCTCTGGCCCTGGACGGAAACCGTCGAAGTGGTCCGCAACACCTTCCGCAGTGCGCTTGACCTGATGCGCGAGTATCCCGACTTCAAATTCACCATGTCTTCCGCGCGCACCTACGAGTGGATGGAAGAAAAATATCCTCAGCTCTTTCAGGAAATTCAGCAGCGCGTGAAAGAAGGCCGATGGGAAGTGATTGGCGGCATGTGGGTGGAGCCCGACCTCAACCTGCCCGCCGGCGAATCGCTGGTCCGACAAATCCTGGTCGGCAAGCGTTACTTCCAGAAAAAATTCGGCGTGGACGTGAAGATCGGTTGGAATCCCGACTCCTTCGGCTACAACTGGCAGCTTCCTCAAATCTACAAAAAGTCTGGCATGGACTACTTCGTCACCCAAAAGCTGCTGTGGGCGCAGGACTATACCAAGTTCCCCTACCGCCTGTTTTGGTGGGAGTCGCCCGACGGCAGCCGCATGCTCACCTACTTTCCGCACGACTACGCTCTCGGCATTGACCCTGCCAGCATGGCCGCTGATGTCGCGCAATACGGCCCGTCCATCTACAGTTCGAATTTGGCGATTGGCCCGGAAGTGATGCACCTCTACGGCGTAGGCGACCACGGCGGCGGGCCCACTCGCACCATGCTCGACAATGCGGAACGCCTGCGCTCGCCTGACGCCGTCTATCCCCGCTTTGAATACAGCACCGCCAAGGATTTTTTCGCCGACCTGGAAAAGAAGCTTCCAGAAATGAAAGTGCCGGTGTGGCGGGACGAGCTGTATTTTGAATATCACCGCGGCGTCCAGACCACCCAGGCTCAAACCAAGCGCCGCATCCGCCGCGACGAAGAACTGCTGCTCAACGCCGAAAAGTTTTCCACGGTAGCGTCGCTCTATGGCCAACCTTATCCCCACGACGATTTTGACCTCGCCTGGAAGGGTCTGCTGTTCGACCACTTCCACGACATCATGCCCGGCTCGGGCATCGCGGTGAACTACCTGGAAGCCAAGCGCAATCTGGAAGACGTCGCCCGCATGGGCAACAACATCCTGGATGGCGCGATGACAGAAATAACCTCGCGCATCAACACGCAGGGCCCCGGCGTCCCGGTCGTGGTCTTCAACTCGCTGTCCTGGCCGCGCACCGACGTGGTCGAGCTCGACGCCCAATTGCCTACCGCCGCCAAACAATTTGAAGTGGTGGACGCGGGGGGAAAGCCGACGCTGTCGCAAGTGCTTTCCACCAGCCCCGAAACCAATCGGGTCCGCCTGCTGGTGCTGGCCGATGCTCCTTCCCTGGGCTACCACATGTATTTCGTCCGCCCCGCCGCCCGCGCGATTCAGAACGCGCATCCCCTCACCGCAACTGCCACCACTCTGGAAAACGAATTTCTCCGTGTCGCCATTGATCCGCAAACCGGCTGCATGACCAGCCTCTTCGACAAGCGCACCCACACCGAAGCCCTCGCCCCTGCCGAAACCGATACCGGCGGGCCTAAGAATTCCATCTGCGGCAACCTGCTGCAGACTTTCCGCGACAAGCCCAAGCAATGGGACGCCTGGAACATTGACGCCGATTTTGAAGACCAGCATTGGGATCTGAACCACGCCGACTCGGTCAAGCTCATCGAAAGCGGCCCGCTGCGCGCCGTCATTCGCATCGCCACCCACTTTCAGAACTCCACTTTTTTGCAGGACGTCACGCTCTACGCCGGCACGCCTCGGGTGGACGTCAAGATGCAAGCCGAGTGGCACGAGAAGCACATCCTGCTGAAGGTCGCATTCCCCTTGAGCGCGCACCACGACAGCGCGACCTTCGAAATTCCCTACGGCTCGATCGAGCGCCCCACTACGCGCCGCACTCCCGCCGAGCAGGGCAAGTTTGAAGTGCCGGCGCTGCACTGGGCCGATCTTTCCGACTCCGCTCACGGTTTTAGTTTGCTCAACGACAGCAAGTACGGCTATGACGCCAAGGGCAACGTCTTGCGGCTCTCGCTCTTGCGCTCGCCGGAATGGCCTGACCCCCACGCCGACGAAGGCCACCACGAGTTCACTTACGCGCTCTACTCTCACGCCGCAACTTGGCGCGAGGCGCAAACCGTTCGCCGCGGTTATGAGTTAAACGAAAAACTCACCGCCCGCCAGGTGCAGAAGCACACCGGCGCGCTGCCGACGGAACACGCGTTTGTGCAGGTGAAGTCAGAGAACGTCGTCATGACCGCGTTCAAGAATGCCGAAGACGGCGACGGCGTCATCCTGCGCTTCTACGAGTGGGCGGGCAAGGCTGGCGATGTGCAACTTGATTTGCCCGCCGGCGTAAAGTCCGCCGAAGAGACCGACTTGATGGAGCGCCCCATCGGCAGGCTAATCCTGCACGGCGTCGAGCTCGCCGTCCCCACCAAGCCATATGAGATCAAAACCGCGAAGCTGAAGTTCGCCGTGCGAGGAGCGGAGTGAACCGCGCACGCACCCGGTGGTGACTGGGGAGGTGGCGCACCCCTTTGAGATCCGCGGCTTCAGCTCCGCAGCGCTCGGGTCAAAACAAAACCCTCCACGAATCTGAAAAAGGGATTCCTTGATCGAGCAGGGAAAGGAGTTTCGTAATAAGCTGGAAGCAGCCGCTGGTAGGTCCCTGATTGGCACTGGCTAACGAAACGAGATTCCGGCCCATCTTGGGGCAGGAGTCGAAATGGAGCAGTGTCATGCGCAGAAGTCGAGCATCGATCCAAAAGCACGTAATCGTTTTCTTCCTTCTGACTTTGCCCCTGGGCATACTCGCGGGATGCGGAAGCTCTTCGCCCTCGGCTCCAGGCAATCCCACTCTGAACTCAATCACGGTGACGCCAACCACCCCTTCGATCGCGGTGAAAGCGTCGCTGCAACTGACCGCCATCGGCAACTACAGCAATGGCAGCTCCAAGAGCCTGACTGCTTCGGTGGTCTGGAGTTCCTCCGCGCCCGGCGTCGCCACCATCAGCAACATCGGACTGGTCACCGCCGTCAGCGTGGGGTCCTCGACCATTACAGCTACCCTGAGCTCTATCAACGGGACCGCTCCTTTGACGGTCACCCTGGTCGCGCCGGGGACGCTGCCCCTGGGCACGGCATCCCTGATCGGGGCGACTTCATGTCCCCCCAACGCAGCCGCGGGGGCGAGCTGCACCGACGTTAAGGTTGCTTGTCCGGGACTGTCCGACATCAACGTCACCGTCGCCGTCGCAGTGCCCTCCGGTACGCCTAAAGGCACGGTCACTTTCCATTCCGGCGGCTCCGGCACTCAGTTGCTGAATTCCGGTTTTCCCGACGCTTACGTGAAGGACGGCTTCAATGTGGTGCAGGTTGCCTGGGCCTCCGAGTGGTCCAGTTCCAGCGGCATCGGCATCAAGACGGCGGCCTGCCGGCCCGCCACTCTCTTTCAATATATTTTCACCACCGTGCACTCGAGCAGCCGCAGCACCGGCTTTTGCGGCCAGGGGATCAGTGGGGGCGGCGCCGCGCTCACCTACTCTCTAGGCAACTATGGCTTGGGCGATTACTTTGACCACATCGTCGTCGCCAGCGGCCCGGCTGTGGCGCGCTTGGATTATGGTTGCGACAGTGCTCTCAATAAGGCCGGCCCTCCCAACCTTTGCCCGCTCCTCACCAGCGCGATCTACGCCTATAGCGCGTCGGTGGCCAAACATATCAACGATTTGGAGGGCACCACGTCCTGCGGTTCTTCGAATCCGCTCCAGAGCGACATCAATCGTTGGTCCGCGGACTCCATCGTAAACGCGGATGCCAACTTCTCTCTCCCCAAGACCTCAATGAGTTGGTTTGAATGCGTCACCCTTCCGGTGAATGAGAGTACTGGACAAGCCAAATTCTTGATCGACGCGGTGGTCCCCAAGAACGCTCCGCCCGATGTCAATTGCTATTCCGGGGTGTGCACCAATGAAGGCGTCTGGCAAGACACCCAGGCCTTCAACGACACCGAGGCCGGGATGCTGGCCAAGTGCATCCCCAATCACAAGTAGCCGGCGCTGCGCCTTGCCGCTGGAACGCCGTGGAAGAGCAGCTCTCAAGCCCTTTGCCCAGCGCCTGAACAAGATTCCCCTTCGCGTCATATTCGCTGAGCATGGGCTCCGTGCGTCGAAACCAAAAGATGTGCCCCTTGGAATTGAGTGCGGACGGCGGAGGCTTCGCCCGCTGCGCTGATGGTTGTAACGCGAACACGTTGACGGTAGCTTCCTGGTTGGCTGCAATCGCCGGCAGCCAGCCCCCGTGCTATCCTTCACTCATCCCATCTCGGAGGCATCCATCATGCGCATTCCTTCACGCTTGCTTGTAGCGGCGTATTTTCTGTTCTGTACTCTCTGTGCGGCGCAGTGCACTCTTCCCGGCAATCCCTCCGTGGGCACAATCGACAGCAGCTTCAACACCTTCTTCAAGCAGAATGGCCCGGGTTGGACCGGCGGCGACAGTGCCTACTCCGTGCTTCTTCCCGATGGGCGCAATCTCTGGGTGTGGTCGGACTCTTACATCGGCACCGTCAACTCCACTACTCGGCTGCGCAAAGGCTACCTATTTCAGGCGCACAACTCGCTCACCATTCAGGACCAGGTGGCCAACACCTTGACTACGGTGGGCTATCCCACTAACAAGAGTTCCTACTTCAAGCCCGCCAACAAGAACCACTGGTTCTGGGTGGGCGACTCGGTGGTCTACCAGCCTACGGCCGGGGTGTACAAGATCGCCATCTTCCTGCTGGAGTTCGATAAGTTGCTCGCGTTCCAGGGAAATTCGGTGGCTACCCTCTCCTGGCCCAGCCTCTCCGTGGACTCGATTGTTTCCGTCGCCCTCCCCGACACGACGATCGACTGGGGTTCGAAGCTTTTCCTCGACAGCGACGGCTACTATTACATCTACGGACTGAAAGATCCCGGCAGCAATACCAAGACGCCCTACCTGGCCCGCACCACTTCGGTGAGCTACCTTACGCTGCCGTCGCAATGGCAATACTGGAGCGCCACCAGCAACACATGGGTGTCAAGCCAGGCCAGCGCGACTCCCATGAGCGGCCTGACTGCGGTCACCCCGGAGTACACAGTCAATAAGCTGACTGCCACCAGCGGCCCCTTCTACCTGATGACCACTATGGACCCGCTGAATCCCGTCTATCCCAATTGGAAAAACGTGACTACCTACTACGCCTGCTCGCCGCAGGGCCCGTGGTCGAACAAGACCACCGTCTATACCGCTCCCGAGGCCGGCGCGAAGGGATGCAAGACGGGCAACTTGGTCACTTACAACGCCAAGGCGCATCCCGAGTTCACCGGCTCCGAGATCCTGATGACTTACAACGTGAACGCTCTGGTGGCCAGCGATCTGGTGTGCGCTAATGACTACATACCCCGCTGGATCAGGGTTTTTATTCCAGGAGTCACTCCGGGCCAGTAAGTGCAGCGCCGGGTGGAGTAACTTCGGAGTAGCCCAAGACGTGGCTGAACTATGCCGGCATTCGTTCGCGCCCCGTCCGAGCCACGCCCAGTCCAGCAGTTTCGGAACTTACTGGTCTGGGACGTAAGTTCGGGGTAGGCCGAGGTGGAACCGATCAAGATCCGCCGGGGACGACTCTCCCCCTACGACACCGACGCCGCCAAGGACAACCGAGGTCGCCGACTCAACCAAACGCGGCCAGAGATTGAGGCGACTGGGGCGAGCGTTCGGTTCTGATAGCTATACGCAGATTCGTGGAAGTTTTACGCTTGAAACCCGATTTCGCGTTTAAAGGGGTCTCAGGCGCTCCGGGTGGATCGGAATGACCCTGAGGAGCCACCTCGACCCCAGTAGCCTCACCACAGCCTTGTATAGCGTCGAAAATGGCATCCTAGGTCATGCATCCGACCCCCATTCCAGGTTGAGAGGCACCGTTCGGTCGCGCCAGCACCCGGAATTCTCCTAAGTCCTTTAGAATCAGTAAATATCATAAAAAGTATTAAATCGTTCAGCGTTTTCCAAAAAGAGAACGAATCGACCAGCCGGGCACGGCCCTCGTCCAGAGCCATATTTCAACCATTCAACGTGCAACCATTCTGCTGGGTTGCAAGACACAAGCTTCGGTGACGCGGGTCACTGTCCGCCACCGCCCATCCCTCTTACACTAACTTCGACAAGTCGGAATGCCCGGCTCGCCAACTCTCCCGTAGGAGCGAGGTAAAACGTGGGAGCGGTTGCGGTTCTCGAACTTCCGAAGACTCCACATCCTAGCGATGACAAACGCTGGCGGTTGGTGGATACCACCATGCGCCGCCTGGGCAATCAGCAGCGAGGACTGATCGAGGCGCTGCACACCGTCCAGGAAGCGTTCGGCTACCTTGACGTGGAGGCCCTCCGCTATGTTGCATCCTCACTCCGCGTGCCACTTAGTCGCGCTTATGGAGTGGCCACCTTCTACCATTTCTTCACCCTCAAACCCGCCGGCGAACATACTTGCGTGGTTTGCATGGGCACCGCCTGCTACATCAAGGGCGCACTCCAGCTGGTTTCGGCCATGAAGCAGGACTTAGGCGTAACTCCGGGGCAAACCACCGCCGACGGCAAAGTATCGCTGCTCACCGCCCGTTGTCTAGGTTCTTGCGGACTGGCTCCGGCGGTGGTGTACGACCACGAAGTTGCCGGCAAAGTCACTCCAGCGGCGCTGCGCGACCGTCTGGCCAAATGGAACTCGCATGTCTCCTGAAGAGCTCGATCAAATCGCAGAAACCGAACGCCAGGCGCAATTGGGATTTAAACATCGCGTGAACGTGTGCGTGGCTGCGGGATGCGTCTCTTGCCAGAGCGAAGGAGTGAAGCAGGCCATTGAAAAAGACGTAGCCCGGCGAGGGATGGGCGCTGATTGCGAGGTCAAAGGGGTTGGTTGCATGGGCCTCTGCGCCCAGGGCCCGCTGGTTTCAACCAGCGCGGGAGTCTTGTATCAGAAAGTAGCTATCGAAGACGCACCGGCAGTCGTAGAGAGTTTATTGGCCGGCCCCGACCCGCGTCTGCTATGTAAGACTGACGTCCCCTTCTTCCAGGCGCAAAAGAAGATTGTGCTGGAAAACTGCGGAGTCATCGATCCCGAGCGCATTGAGGACTACATCGCAGCGGGAGGTTACACCGCTCTGATGCGCGCACTGGGCGAACTTACTGCCGCCCAGGTGATAGAAGAGGTCACCAAGAGCGGACTGCGGGGGCGCGGCGGCGCGGGATATCCCACCGGGCTGAAGTGGAGCACGGTTTCCAAAGCCGTGGGCGAACGCAAGTATGTGATCTGCAACGCCGACGAGGGCGATCCCGGAGCGTTCATGGACCGCAGCGTGCTGGAGAGCGATCCCCACCGCGTGCTCGAAGGCATGTTGATCGCCGCCTATGCGGTGGGAGCGTCGGAAGGCTACATCTACGTTCGCGCCGAGTATCCCCTGGCCATCAAGCGGCTGCGCATCGCCATCCGCCACGCCGAGCGCTTCGGATTGTTGGGCAACTACATCAGTGCGTCGCGGCTGAGTTTCCACGTGGATCTCCGCCTGGGCGCTGGCGCCTTTGTCTGCGGCGAGGAAACCGCGCTCATCTCTTCCATCGAAGGCAAGCGTGGCTCGCCTCGTCCGCGCCCGCCCTATCCGGCACAGGAGGGCTTGTTTGGCGAGCCCACCCTCATCAACAATGTCGAAACTTTCGCCAACATCGCGCCCATCATCCGCAATGGCGGCGAGTGGTACGCGCAAATTGGCACCGAGAAGAGCAAAGGCACCAAAGTGTTTGCCTTGGCAGGCAGCGTCACTAACACGGGCTTGGTGGAAGTACCGATGGGGGTCACGCTGCGCCAGATCGTTTACGAGATGGGCGGCGGTCCACCCGAGGGCCGGCAATTCAAGGCGGTGCAGACGGGGGGACCTTCCGGGGGCTGCATCCCGGCGGATTTTCTGGATATGCCGGTAGATTACGAGAACCTGGCCAAGGTCGGATCCATCATGGGATCCGGCGGCATGATCGTGATGGACGAGACTTCCTGCATGGTGGACGTGGCCAAATTCTTCATGGATTTCTGCGCCAGCGAGTCGTGCGGCAAGTGCGTGCCCTGTCGGGTCGGAACCTACCACATGCACCGCATCCTCGACGCCATCACGGAACGCACCGCCACCGCGCAAGACCTGGCGCAGTTGCAGGAACTCTGCGACCTGCTCAAGAACACCAGCCTGTGCGGGCTGGGCCAGTCCGCGCCGAATCCAGTGCTGAGCACGTTGCGTTATTTCGAAAGCGAGTACCAGGCGCACATCGAGCAGCATGTTTGCCCGGCGGGAGTGTGCGGCAAGCTCGAGGAAGCCCTGCATGGCTAAGGCCGCCAACATCAAGACGCTGAAGATTGACGGCCGCGACGTCAGTGCCCGCCAGAACGAAACAATTCTGGAGGTGGCGCGCGAAAACGGCATTTTCATTCCGACCCTGTGCACGCTGAAAGGCCTGTCGAACGTGGGCGCTTGCCGTCTTTGCCTGGTGGAAGTGAAGGGTACAGCGCGCTTGCAGCCTGCCTGTGTCACGCGCGTCGAAGAGGCGATGGAAGTCACCACCAACTCAGAGCGACTGCAGGGATATCGCCGCGCCATTCTGGAATTGCTGTTCACCGAACGCAACCACGTGTGTGCGGTGTGCGTCTCCAACGGCCACTGCGAATTGCAATCCCTGGCGCAGAAACTCGAAATCACTCACGTGCACTTTGCGTACCGCTATCCCGAGGCGGAGGTGGACGCCTCCCACGAACGCTTTATTGTGGATCACAACCGCTGCATCCTGTGTACGCGCTGCGTTCGCGTCTGCGAAGAAATAGAAGGCGCTCACACCTGGGACGTGATGGGCCGCGGCATCGACGCCAAAGTCATCACCGACCTCAACGAACCCTGGGGCTCTTCGCAAACCTGCACCGGTTGCGGCAAGTGCGTGCATGTTTGCCCCACCGGAGCCTTGAGCGAGAAAGGCAAGTCGGTGGCTGAGATGCTGAAGCGCCGCCAGTTCTTGCCGTATCTCACGCAGATGCGCGAGGAGGACCGCTCGTGAGCAAGCTGCGCATGGCGACAGTGTGGCTGGATGGCTGCTCGGGATGCCACATGTCGTTTCTGGATCTGGACGAACGCCTGCTGCTCATCGCAGAAAAAGTCGATCTGGTGTACTCGCCTCTGGTGGACGTCAAGGAGTTTCCTCTCGATGTCGACCTGACGCTGGTAGAGGGGGCGGTCAGCAGCGAAGATGACCTGCACAAAATCCGTATGGTGCGCGAGCGCACCAAGACTTTGGTCTCGCTGGGAGATTGCGCGGTCACCTCGAACGTGCCGGGAATGCGCAATCCGTTTCCGTTGCAGGCCATCTACGACCGGGCTTACAAGGAGAACGTCACGCTTGACCCGCAGATTCCAGGCGAGATGGTTCCGCCGCTGCTCGCCAAATCACGCCCCGTGCACGAGTTCGTGACCGTGGACGTATTCATCCCCGGATGTCCGCCCTCCGCCGATACTATTTTCTACGCGCTTTCCGAATTGCTGGAAGGGCGAATGCCTGAACTGAGCGCAAAAACGCGCTTCGGAGCATGACGCGGTGAGCGAAAACGGCAAACGAACCATTGTTATTGACCCGGTCACTCGCATCGAGGGCCACTCCAAAATCACTCTGCACCTGAACGAGCAGGGCCGAGTTGAAGACGCCCGCTTTCATGTGACGCAGTTCCGCGGTTTCGAGAAATTTTGCGAAGGGCGTCCCTTCTCCGAGATGCCGGCGCTGATGGCGCGCACTTGCGGCATTTGTCCGGTCAGCCATTTGATCGCGTCGTCCAAAGCTTGCGATGCGCTGTTGGCTGTCCGCATTCCGCCCACCGCCGAAAAGCTTCGCCGCATTTTCGGCCTGGCTCAAGTGTTGCAATCGCACGCGCTAAGTTTTTTCTACCTGTCTTCGCCGGATTTTCTGCTGGGACTGGATTCCGATCCGGCCACGCGCAATTTGATTGGGCTGGCGCAGGTGAAGCCGGAGATTGCGCGCAGCGGCATCCGGTTGCGTCAATTCGGACAGCAGATCATCGAGCGGTTGGGAGGCAAGCGGATCCATCCGGCATGGATGGTGCCGGGAGGAGTAAGCGCACCGCTTTCGGTGGCGGACCGCGACGCCATCCTTGCCGGCATTCCCGAGGTGCTTGCCATCGCCGAGAGCACGTTGGAGTGGTTCAAGGGTTCGATGGAAAAGTTTCGCGAGGAGATTGCGTCATTCGGAAATTTCCCGACTCTGTTTCTCGGCATGGTCAAGGACGACGGCGGGCTGACTTTCTACGACGGTAAGATCCGGGTGATTGATGCCGCGGGCAACACGGTGGAGAACGGGCTGGATCCGGCGGCCTACAACGACTACATCGGCGAAAAAGTGGAACCGTGGAGTTACCTGAAGTCCACGTATTACAAGCCGCGGGGCTACCCCGACGGAATTTATCGGGTGGGGCCGCTGGCTCGGCTCAACCTGGCCGATCGCTGCGGCACTCCGCTCGCCGACCAGGAGTTGGCGGAGTTCCACGAGTTGCAGCGTACCGCCGTGCTGAGTTCGTTTCACTACCACCACGCGCGGCTGATCGAAATTCTCTATTGCGTGGAGCGCATGCAACAGTTGTTGGACGACCCTGATATTTTAAATAAACATGTGCGCGCGTTCGCGCGGCCCAACTGTCTGGAGGGCGTGGGAGTGGCGGAAGCCCCGCGTGGCACCTTGATTCACCACTACAAGATTGATGAGCAAGGACTGATTCGATGGGTCAATCTGATCATCGCAACCGGGCACAACGGGTTGGCAATGAACCGCAGCATCCTGCAGGTGGCCAAGCATTTTGTCCGCGGCGACCGGCTGAAGGAAGGCATGTTGAACCGGGTGGAAGCGGTGATCCGCGCCTATGATCCATGCCTGAGCTGTTCCACCCACGCCGATGGACACATGATGCTGCAGGTGCAAGTAGTGGCGGCGGACGGGGAAGTGGTGGAGGAGCTGAGGCGGTAGGATGGGCTGACCGCGTCGTGCGCCGCACATCCCACCGCGTTGTAAGCCGCACATCCCTCGTTGTAAGGCGAACCTCCCTCCCGCGTTGTAAGATGTTTATGTGGTAGTTTCGACATTCAGCCGAGGTTCGCTTGCGACACACGGTGCCCGCGGGATTGGACCGCAAAGAGGCCGAAGTTTTTCTGAGGCTTGATCCCCAGCGGCTTCCCCAACACATCGCGATTATCATGGACGGCAACGGGCGCTGGGCCCGCCGCCGCCATCTGCCGCGCATAGCCGGCCATCGCGCTGGCGTGTCGGCGGTGCGCTCGGTGGTCGAGACCGCCGCCCGCCTGTGCATCCCTTACCTGACGCTCTACGCGTTTTCCGAAGAGAACTGGAAGAAGCGTCCCAAGAGCGAAGTCAACTTCCTGATGACCCTGCTGTGCCGGTATTTGAAGGCGGAGTTGAAGACGCTGAACCAGAACAACATCCGCCTGGAATACATTGGCCGCCGCCATGAATTGCCTGAGGCGGTGCAGAAAGAAATGGAACTGGCGTGGGAAGCGACCCGCAAGAACACTGGCATGGTGCTGACCCTGGCGCTGAACTACAGTGCGCGGGCCGAACTGGTGGATGCGTTCCGCTCGCTGGCCGACGCGGCTGCTCGGAACGGCGGCCTGCAGCACTTGCAGATTGATGAGCAGGCGATCAGCGACCATCTGTACACCGGGCGCATGCCCGA
>JANYBT010000158.1 GCA_025360645.1 Acidobacteriaceae bacterium | reverse complement strand
GGGCTGTTGCTCGCGTCGTCAATCACGCTCAGCATCGCGATGTTCGTGCTCAGCGTTGACGGCGTGAACACCGCCGAAATCGTACACGACCCATTGGCCTTGAGTTGCTGCGGGCTGAGAGGACAAGTTGTAGTGTTGGTGAAATCTTTTGCTGTGGTGGTGATGCTGGTGATGGTGACCGCGGTGGATTGCGCATTACTCAGGGTCAGGGTCACGGCCGCGCTGGCCACACCGAACGCTTGGTTTCCAAACGATACGGTGGTCGGGGTGAGAGAGATGCCCGAGCCGCCGAAGGCGAGCCCTGCAGAAAAAAGACACACAACCGCTAGACCAATCCACTGGACTGCCAACTTCATCATTCACCCCAAGGAGTAGGGACGCGCTGCCCGAGCCGTCTTGGTGCGGTTCAGGCGGGCTGCCCCGTATCTAGGGCTAATCATACGCCTCGCAGTAGAAGCGGGGCTCCGGTCATCCCGACTGCAAGCGAGGAACCCTCCACCAACGCCGGGCTTGAAACTCGAAACGTAAAACTCGAAACTGGCGGGTGCCCCATCCTTGTCGCGCACTTTGCGACAAGGGTGGGAAAACGGTCGCGAACCCCTCAAAGGTCGTCATTTATTTAAAACGTTGTCATCCTGAGCGGAGCGAAGGACCTGCTTTCCCCCTGCGTCCTCCGCCTCCTCTGTGGTCAACAACAATCGTCTGAACTAACCACTCCTCTGCTTCATCGCCTCACCCGGTCTCGAAACTCGAAACTCCTCCTGTCGCTCGGTCCGCAGCGACGGACCATCGCTTCAAGTCTTGTCCTGAGCCCAGAGCGTCCCTCCTGACCAGGCGATTGTTTGTTCAACCGGACGGTGGCGTTGTTGCCGAACCTGGCACTGTCGCGAGCTGCGATCTCCGGATCACTTCAAACTCTGAAGACCGGGCTGCAACCAGCCCAAGACCGTTTCAGCGAATTGCGGAAACTGAGTCGTGAGTAACCCAAGCAGCGGGCCGAGAGCGAAAGTGCCAAACTTCAGCACAAAGTCCCAACCCAGTTGTGGTTTGGTGTTAGTGATCAGACTCAGCGCCTCGTCTCTTTCCATGCCCGCATAGACCACTCCCACCGTACTCGCGACAAAAAGGAACGTCGCGAGCAGCAATACCCCGATCGCATTACGCGGAGCAAATGGGTAGAAAGCAAGGGCCATCGATAGGCCCACAAACAGCGAAACCATTGAAAATACCATGGTGCGCATGGCCGCCAAGATGTTTTGGACATAAGAAATGTAGAAGTAGGCGATGAACTCCTCGGCTGCATAAAGTGTCGGATTAGCTTGCAACTCCGCGGCAGGAATGGAGCCTTCAGCGTGATCGGTGGACCGGCGGCCAGCTGTCGTTTCGTTGGCAATATGATGGAACGTAAGCTCGTTTCGCCAGTATGGTTCGAGAGTGCCACTAAGTACGACGGCAGCCGCTTCGCCTAGCACGTGGCGAAGGTAGTGGCGTTCCCCTTGAATTTCCAAGGCACTCGCCCAGTCTACCTTAACGGGTGCGCGACCCGCGTTGTGCTCAACGAACGCGTTTCCAACCTTCAATGCGGTTTCCACCGGGAGTGCTACAGCTGCTTGCGCCAGTTTTAGCCGGCGCAAGGCATCCAGTTGGCGCAGCAAGAAGGTGTATTGAACTCGACCTGCGCCGCCGCTCATTTTCCACAAAGAGTCGAGAGAGACGGCGTCAAGCGCCGCCAGAGTTCGACGCACCGGCACCCGGCCCAGTCCGATGAGCAAAACCTGAAGGCGGTACCAGGTCAGAAACAGACGACCGGCACTGTGCAGCAGGCAAAACACGGCGGCCAAGACCAGCAAGTTGATCGTCAAATCATAGGGCCGCAGTTCGATGCTGCCGATAGCGTTGTTCCTATAGAGTGCAATGGTCAGGCCCACAAATCCCAGGGGGGCTAGCCAGACCGTATAACGTCGAGTCGACGGACTGGCGGCCATCTCGGTGCGTATAGCCAGGTCTGCCGACAGCATGCACAAGGCCCCGGGTAGGCCTTTTGGCCTCGGGAGCTCCGGCTAGCCCTCGGCCAGCAGACTACTGCAGATGAGCACCTGGCGTGCAAACAGGTAGAACCCAAACAGGAAGAACAACAGAGGCAAGAGCGGAGATACGCCGTTTAACAGATGCAGCGAGCGGTAAATGAGCAACTCGCGCTCGGGAACCCACAGATAGAGTCCAAGCAGAATCGACCCGGCGGTCACGCTACCCAGGCACGCCAGCACTCCATGCGAGCCATACGCCTGGTGAAGGCCGCGCCCGGTCTGCAGTATCAATATGGCCAGCGAGGCCACGACCACCATGTCAAACCATAAGCGGTTACTGAAGCTGAGGTGGGTAAAAAACAACAGGACTAAAGGTGTCAAGGCTACCGAACTCAGCAGCAGAGCAAAAACCGTTGGGGCGAGGCCAAAGAAGAGATGGCCACCCCATTTGCTCGTGCTCATATCCGAAGTCATTCGGAAGTCGTATAGGTTGCGGCGTTGTATCTCCCAAACGTTGATCCCAAGAACGACGATGGTCGCGAACAGAGCGATCTTCCACGACAAGGGGCTTTCGGGGGAAGCCTCAGGAAAAGTATCTGCGTGGTGGATATCGGTGATCGAAGTGCATAGTTCGCCTGCAGATTTCGATGGTTCGCCTGCAGGTTTAGTTAGCGCACTGCCACACGCGCGGAGAGCTGTCGGGGGCCCGATAGGCAGACGCGCAACCGGCCAGTAGCCGTCCCGGCCCAGGACTGAGAGCCAAACCGGGGCATGGTTGGACTGCATTTTAATCCACAATGGGTCGTGGTAATCCACCGGGAAGCCATCTCCGCCTTTAAGGCAACCTTCGCCTTTGATGACGCAGCGTGCCGCGTTGTAAGCGGCTTCCTGGTTGTCGCTGGCAAATACTCGATGCACGTCATCGGCGGGTTTCTGATCTCCCAGAAGGTGGGCCTCCTCCGGGTAAAGAGGGTAATTGCTGAGAGCCAGCATGCCGCGATATTCGCTGGTGTCTAGCGCACGCCGAAACAGCAAGTCAGAGGTAGATGAGATGAGGCGCCCCTCTGGATACCGGTAGTGCAGGAAGGAAGCGAGAAACAGATAATCGAGCGGATTGGTGCAGCGCAGCAGGATAAGCTTGGTGTGGTGCACGTTGAGTTCACTCACGATGCCGTAGAGTTTCGCTTCCTGCGAAAGCGCTTCGCGCTGCTGATCGAAGTCAGGGACAGTGTCACCTCCCTTGACCGACTCCTCTTTCAGGTTGGCATGCAGGACGACGCGCGCGGCTCGGGCAGAGGAATTGTTGCTTGGACTCAATATCGACTGTTCTTCATAAGCCGAACGTAAAGCTGAGATATCGCGTGGGTAGAAAAGCTTGAGGCATGGAGTCTGTGTGGTTTTGCGCAGGGCCCTGGGTGAGTTTGGATCGATGGGAGCGCTGCCGTACGGAGTTTCGTCTTCCGAGAGAGTGGTTTTGCGCTGGGCCCCGGATGAGTTTAGTTCGATGGGAGCGCTGCCGTACGCAGTTTCGTCTTCCGAGAGAATGGCCAATCCGTTGCAGTCCTGCTGATCGCTTCCGTAGTTGCGATAGGCTTCGTACCTTTTGAGATATTCAAACTGCACGGGATCGTTTTCCTCGAATAGGTGCAATGGGATATGTGTCTGCTGGATAAACCAGTCCGTCGCATTAGCGCTGCCTAAGCCGCCCCCCGCGATGATAGCCTGCGGCGATCTGTGATCTTCTAGCAAGCGTTCAAGTGAGGGAACTGACCCGGAGAAGGTAGGGCCGAGTATCCGCAATGGGGTTTTCGGGTCTTGGTGCGACCCCAGCCACTGAGTTGCGTTCTGCCATTGCTTGGTATTTATGCCGCCGGTCGGTTGCTCAGCGACGAGTAAAACTGCAAGACCATTTTTGTAGTTCTCTGGCGGGCCGGGGGCGACTGAATGGCGAAATAGCAAGAGTCCGGGACAGGATTCGCGCCGCTCCTCACTCGCCTCCTCTTGCAGTTCTTGGTCTCTGAGGAGATAGGGCTGCGGGCCGGAACTGGGCCATGGCAACCACGACGAGTCATAGGTGTATCGTTCGTCTTGTGCCGCCTGCTGGATGACCTCAATATTGCGGTCGAACCACAGGGCAAGATGAGTGTGGCGCGGATCAGGCATCAGCGCAATTACATAGGTCAGGCCAGATGCGGAGCGGGAATCCGCCTTCGGTGATCCGTCATCGGAATTGTACCCAAGGAATCGATGAAAGAGCTTATTGGCCTCGCCATAGTGGGGATCCAGGAGCGCCGACTTCGGCTGCTTGTTGAATTCAAAGGCGGTGCATCCTTGATAGCGAGCCGAGGCGGGCTTCGAGGTAGCGTGTAGGCGCGGCATCCCCGCGATCGCAGGGTGACTTAGTTTGGGGGTGGTGGAGTCCGCGCCAGGGTGTCGAGCCACCGCTAATAGCAGCGCAGCAAACAGCGCGAAACTTGCTCCCTGTTTCATTTGGGTAGGTTCCTCGTTGGGCAGATTTGCCCCATGCCCCAACAGTTGGGCCGCAACAACTACACCCAATAGAACGGAAACGGAACACAAAAACCCTTTGGCAAGGCAAAAAATGGTGAGGTCATGATCGGGAGCGGGGCCAGCCGACCTTGGTCACAGATCGGCCAGGCCCGGCGCAAACGCAACATGCGCGAGCCTGCGAACCGCACTTGGCCGTCCCAGCCGCATAGCGGCGGCATGAGATAGCCCAGCATGTAAGTGCTGGGGTATGCCAGAGAGAAGCGATCGAGTCCCGCCAGGGGACGCCACCCGCGCGGGTGCCCCATCCTTGTCGCGTTCTTTGCGACAAGGATGGGAAAACGCACGCCTCACCCGGTCTCGAAACTCGAAACTCGAAACTGCCCCACCCGCTCCCCCTCCCCCATTTCTTGTACACTAGCTTTCCACTGGAATTCACAATGGAATCTGGCATGGAACTTCAAGCAGTGGGTCCCGCGCGTCACGACGTCACTTTATTGGCCGACCAGGACTTTTTTCTTTTCAACGAAGGTACCCACTACCGCATGTACAACAAGATGGGCGCGCACCTCTCCACCGCGCCCGACGGCACCCCCGGCGCCTGCTTCAGCGTGTGGGCCCCTAATGCACGCGAGGTCTATCTCACCGGAAGTTTCAATGGCTGGGACAATCGCAGCCACCCCCTTCATCAACGCAGTTTCTCTGGCATTTGGGAATGTTTCGTCCCCGGCATCGGCGTGGGCACGCTTTATAAGTTTCACATCGTTTCGAGCACCGGCTACTCTGTCAACAAGGCCGACCCCATCGGCTTCCTCGCCGAAACTCCTCCCCGCACCGCCTCTGTCGTCTGGGACTTGGACTACACCTGGAACGATTCCGAGTGGATGACAAAACGGGCCGCGCGCAACTCGTTGCACGCCCCCATGTCCATCTACGAAGTCCACTTCGGTTCCTGGATGCGCGTGCCCGAGGAGGGCAACCGCTCCCTGAGCTATCGCGAGATGGCATCCCGCCTCGCTGAATATGCCAAGCGCATGCATTTCACCCACGTCGAGTTTCTTCCCATCATGGAGCATCCCTACTACGCTTCCTGGGGATACCAGAGCACCGGCTACTTCGCGCCCACTTCGCGCTATGGCACTCCGCAGGACTTGATGTTCCTCATCGACTACCTGCACCAGAATGGCATCGGCGTCATTCTCGATTGGGTGCCTTCGCACTTTCCCACCGACGAGCACAGCCTGGCCTTTTTCGACGGCACTCATCTCTACGAACACTCCGACACGCGCCAGGGTTTCCATCCCGACTGGAAGACTTACATCTTCAACTACGGCCGCAACGAAATCCGCAGCTTCCTCATGTCCAGCGGCATGTTCTGGGTAGACCGCTACCACGCCGACGGCCTGCGCCTCGATGCGGTCGCCTCCATGCTCTACCTCGACTACTCGCGCAAGCATGACGAGTGGATCCCCAATAAATATGGTGGTCGCGAGAACATCGAGGCCGTGGATTTCCTGCGCCGCTTCAACCAAGAGGCCTACGAAGAGCATCCCGACATTCAGACCATCGCCGAAGAGTCCACCGCCTGGCCGCAAGTCTCCCGGCCCACTACCAGCGGCGGCCTGGGCTTCGGCATGAAGTGGGACATGGGCTGGATGCACGACACCCTGAAGTATTTTGCCCGCGATCCCATCTATCGCAAGTTTCATCACAACCTGCTTACCTTCCGCGGGCTGTACTCGTTCACCGAAAATTTTGTGCTACCCCTCTCCCACGACGAAGTGGTCCACGGCAAAGGCTCGCTGCTCAACAAGATGCCCGGCGACCAGTGGCAGCAGTTCGCCAACCTGCGCTTGCTGTTTGCCTACATGTATGCGCAGCCCGGGAAGAAGATGATCTTCATGGGCGGCGAGTTCGGCCAGCGCCGCGAGTGGAACCACGACTCCAGCCTCGACTGGAATTTGCTGGAGCATCCCTTGCACCGAGGCCTGCAAAATTTCGTCGAGCAATTGAATCGCGTGTACGCGCGCGAACCCGGCATGCACTGGTTTGACAACGAACCCGCCGGCTTCGAGTGGCTCGACTGCGAAAACGCCAGCGAGAGCATCATCGCCCTCTTGCGTCACGGCCAGTCGCCCGCCGACGACATTCTCATCGTCTGCAACTTCACCCCGGTGCCACGCCTCGGCTATCGCCTCGGCGTGAATGACGCAGGCTTCTGGGAAGAGATCCTAAACAGTGACGCGAAAGAATATGGCGGGGGCAACGTGGGCAACATGGGAGGATGCGCCGCTATGGCCGAATCCTCGCAGGGCCGGCCGTTCACTTTGCGCTTGAGTGTGCCGCCGCTGGGAGCACTCTTCTTCAAACGCAAAGCGGCGGAGTCCGTCATCATTGACGCGCCGCGCGCTGAATAGCCTCTAAACCACTTCTTTTGTGCGAGTTGCGGGCGAAATAGCGCGCGACAGGGAGTTGTGCGCCCTCCGAAATTCGGAGAATTTGGCCCGCGGAACGGATGAATGAGGCAACGCATCAACCGGGGGAACCATTTCCAGCGGATTGCTGAGGAAGTGGGTGATGCTAGCTCACGTAAACGTCTCCATCGAAAGCGTTTAAGGCTATTCGCGGAGGTTCCGTTCGATCTGAATCAGGGCTGATTTCTTGCTCGTGTGAATGATTGCATCTTGCTGAAATCAAATGGGATAAGCTGTGATCGGCGACGAAATTCCATCCCAAAATGCGGTTTCTGAGGACGAAAATGCTCGCTCTCCGATACCGCGCTTCACAAAACGTAACGCGTCCGGTCACGTCTTGAATTGAATTTGCGTGCAAACTGCGCAGGACTAGAACCCGCCAAAAATGTTTACTGAACAGTAAATATTAGTTACTCAACAGTAAACTGGGGACGAAGAAGTAGGTAGGCTCTCGGCGAAGCCGTTCGATTCCTAGCCGGCGAGCCGGCTGACCCACACCAGGACGGCGATCCCGATCACGATGCGGTATATGGCGAAGGGGACGAAGCCGCGAGTACGCACCCAGGCCATGAACCACGCCACCGATCCGTAAGCGACGATGAACGAAACCACAAAGCCAATCGCCAGCACGATCCATTGATGCGGCGTGAGCGCGCTGACTCCGATGGGGTTCTCGCCGTGGCCGCCGCGCAGCGACTTGAGCAGGGTGTAGGCAGTGGCGACGACCATGGTTGGAATGGAGAGGAAAAAAGAAAACTCCAGTGCTGAGGCCCGCGACATGCCCGCGAGTTGGCCGGCTGCGATCGTGCTCATGGAGCGCGAGGTGCCAGGGAAGACGGCGGAAAGAATCTGGCAGGCGCCAATCCAGAGGGACTGAGGCAGGCTCATGTCTTCCATCTTCCAAGTATGGATAGTGCTGCCTTTGGCGCCGGGGCCAGCGGCTTCCCAGGGCGCCTTCATGGCGTCGACAATCCACATGACGACGCCGCCGATAAGCAACGACGCGCCCATGATGGTTAGGCTCTCCAGATGCTTGCCAATCACCTTGGTCAACAAAAACGATGGGATGGCGGTGACCACGAAGGCGACCATGGTGAGGCCAAGAGGATGGGTGAGCAGGTTGCGGTCGCCGCGTTCCCCGGAGGGGAAGGTAGAAAGAAATTTGGCAATGCGGCTGCGGAAGTAAATGGGAAGGCACAGGATAGCGCCGAGTTGGATCACGATGGCGTACATCTTCCAGTAGCCGTCGGAGAGGTCGACGTGGAGCAGGTCTTGAGCGATGCGCAGGTGCGCGGTGGAGCTGACCGGCAGAAATTCAGTGAGGCCTTCAACAATGCCCAGCACCAGCGAGAGCAGGTAGTCGTTCAAAAGTTCCTCCGAAAAAGTCGAATGGGTAGTATCGCAGAAACAGCAGGTCCTTCGCTGCGCTCAGGATGACAAGAGCAGTTTCGAGTTTCTAGTTTCTAGTTTCAAAACCTTGGACGATGAAGCGGGGCAGGGCTTGGTTCGAGGACGCAGAGGAAAGCAGGTCCTTCGCTTTGCTCAGGATGACAAGCGTTATTGAACAAGCCAAGTCTTCCGCTTCGCTCGCGATGACAATGCGATTTAGCGAGGCAACGTCTATTTGGTTGCGCTCTTCGCGTAGCGGTGGAAGAAGCTGTCGGGTTTCCATTGCGGCACGCGATCGTCGTTGGCGACGGCGATGGCGACATCGCGATAGATGGCTTCGAACTGGCCTTCGGCGGCGAGGTCCACCGGTTGGTTCACGTCGTCAGACGGGGCGTGGTAGCGGTTGGTCAGCCAGTCTTTAAAAATCTTCTGCTCGGGGGAGTTGAGTTCGAAGCCAAAGCCGATGGCCAGGGCGGGAATGCCGTGGCGGATGAAGTTGTACTGATCGCTGCGGATGAAGGAATTGCGCAGCGGTTGGGGATCGGACTGGATTTTTACGCCGTGCGCGGCGGCCACTTCACGGACGCGGTCGCCGAGGTCGGATTCGGCCAGGCCATAAACCGTAAGCACTTTCAAAGGGACGATGGGCAGGAACATGTCTTCATTGAGATCGGCGATCATGCTGGCGGCCGGGACGGTGGGGTGAGCGGCAAAATACTTGGAGCCGAGCAGACCTTTTTCTTCGGCGGTGACCCAGACGAACAGAACAGAGCGGCGCAGCTTCACGGGAGATTTCTTAAACGAATCGGCGATATCGAGCAGGAGGGCGCTGCCGGAACCGTTGTCCATGGCTCCGTTGTAAATCTTGTCGCCGTTGATGGGTTCGCCGACGCCAATGTGGTCAATGTGTGCGGAGAGGACAACATATTCGCGCTTAAGTTTGGGATCGGTGCCTTCGAGCTTGGCCACGATGTTGTCAGATTCGATCTTGGTGGTTTCCATTTTTGCGGTAGCGGCGATGGAAAGCGGGAGAGGGAAGCGAGGCAGAGGCTTGCGGTCCTTGGCCAGCGCAACCAACTCAGCGAAGGTGTGGCCGGAGCCGAGGAAGAGTTGTTCGGCATGGGCGGGGTTGAAGGTGACGGAGAGCTTCTGGCCCGCGGTTTCGTCGAACTCGGGATCGGCCAGTTCCATGCTGACGTGGGCGCGGTTGGCGGACATGCGGGACCAGGGGATATCCATGGAGCTGGGATTGGGGATGCCAATAATTCCGACGCAACCGGCGGCGCGCAGAGACTTCCAGCGTTCGGCGGCGGTCTGGTAGTGGGAGGCGAGGGCGGCGGGGATTTCTTCGGGTGAGCCGGAGATGATGACTACGACTTTGCCCTTGAGGTCGAGTCCGGCGAGGTCATCGTAGTTCTTTTCCGGGATCTGCAGGCCATAGCCGAGGAAGACCAGAGGAGCGTCGGTGTGGGGAGCGAGGTTGACGCGAGTGCCGAAGTAGGCGTCTTCGCCGAGCACCAGCGGCTCAGGCTTGCCGTTGCGGACGAGGGCGAGGCTGGAGTCTTTCTCGACGATCTGGCGCGAGACAAACTGCACGGGCTGGTAGTAGCCGTGAGTGCCCGCGGGTTTCAATCCGTCTTTCTTGAGTTGCTCGACGATGTAGGCCTGGGCGCGGTGGAGGCCGGGGCTGCCGGTTTCGCGGCCTTCCATGTTGTCGTCGGCCAGCACCTTGACATGGTGCCACCAGGTGGTCCCGTCGAAATGGGGGCCGGTCTGGGAGGAGGCAAAGGGCAAGAGCAGGCAAGCTAGCAGCAGGGCAGGGAGTGTTTTCATGTGAGGAGTCTCCGAAGGGACAGGATAGCAGGTGGGGGTGGGGTTGACTGTTGGAGAGAAGCGGGTCCTTCGGTGCGCTCAGGAGGACAAGAGCAGTTTCAAGTTTCAAGTTTCAAGTTTCAAGTTTCAAGTTTCAAAACCTTGGACGCTGAAGCGGGGGAGGGCTTAGTTCGAGGACGCGGAGTAAAGCAGGTCCTTTCGCTGCGCTCAGGATGACAAATGCGCACGAACTGCAGGTCCCTCGCTTCGCTCGGGAGGACAAGAGCAGTTTCAAGTTTCAAGTTTCAAGTTTCAAAACCTTGGACGCTGAAGCGGGGGAGGGCTTAGTTCGAGGACGCGGAGTAAAACGGGTCCTTCGCTTTGCTCAGGATGACAACTTTGGGGCTGGGTCACTCGGTGGCGTTGCCGTAGGTGGGGACGCCTTGTTGCACTTTGAACAGCAGGGACTGGGAGCGGGGGGCGTAGTCGCTTTGGGGATACTGCGAGAGGACGCGCTGGGCGATGGCGATGGCGCGGGCGCGAGCGTCACCGGATTTCTTTGGTTGCTGGTCGGATTTGTAGAGTTCGATCAGAGCGGCCTGGCGGGAGGCGGCGTTGTAGAGTGCCTCGGCGGCGCGGGGGGATTGGGCGCGGTCGTTGGCATACTTTTCGTAGTATTCGGCTTCTTTTTCGGGGCACTTGGGGTCGCCCTGCCAGTCGCCGCAGAGTTTGTTTTCGATCAGATGATAGGCGGCAAGGTCAGCCCACTTGGAGCCGGAAAATTTCTTCATGACCAGACGCATTATCTCTTCGTCCATGCCGACGCGCAGGAAAGCCTCTTTCTCGTGGGCCGAAGGGCGGCTGACGACTTGGGCGCGCTCGAGTTGCCACTTGATATCGGCGGCGCGGTAGAGAGCTTCGCCGGCCAAAGGGGAAGTGGGGAACTGGTCGTAAACGCGGAGATAGAGGTGCTGGGCATCGTCGTCGGCATGGCGGCGGCCACCACGGCGGCTGGCCTGGTCTTCGGAGTCGGCGGCTTCGCCAAAGATGATCTTGTCGCCGTCGGGCGTGGAGGCACGAACCAAACCCTTGTCGAGCATCCATCCGGTGATAGTCTTTTCTTCGCCCAGGAGGGCTTCGACTTTGAGCCAATCGCGGCTGGAATCGAGGATGACGAGTTCGCGGCCGCGGGAGACGTCGGCCAGCTTGTTGGAAGTGACGTCGGGGGCGACGTAGAGGTAGGCATCGCGCATGGAGGTGGCGCGCTCGCCAACGGCGTGGGCGAAGGAGGCGAGGGCGAAGACGGCGAGGAGGAGGCGGGTTAGTTTAGGAACGGTCATGTGAGGTTGAGTTTAGAGTTTCGAGTTTCGAGTTTCAAGTTTCGAGACCGGTGGGGCAAAGGCTTTTACCACAGGGGGCACAGGGGAACACGGGGTAAGCCCAGTTTCTAGTTTCTAGTTTCGAGTTTCAAAACCGGTGGGGAGATAAACCGGAGGCTCTACTTGGTTCAGACGGTTGTTATTTTGACCACAGAGGACGCGGAGGACGCAGGGTGGGGCAAAGGCTTTTACCACAGGGGGCACAGGGGAACACAGGGTAAGCCCAGTTTCGAGTTTCAAGTTTCAAGTTTCAAAACCGGTGGGGAGATGAACCGGAGGTTCTGCTTGGTTTAGACGGTTGTTATTTTGACCATAGAGGACGCGGGTACACGGAGGGAAGCAGGTCCTTCGCTTCGCTCAGGATGACAAGCTCAAAAGGATGACAGAGTAAACGGATGACAAGCACAAATGGATGACAAGAAGTCAATGGATGACAAGAGTCGACGGATGACAAGAGTAAACGGATGACAAGCGCTAACGGATTACTGCCCGACTCTGGCTCCGTTATTTCGCTTTGACTTTTTCGCGGTCTTTGGACACTTCCAGGGGGCGCTGGGGTTCGGTCATGCGCTCGGGATCCAGGATCTCGTTGATCTGCTCATCGCTCAATAGTTTTTTGGCGCGGGCGATTTCGATGATGGACTTGCCTGTGGCCACCGCTTCCTTAGCGATTTCGGCGGCCTTGGCGTATCCGATGTAGGGGTTCAGAGCAGTCGCCAGGGAGACGGTGGCCTGCACGTAGAAGTCGCAACGGGACTTATTGACAGTGACGCCGGCAACGCATTTGTCAGTGAACTGGCGCAGCATGTTGCGGAGGATGGTGATGGACTGCATCACGTTGTAAGCCATGGTCGGCATCATAACGTTGAGCTCGAGCTGTCCGGCTTGGACGGCCATGGCGACTGCGACGTCGTTGCCCACGACCTGGAAGCAGACCATGGCGGCGAGTTCGGGAATCACCGGGTTGATCTTGCCGGGCATGATGGAAGAGCCGGGCTGGAGCGCGGGCAGATTGATTTCCGCGAAGCCGGTGTTGGGGCCGGAAGAGAGCAGGCGGAGATCATTAGAAGTACGAATGACTTCGAGGGCGAGGTTGCGCAGCGCGGAAGAAACGCGGGCCATGGCGAAGTTGGATTGCATGGCGTAGCGCATATCATCCACCGGGAGGAGCTTCTGTCCGGAGATGCGGGCCAGGGCAGCGATGGCTAGCTCGCGATAGTCGGGATGAGTGTTGATGCCGGTGCCGACGGCAGAGCCGCCGAGGCCAAGCTCACGCAAGGAGTCCGAGGCGGTGCAGATGGCATCTTTGGCGCGGCGGATGGCGCCGGCATAGGCGGTGAATTCCTGGCCGAGACGCATGGGGACGGCGTCTTGCATATGGGTGCGTCCCGACTTCAGGATGCCGTGAAACTTCTTGCCCTTGCTGTCGCAGGCGGCGACCAGGGAGTCGAGGACGGGATAGAGGCTCTCAAGTTCGAGCAGAGCGCCGAGACGCATGCCAGTGGGGAAAACGTCGTTGGTGGACTGGCCGTAGTTCACGTGGTCGTTGGGATGGACGACGGAGTAGTCGCCGAGTTCGCCGCCGAGGATTTTAATGGCGCGGTTGGAGATCACTTCGTTGGTGTTCATGTGGAAGCTGACGCCGGCGCCGGCCTGGAAGACGTCGACCATGAACTCCTGGTCCCACTTGCCCTGCTGCACTTCGCGGGAGGCTTGGATGATGGCATCGGCTTGACGGGCGTCCAGCAAGCCGAGGGCTTTGTTGGCTTCGGCGGCGGCTTCCTTGACCATGCCGAAAGAGCGGATGAGGGTGGGGTGGGCGCGCATGCCGGAGATGGGAAAGTTTTCGATGGCGCGGGCGGTTTGGATGCCGTAATGAACGCCGGCGGGAATCTCTTTGACGCCGATGGAATCTTTTTCAGAGCGAGTTGCCATGATGGTCTCCTACGAAGGGCTGCGGAGTGCTATGAAGAACTAAAAAGTATAGCAACCCCAAGAGTCAGGTGTCAGGCAGAGGCTGGCTGCGGAAGCGGGGAGGGTCAGGCGGGGAGGGTCAGGCAGCGAGGTCAGGCGGGGCGAGTTCGCAGGAAGAATGGGCCAGGTCGATGAGCATTGAAGGGGTCACCGCAAAGGGTTTGGGTGGCGTGATAAAATCGACAATTTCATGGCAGAAAGCGGCGTCGATTGCAGGCAAGCCGGGCGCCATTGATTGAGAGAGGCCTAATCCCTTGGAAGTCGAGCAGGTTGTTGAAACTCTCCCGCGTACG
This sequence comes from Acidobacteriaceae bacterium, assembly GCA_025360645.1. Taxonomy (GTDB): domain Bacteria; phylum Acidobacteriota; class Terriglobia; order Terriglobales; family Acidobacteriaceae; genus JANYBT01. The sequence goes on along the minus strand of JANYBT010000158.1, from coordinate 64,773 downwards.
CAGGCCCACGCTCAGCACGAGATCTGGACGGATGTAATGGTGATCGGCGCGGGCCCGACCGGGCTGGCGTGCGCGATCGAGGCCCAGAAGGTGGGGCTGAAGGCGATCATCGTGGACAAAGGCTGCCTGGTGAACTCCATCTACAACTATCCGGTGAACATGAATTTCTTCACCACGCCGGAGTTATTAGAGATTGGCGATATTCCCTTCAGCACGGCGCTGCAAAAACCTACGCGTCAGGAAGCTCTGGAGTACTACCGGAAAGTGACGGAGTTCTACAAATTGCATACATGCCTGTATCAGCGAGTGCGGGCGGTGAGCGGGAGCAACGGAGATTTCCGGATTACGGCGACGGATCGGCAGGAGCGGATCCACGACTACCGGGCGCGCAAGATCGTAGTGGCGACGGGATATTACGATCTGCCGAATGTGCTGGGCATTCCCGGCGAGGATCTGGGGAAGGTGTTCCATTACTACCGGGAGCCGCACCCTTTCTACGATTGTGACGTGGTGGTGATTGGGGGCAAGAATTCGGCGGCGGAAGCGGCGCTGGACTTGTGGCGGCATGGGGCGCGAGTGACGGCGGTGCATCGCGGGCCAGAGTTTCACAGCCACGTAAAGTACTGGGTGAAACCGGACATCGAGAACCGGATCAAGGCGGGGGAGATCGTAGCGCACTTCGACAGCACAGTGCAGGAGATTGGGCCGGATTTCGTGGTGGTAAATACGCCGGGGCGTCCCTTGCGGTTGAAGAATGATTTCGTGTTTGCGCTGACCGGATACCATCCGGATTACGATTTTCTGCGCGGCGCGGGGATCGAGCTGTCGGCGGAGCAGCACCGACCGTTCTGCGATCCGGAAACGCTGGAAAGCAATGCGCCGGGGATTTATGTGGCGGGAGTCATTGTGGCGGGGTCGCGGACGAACGAGATATTTATTGAGAACGGGCGGTTTCACGGCAAGCTGATCGCCACGGATTTGAAGGCGAAACTGAAGGAGTGAGGCCGGGCCAGAGCAGTGCGGGAAAAATTCAAGCACAAGAGGGAACAGGGAGATGCGTAGATTTGCGGTGGTAGGGGTATGGGTAGTGGCGCTGGCGAGTGTGGCGACGTGGGGGCAGGAGAAGGGGCATCCATCGGGGATTTTGGGCAAGAAGCTGTGCGTGGCGGATATTGCCAACAGCAGCACCAAGCCGGTGTTCACCGACGAGTTGAAAGAGAAGACCGTGGGGGAACTGCAGAAGCTCAAGGTGAATGCGGAGAATTCTTACTCTGCGACGATGCTAGGCGACCATCTGGATATGAGCGGACGTAACCTGAAAGTGATGGAACGCGCGCATTGCGACTACATGCTGTTAGGAGAAGTGGCGCTGGGCAAGTGGTCGAATCGGCGGGACGCCAAGGAAGGCGAAGCGAAACCTGCGCCGGAGCAGGTGGTCTGGGACTATGCGCTGTTCAAGAAGGGGGGCCAGAAAGCCATCGTGGAAGGGACGGTGGTGGCGGCGGAAGGGAAGCCGTTGACGGAGAGCTTTGTGGCGGCGGCGAGCGAGGTTGCGGGCAAGGTGGCGGATCCGGTGCTGAAGAAGAAGTGAGGGGCGGAGAGCAAGCGACGAGGGCAGCCCGTAGCTACGAGAGACGATGATTGAGGTCGCGCAGCAATTGTGCGATGGCTTTTTCGTCGCGGTGATAGAGGCGGTAGAGGCCGCGTTTTTTCACTACCACTAAACCTGCTTTGCGTAACACAGCCATGTGGTGCGAGACGGTGGACTGGGCGAGCCGAACACGCTCTTCGATATCAAGGGCGCACAGGCCGGTTTCGGTTTCCAACAGGCCGGCATTTTTTTCCTTCAGAGACTGCAGGATGCGGCGGCGGATCGGATCGGCGACGGCGTGGAGAACAAGGTCGAAGGCGGCTTCGGGTTTGGTCATAGCAGTAGTGTGCCGCGAACATTGATGGATGTCAATGTAGAGGCGTGCTGCGCGGGCCGGGACTGAATCGCGGGTTACTTCTTCACGATCGAATTGTAGCCATCGCTGACCAGCTTGTTCTTGGTGGCCTCGGCGGCTTTCAGGTCGGAGAAGGGGCCGATTTGAACGCGAAACAGCTTGTCGGTGGGGACGCTGGCGACAAAAGCGCCGTAGTCCTTGCGCTTGAGAGCGTTGGCGAGAGCGGCGGCGTCTTCCGAGCGGGTGACGGCAGCGACCTGGACGACGATTCCGCTGGGGGCGGCCGCGGTTGGCGTTGGGGCCGCAGTGGATGGGGCAGGCGCAGGCGCGGGAGTGGTGGCGCGCGCGATTTCGGGATGCGGCTGAGTGGACGGAGCCGGCGACTCAGAGGACGGGAGGTCGGGCTGGGTAAGCTTGGCGTTGGCGTCTTTCTGTTCGACCGTCTTGTAGAAGGTGAGCGGCGGCTCGGATGCGGAATCGGCGGCGGTCTTGTCGGTGGCGGAGGCTGCTGGAACGGACGCGGTGGTGGAGGCCGAGACGGTGGCGTTCTTGCCCAGGGTGAAGCCCATGCCAAAGAACAGGGCGCAGACCACGACAAAGGCAAAGAAGACCATGAGCATCTTGCCAGTGCTGACCGTGATTTCGGTGTCGGGTGAGTCGTTCATCTCTGGTTGCCTCCTACGGAATGGGTTGGGGCGGCGGCGGCGGTGCAGCGGTTTTTGCAGGAGCTGCCGCGGGTGCTGCGGGGCCGGATAACATTCGTTGCATGCCGCTGAAGAAATCGACTGGGACGGGGAAGACCACGGTGGTGTTTTTTTCAACCCCGATTTCGGTGAGGGTCTGCAGGTAGCGCAACTGAACGCTGACGGGTTCGGTGGCCAGCAGGGTGGCGGCATCGACCAGACGTTGCGCGGCGGAGAACTCGCCTTCGGCGTGAATGATCTTGGAACGCTTTTCGCGTTCGGCCTCGGCTTGTTTGGCCATGGCGCGCAACATGCTCTCGGGCATGTCCACTTGCTTGACTTCCACGTTGGAGACTTTGACGCCCCAGGGAGCAGTGTGGGTATCGAGAATGCTCTGCAGGCGGAGGTTGATCTTTTCGCGATGGGACAGAAGTTCGTCAAGTTCCTGCTCGCCGAGGACGGAACGCAAGGTGGTCTGGGCGAACTGCGAGGTCTGGTACACGTAGTTGGAGACTTCGACGACGGCCTTGTTGGGATCAATGACGCGAAGGAAGATGACGGCATTGACTTTCAGGGTGACGTTGTCGCGGGTGATGATGTCTTGCGGAGGCACTTCAAGGGCTTCCTGGCGGAGGGAAATGCGCACCATGCGGTCGATTGGAGCAAAGACCAAGATGACGCCGGGGCCTTTTTCCTTTTTGAGCAGGTGGCCCAGGCGGAAAATGACGCCGCGTTCATACTCGGCCAGAATCTTGATCGAGCTCAACAAGTAAATGGCAACTACGATAATTACAATCGCGGAAAAAGAGAGTCCCATGTGTTGCCTCCAGACAGTGCGAAAAGCACGGCCTACAGGTAATTGTAATGGAATGGCGCGGGTGCGGTTGTGGACGTCGAGAGAGCGGGGGGTGTCAGAGTGGATACGGGCGGGGCGGCTAAGCGGGGTGGTCGACGCGGGGCTTGGGCCTGGCCCGTTTGGCGGCGGCGGTGAGTTCGCGTTTGTGGCGGGCCCAACCTTCCTTGATTTCCTGACGGGCGCGGCCGAGGGCGAGGGAATCGGGTGGGACGGAATGGGTGATGCAGGAGGAGGCGGCGATGTAGGCGCCCTGGCCGATGGTGACGGGCGCGACCAGCGTGCTGTCGCTACCGACAAAGACGTTGTCTTCGATGATGGTGGTGTGCTTGTTCACACCGTCGTAGTTGCAGGTGATGGTGCCGGCACCGATGTTGACGCCAGCGCCGATTTCGGCATCGCCGAGGTAGGAGAGGTGGTTGGCCTTGGAGCCTTTGCCCAGCTTGAGTTTTTTGGTTTCGACGAAATTGCCGATGTGGGCGGCCTCGCCGATGTCGCTGCCGGGGCGGAGGTGGGAGTAGGGGCCGATGACGGCGCGGGAGGCCACGCGAGCTTGGTCCATGAGGGTGCCGGGGCGGACCAGGACGCCGTCGCCGAGCTGGGAGTTAGCGAGGATGCTGTAGGAGCGGATGCGGCAGTCGGAGCCGAGGCGAGTGTGGCCGAGCAACTGCACGAACGGCTCGATGATGGTATCGGGGCCGATCTCGACCATGGAATCGATGACGCAGGTGTGGGGATAGAAGATGGTGACGCCTTGAGTCATGAGTTCCTGGCACTTGGCGGCGCGCAAACGAAGGTCGAGGCCCACCATCTCGGCGCGGGTGTTGCTGCCCAGGATTTCGACCGGGTTTGGGGTCTTATAGGCGAGCACTTTCTGGCGGGCGCGGTTGAGGATGGCGGCCATATCGGTGAGGTAGTACTCGCGGTGGGGGTTGCCGGTGGAGAGCTTCTGGATGTGCTGAAACAAGGGCTTGACGGCGAAGGCATAGAAGCCGGAATTGATTTCGCGAATTTTCTTCTGGGCGGGCGAGGCGGATTTCTCCTCAACGATGGAGCGGACGGCGGTGCTGCGGGCACTCTGGCGGATGACGCGGCCATAACCGGTGGGGTGGTCGAGGTCGGCGGTCAACAGGGTCATGGAGGCGCGGTGGGCGAGGTGGAAGTGGCGCAAGGCCACGATGGTGGCAGCGGTGATAAGGGGGGCATCGCCAGAGAGGACGAGGACGTGGTCGTAGGCGGCGAGGGCGTCGCGAGCAACCATGAGGGCGTGTCCGGTACCGCGTTGTTCTTCCTGCAACACGAAGCGGATGCCGGTGCTCTCGACGGCCTCGCGAATTAGAGCGGCTTCATGGCCGATGATGGCGAAAACATCCGGCGCGGGCACCACCTGGGTGGCGGCGGCGATTACATGCGCGAGCAGGGGGCGGCCGCCGATTTCGTGGAGAACTTTGGGCAGCCTGGATTTGAGGCGCGTGCCTTTGCCGGCGGCGAGGATGGCGATGGCGATCCGCGGCGTTTTCTTGTTGGGCATGAAAGACAACTATAACGCGGGCGGGGCGCGTACGACCATGAGGGGATACACCAGCATAGAGGGCGCGGAGGAGGAGGACCAGATCCCCCTCGCTGCGCTCGGGATGACAAGAGCTGGGGGAGCTGATCCCTCGCTGCACTCGGGATGACAATTTTAGGTGGGGGCGGGCGCCCCACCCAGGCGGAGACGTCCCCAAAAGTGCTAGTTCCCCAAGGCCCACTTTTCCAGATCGCCGGTGGCGCGCAACAGGGCTACGCGGGCGCGCTGCAATTCGAAGTCGGCATCTTGCACGGCGAGGAAGCGTTCGTTGGCTTGGACACGGGCGTCGTCGAGTTGGTGGAGGGTGCCGGTATTGGCGGCGATGCGGGTTTGCATGGCTTCGAAGCCGGATTGGGCGACTTGGTATTCAAGATCGGCGACTTCACGCGCGGCAGACCATTGGCTGACGATGCGCTGCGCCCGCAAGGCCTCTTCGGAGACCTGGTTCCGGGCGGCTTGCACCTGACTGCGGGCCTTGAGGGCATCGGCATCGGCGGCCTGGGCGTGCGAGCGCTGGGCGAAGTTGAAGATGGGCACGCGAATATTCACGCCGATGGTGGCGTTGTTTTGCTGGAACGCTTTGTAATACAGGTCGTAGTTGTTGAAACGGGCGAGCAAAGCGTACTGGGCGGCGAAGTCGACTTGGGGCAGGAGAGCGCGGTGTTCGCCCTTGGCGCGGAAGGCTTCCGCCACAGCGTGCTGCTCGGCAGACTGGATGGCGGGACTAGCTTTCTCGGCTTTCGCGGAAAGGTCGTCTTCCTGGCTGGCGTCAGGCAGGGCGGGCAAGGGGCCGGACTCCACCTGAATGGTGGAGGCGAGTTGGCCGGTCAGCTTGGCGAGATGCTGGCGGAGGACGTCGGCGGAGCCCTGGGCCTCGGCGATGTGGAGGCGGACCCTGGCGGCGGAAAGCTTGGACTTGTTCAAGTCAAGCGGACTGTCCACCCCTTCTTTGACGCGTGCGGCGACCGACTGTTCCGTTTGCTGAGCCTGGGTGGCGTCCTGTTGCAAGCGTTGCAGACGTTGGTCCCACTTACTAAGTTCGGCATAAGTGAGCACGGTGTCTTGAATGACGGCGTTGCGTTGATCTTTGGACTGCAACTGGCTGGCCTGCCACTCGGCCCGGGCCGCTTTCTGGAACTGCAGTTGAGCGGGATTGAACAACGGACTCTGCGCGACCAGATTGAACAGCGAGGGAGCGGAGCCTTCGAGAGACAGGGGGAAGCCGTAGGAATATCCGAGGCCGGCGCCTGTGGTGACCTGCGGGATGTAGGCATGGCGGGCTTCCTGATAGGAGGCAAAGGCGCGCTGCTCAGTGGCGGTGGCGACTCCGGAAGCGGTGGCATGAGAGAGAGCCAATTGCACGGCGCGCTTCAGCGGCAGCGTTTCGGCTGGGGCGGCGACGGCGAACAGACAGAGGATGGTCGCCATCGGGATAAGGCGGGACAGAGAATGTGTCTTCATCATGGCACCTTCAAGAAAACGAAAGAGGATTGTAATTGGTATGGGCGCAAGGGCTTTGCAGGGGAGGACATGGTGCGGCGCTTATCTGGAGAGGCGTTGCAGCGCCTGCTGGGCCGGTTGGAATTCGCGAGCGAGGGCGAGGGCGGCGCGAAACTCGGCGGTGGCTTCGGTTTTCTTGGCTTGCTTTTCGAGGAGGGAGCCGAGCAAGTAGTGGGCTTTGAATGCAGGTGAGTCTTCGACGGTGGCGGAGGCGATATAGCGGCGCAGTAGAGAGATGGCAAGATCATAGTCGGAGCTTTGGCCGGCGCGCGAGAGATTCTCGGCCGCGTCGAACAGGACTCCGGGAGGGGTGGACGGCGACGAGGTGGCGTGGCGCACGGCCTCTTCCATCTCAGGCAAGCGATTGTGCTTGCGAAAAAAAATAGCGAGGTCGGACCAGGCCTCAGCGTTCTCAGAAGTAGACGCGATGGCTTTGCGGTACTCGGCTTCCGCAGTAGGCAGATCCTTATCTTTTTCGGCGATGCGAGCGTAAGTCCAATGCTCGCGAGCGGGACGGGTCTTGCCAATGAGGCGAGCCTGCTCGATGGCTTTGTCCTTGCCTCCGCCCATGATGCTGGGGGCTTCGAGGTAGAACTCGGCGAGATCGGTGCGGGCCTGGGTGTCGTTGGGATCAAGCTGCACGGCGCGCTCGAACTCGACGCGAAGCTTCTTGGCGAATCCGGCGGCGGAGAGGAAGCTGGCCTTATCGGCCTTCTCGCCATAGACGCGGCCGAGCCAGAGGTGGTAGCGGGCGTTAGAGGGCTCGAGGGCGACAGCCTTCTCGCAGGGGCCGAGCGCGTGATCCAATTCGCCCAGCGCGTAGTAGGCGCGGCAGAGCAGGTTGTTGGAGTCGGCGTCGGTGTGGCCGGCGAAGGTGGCGATGACTTCATCCACCTTGCCCTGGTCGAGCAAGTGGCTGGCGGAGTCGGTCGCGGCCCCGAACAGGGCTGCGGGAAGGGAAAAAAGAGCGACTGCGATTGCGACAAAAGATCTCATGCGGGACTACTGCACCACTTTCACAGAAATGCCGTCGAACAGGGGCTTGCCATTGACCGAGTTCAAAGCGACCACGTCCTTCGCAGCCAGGCCGGTTCGAATTTCGACGTTGGTAAGGGTGGAAACGGCGATGTCGACGTCGCGGCGATGCAGGGTGTCGTTGGTGACCAGCAAGACATAGGGCTTGCTGTCGTCCTGGCGAATGGCCTCGCGGGGAAGCACGAGAGCGTCGTGCTTTTCCGCGATGACAATGGTGACGTTGACATTAATGTTGGGTAACAAGCGGAGGTCCGAGTTGTCGACCAGGATGGTGGATTCGCCGACATTGCGGGTGCCGCGGAGTTTCACAGTGGCAGGCACGCTGTTGACGGCCCCGGCCCAAGTGCGGCCGGCGACGGCGTCCCAGGTGATGTCCGCCTTCTGGGTGAAGGTTAGGCGGGCCACATCGGGCTCATCCACGAAGGCCCGCACCAAGACCTGGGAAAGGTCGCCTTCCTGAAGCAACAGGTCGCCCTCCTGGACAAAGGCGCCGGGCTTGACGGGAAGGGAATAGACCACGCCATCGAAGGGGGCGCGGACATTGGACTTGGCCAGGACACTCGCAGCACTCTCGAGACTGGCGTGGGCCTCGTTGCCCTGGGCCTCGACGCGAGCGACTTCGGGCTTGGAGTAGCGGCCCTTGAGTTTCTGTTCGAGGAGTTGGGTTTCGCCGTCGGAGTGGGCCAAGGCGTTTTGCGCGTCCTGTACCTCGCCAGTGGAAGCGGCACCTTGGGCTTGCAGACGATTCAATGCGTCGAGATTGCGCTGGGCGGTGTCGCGGTCGGTGCGGGCTTTGAGGAGCGCGGTCTGGGTGGTGAGGACTTCTTCCTGGGTGCCGCCGCGTTCAGTGGCGCTCAAATCGGATTGGGCGGCGCGCATCTGGGTTTGGGCGCGGGCGGCCTGGGCGCGAGCGGGAGCGTCGTCAAGCACCAGCAACAACTGTCCCCGTTTGACGTGGTCGCCTTCCTTTACGTAGAGGCGTCCGACGGTGGTGGCGACGGGAGCGTGAGCTTCGAAGTTCTGCACCGGCTCGACTTTGCCGTTGGTAGAAATGACGCTGCGGATGTCGCCGCGCTGGACGATGGTGGCGCGGATGGGCACGGATTGGGAGCGCCGCGAGAAAGCGATGGCGCTAATCACGAGCACGGTCAGAACGGCGAGAACAATTTTCCAGCGTCGTCCAGTGGGGGAGGCAGTTTGGTTGGATCCGTTCATGGGCAATAGTTCATGGGCAATAGGATGACCGGATCAATGTATCACCAGCGGTCGCCTGCAAGGTGCGAGTTGCGGCGCTAGCGTCCATACTTTCTGTCAGTTAGATGCAGGCAGGGGCTGGGTTGAAGCAGAGAATCCGGGGAGGCGCGCCCTGCCCGGTGGGATGGGGCAGAGGTTGCTCCAGCGCCACAAATGGTTAAAATGACAATATGCCCCGAGCCCGAAAGCAGAGAGCGGTTCTGAAAGCGCCTCGCTACACCTCCGAACATGCCAGCGCCGGATTGGATTACGCGTTTCCGGAGATTGAGACCTGGCCCAACCAGTTTCCCGGATATGAGATTGTGGTGGACGATCCTGAGTTCACGTCGGTGTGTCCGAAGACTGGGCTGCCCGACTTCGGGCGCTTGACCATCCACTACATGCCGCGGCAGCACTGTCTCGAATTGAAGTCACTGAAGGAGTACTTGCAAAGCTACCGCAACCTGGGAATTTTTCAGGAGAACGTGGTGAACCAGGTGCTGGAGGATGTGGTGAAGTGGGCGCGTCCGGTGTGGGCGGAGGTGAATGGGGAGTTCCGTCCGCGGGGAGGGATTGCGACGGTGGTGGTGGCGAGGTGGCCGCGGAAGCGGTAGGACGCCAAGAAACTGAGTTCTCAGTGTCCCGGCGCAGGGGGTAGCCAGCAGAGTGGTTACTGTCCCGCGTAGGTCTTAAGCACCAAGTTGCCGCCGGTTGATTTGTGGACTTGCCCCTGACTGGGAATGAAGGGGGCTATACGATGCGGACAAGATCGTCAGAGGGAACAGGTAAGTTCTGAGTTGGCGGCACTCAGTCAGAGGGTACTCATCGAGCGGTTCCGTGCAGGAGAAATCCGGCAGCCCCGGCCGCTAAAATAACGATAGGCTCAGGGATCTTCTTGGTAAGCATGAGGATAGCGAGGGTGATGAGCGCGATGAAAACGGTCGGCAGATCGACCAGAGAACGGCGGGCAAGGATATAGGCGGCTCCGGCGATTGCACCGACTGCCGCCGCCGTGACGCCCTGGACGAAAGCCTTGACTTGCAGGTTTTGAGAGAAGCGCCGGTAGTACGGTGCTGCAAGAACGACAATGAAGTATGGCGGCGCAAAGACAGCGCAGGCGGCCACCAACGCACCGATGGGACCGGCGACCAAGTAGCCGATGAAGGCCGCGGTAATGACTACGGGGCCAGGTGTGATCATAGCCACCGCCACCGCGTCCACAAACTGTTGCTCGGTCAGCCAGTGGAATTTCTCGACGACTCCACCGTACAGAAACGGCACGATCGCCAAGCCACTGCCAAAGACGAAAGCTCCCGCCTTCAGAAAAAAGAGGAAGAGCGCTCCGACAGTCGCCAAGGGGGCAAGGCCGTACATGCCAGTCAGGAGCTGGTCGAAACCGGCGAGGGAGACCATGGCGGAGGATCGAGATGAAAGTTGGGGAGGCGCTTTCACCAGTACTCCGATGACCCCACAGAGTACAAACAACCAGACGATCTCAGACTTGGTCCACGCTGTAGTCAGAGCGACCAACGCGAAAATCGCCCAGAGGAGCCAGTCTTTTCCAACCGTGGTGCGAACAAGTTTGATGGCACTTCGCACAATGATCGCAATGACTGCGGCCCCAATTCCGTAGAACACGCCTTGAATCCAGGGCAGGCTGCCATAGTGAACATAGAGAGCAGCTACTGCGAGCACCATCAGGAAGGACGGCAAGATGAACGCTATGCCGACGAGGGTTGCCCCGAAGGCACCGGCGCGCAGCCAGCCCAGATACATTGCGAGCTGTGCGGCCAGCGGACCGGGGGACAACTGCGAGAAGGCCAAACCTTCCAAGTAGTCTTGCCTGGAAACCCACCGGCGTCCTTCGACCAAGTCGCGTTGCATGTAGCCTGCCAACGCGATGGGTCCGCCAAAGCCGAAGGTTCCCAGATGGAGGAAGTAGAGAAGGAGATCGCGCACGGTAAACGGCACGAGTGGCGCTTCGGGTTGCGGTTGTCGGGTTGCGGTCATATGGCAGAAATAGAGTTACCCACGTCGCGCTCCAGTCTATTTCGCGGAGTTGGTCTGGTCGAGGGCGCTGCGCAGAGCCTTGGCCAGTCTCAGCGCGTCATCGTTCGCCCAGAAGTGCATGTAGAACAGCCTGGGCACATCATCCAGCGCATGGCTATGCAGAGCGACGGCTTGAACACCATTGTCATGCAGAAGCTTCATGACGGGTCCAACTTCCTTGCCCGTCATGGCGAAATCGCCGGCAATCGCCGCACGTCCATTTCCGGTCGGCTGGAAATTGATGACGGTGCCTGCGCCCATGGAAGGTGGAGTATCCATTCCTTCTTCCGTGAGCCTCTCCGCCCTTGGCGCGCTGAAATGCAGCACTCCGCCGCTCACGTTGCCTTGGCGACCCATGATCTTCTCGACGACGGCGATGTCGAACCCAAAGTCCGCTCCGGTTTCCTTTGCAGCGCCGGATTGGGGGAGAGGCGTCTTGGTCAGCCCCACCGCTTGCTTGATGGTATGGGCCATCTTCACCGGATCCCCATGTCCACCGATGTGGATGTAGATAATCTTTGGCGACTCGCCGATCAGATGGTTGTGGATGGCAGTGATTTCGACGCCCCCGTCCTGGAAGGCCTTCACCACGGGGGCCACTTCGTCTTCGGTGAGGACGAGATCGCCCATGATCATCGCGTCCTTGTCGCCGACGTGGTGGAAAGCCGCCCAAGCACTGAGTGCCAGCCCGGGCTTGATTTCAGTGCCCGCGAGAGTGACGTGAAGATCCTTGCGCGGCAGGTTGAAGCGAACCACTCCTCCAGGCAGTTGGGTTCCCGGAAATCCGAAGATGTCTTCGACCGTTTTCCACTCCGCTGCCAACTCTGGGCCTGCGGTCTGGGCTGTAGCAATTCGGATTGAGAAGAGAACGACGACTACCGCTGCCAGAGTGCATGTTTTGATCGATGGAAACTTCATGTTCTTCCTACCTGTTCCTTTCACAGATTGGCCCACGTGTTCGGCCACTATGCCGCGAGCTTCCTATCGTCTAGTTACGGACCCAGACTTTTTCTAATTGCTACGGGCCGGGCTCGTCCGGGGGCGGTAGGAGTGGGACGGGTTCCACGTCGAGTTCCAACTGCTGCTGTCCGCCGAGCACGGTCACTTTGCCGCGATAGGTCTTCAAGTGTTTGGACGCGGTGTCGAAGGCGGTCTGCGCCTTCTCCAGGTTCTTGCCCACGTTCTCGAACTGGTCCTGGAAGAAATCGAACGACTTCTTAGCTTTGGCGATCTCCAGCCGGCTGCTTTCAAAACCTCGTGCGACCTCATACCACTTGTGCACCAGGGAGATGGTCTGCAGGGTCATGAGCAGAGTGTTAGGCGAGACGGGATAGACGTGCTGTTCGTTGAGCCAGTCGCAAAGCTCGCGGTTGCGCACGGTCTCCATGTAGAGGGTTTCGCTAGGCAAGTACATCAGGGCGATGTCAGTGGTGCCGCGTTCGGGCTGGATGTAGGCCTTGATGCGCTTGGCCTCGGTTTTCATCACCCGCTCCAGGGTCTTTCGGGCGTCGGCAATTTCCGCGGCGTCGTTGCTTTCAAACAGGGCCAGGACCTGCTCGCGGGGAAACTTGGCGTCGATGGGAAGGCGGCGGTCGGGGAATTGAATCATGGCGTCGGCGCGTCCGTGGTCTCCGGCGGACGCCTGCAGCTCGAACATGTGGGCGGGAAGGAAATCCGAGAGCAAGCGCTCCAGGCTGGCCTCGCCAAACTGGCCGCGCAGGTGAGGCAGTTTCAGCATGTTGTTGAGGTCGTTGATGGAGTGGCCCAGCGCGCTGACCTCGCGCAATTGGGCTTCGGCGGCCATTAAATGCTGCTGCACTTTTTCAAACTGGGAAAAGCCTTCCTTGATGTTCTGGTCCAGCTTCTCCTGCACTTTGTCGGTAATGGCGAGCAGTTTTTCGTCGACCCGCTGGCGAATGGCTTCCAGGCTCTGGGCGGTGGTCTGGTTGAGGCTTTCGAACTCCTGCTTGAGCTGGAGAGTGTTCAAGGCCAGGACGTTGGCCAATTCGGTGCGCGAGTCGGCGAGATTCTTGAATTGTTCGGCGCGTCCGCCGACGAGTTGGTCCTCCACCGAGTGGCGGATGGCGGTGAATCCGGTATCGAGGCGATCGGCCACATGCTGACGAAGGTCACCTTTGGTTTGCTCCAGGCGGGCGGCGATGTCGGTGGTGGCGGAGGCAAATTTCTGGCCCAGAGTGTCGGCATTCCGCCTAAGCGCTTCACTCCATTCACTTTGGGAGGAGGCGGAGGAGGGGCGGCGAAACACGGCCACAAGCAGGACGAGCAGGACGACGTCCAGTATCAGCGAAAAGACTAGGAGTGACAAAACCATCGTAAGTGTTCTGGCTGCATTCTACGGGCGATGAAGCAAGAAGCAAAGGGGAAGTTTCGCGCGGTCGGGCGCGCGGCGGAGAGGCGGCAAGGAAATGCTTCGAGTGCTAATCGCGACGCTGGCCATGTCCCTGGTCAGTCCGGTGGGAGGACGGGCGGAGTTTCCACCCGAGGCTCCGGCGGAGGAACATGCGGCGGTGAAGGCGGCGGTTCCGGTGTATGACCGCGAGGCGGAGCGCGAACTGCTGACGCTCATGAATCAGGACCGGCAACGAGGGGGGGCGCCGCCGCTGGAGCTGGACGAGGCACTGACTTCCGCAGCGCGGGTCCATGCGCTGGTGATGGCGGGGCAGCAACAGCTCAGCCACCAGTTGGACGGCGAACCGGAAGTGATGCAGCGATTGAGGAATGCGGGAGCCAGGCGGGTGATTCGGGCGAGTGAGAATGTGGCCTACGATGACTGCGTTGGCGACGCCGAGGAGCACCTGATGGGGTCGGCGCCGCACCGCCGGAACCTGCTGGATGCGCGGTTTAATATTGTCGGGCTGGCGGCGATCTGGACGGGAGAGCGGTTGTGGGTGGTGCAGGACTTTGGCGAGCGGGTGCGGGAGTATTCGCGAGCGGAAACGGAACGGCTGGTGGAAAACGGGATCCGGTCGCAACGTGGGTTGGCGGGCTTGCACGATCTGGCGCGGGAGAACGATCCCGCGATGGGGGAGGTGGCTTGCGAAATGGCGCAACAGGGGAAGCTGCAAACCGCGAGGATTCTCGGGATGGGAAGGAACCGGGGAGTGCTGGCCTACGCGGAAGCGCGGCCGGAAGAGTTTCCGGAAAACCACGTGGTGGCTGACCCGCGGCTGCACAAGTTCTCAGTGGGCTCCTGCGGCGACAACGCGGGCAGAGTCTGGGTGGCGATTCTGCTGCACTGAAAGTGGTGCAGCCTTTGATGGGGCGCGGGCGTCCGGCTGGGAAGATGGAGATGGAGGGTGAACGCCGATACAGGCGCGGAGGTAGTTTTCGCCGGCGCGCATCATTTCCTTCCACATGTCATAGGCATGGCCTTGCTGGTTGAGAAAAGCGAGTGCGTCGGCTTCGCTGAGTTGTTGCCCCATATCGAGAGCGAGCTGACGCAGGTGAGTGACGGAGATTTCGGCTACGACTCGCTCGCGTTTCTTCTTTTCTGACATTTTGTTTCCCCCACAGGATGCGTTCGGAATCTTGACTGTTCTAGAAATACCTTTGATGGCGGGTGTGCCGCCGTACTCCGAGTCACATGTCGGTGTGACGCAGGTCACAACGGGATGCCAGAGAAAATGCGCAAGCTGTTCAGGGCGGCAAGTCGGGGCGAAAGGAAGCATGGCAAACAGCGGGAAGCGGCGGCGGGTTCTGGTGATTGGCTATGGCAATCCGCTGCGCTGCGACGACGGGCTGGGATGGCAAGTGGTGAGGCAACTGGAAGCGCAAGGACTTCCTGAGGGGGTGGTGGTGAGGCGGGTGATCCAGCTTACGCCGGAGCTGGCGGCGGAGATGGGGGAGCGGGACCTGGTGTTATTTGTGGATGCGAGCCAGGAGGGGGAACCGGGAGAAGTACGTACCCGGCAAGTGGAACGGGAGCCGAGGAATGAGAGCTTCACCCACGAGGATTCGCCAGCGGGATTGCTGTGGCTGGCGCAGAGACTGCATGGGGTAGCTCCGATCGGGTGGCTGTTGACGGTGGCGGGCGAGAGGTTCGAGTGGGGCGAATCGCTATCGCCGGCGGTGCGGGCCAGTCTGCCCAGAGTATTGGAGAGTGTGGGCCGGCTGATTTCCGGCGAGGAGAGTGCTGGATAGCACCATCGGGGAGCGGCTTGGCACAGTCGTGCCATTCTCAAAAAAGTGAGTGGAAAGTATCTTTGCAAGTGAGCAGTTCTGGGGGGGGCTGCCCGGGCGTCCAGGCTTGAAAGAGCCTGGACGCCCGTTATTTTTTTGCTTCTTTCTCTGCCGCAGGCGGTCCAATCTGGGTTCCTGCTGGCTCGCGCCGCCGGTTTGCCTTGTGAGGTGCGTCACAAACGGGTGTGCCACGTGTCACATCCTCGGGGTCTGGGCGGGTGGACACTAGTAACGTGATGTCCGTCACACAGGGTTGCGACATACGAACCAGCACTCCGCAACTGGAGTCACGGGCTTCCGTCGAGGTGCCGCAATGATCTCACCATACGGTCTAGATATCGTTGAAAGCTGTTTAACCTGCAAGATGCGAGTGGAAAGGCTTTTCTGCGACCTGCCCAACGCCGCGCTGCAGGCCTTCGAGAATATCAAGTACGCCACCGCCTATCCCAAGGGCGCGGTGTTGTTTGTGGAGGGCCAGGCGCCGCGGGGAATTTTTGTGCTGTGCAAAGGGAAGGTGAAGCTTTCCATTTGCGCCAGCGATGGCAAGACGCTGATATTGAAAATCGCCGAGCCCGGGGAAGTGCTGGGCCTGAGCGCCAGCGTTTCCGGCAAAGCGTATGAGTTGACGGCGGAGACCATCGATCCCTGCCAGGTAAATTTCGTGAAGCGCGAGGACTTTCTACGTTTTCTGAGGGACCACAGCGAGGCTTGCTTCAAAGTGGCGGAGCAACTGAGCGAGAAGTACAACGCGGCGTGCCACGAAGTGCGTTCGCTGGGGTTGTCGCATTCGGCAGCGGAGAAGCTGGCGAAACTGCTGTTGGAATGGTGTTCCAAGAATGGCGAGGCGGCCAAACAGGAACCGCGGCTGAAGATCGCCCTGACCCACGAGGAAATCGCGCAGATGATTGGGACGTCGCGGGAAACGGTGACCCGCTTGTTTGCCGACCTGAAGAAGCGGCAAATTGTTCAGTCCAAAGGCTCGACGCTGATCATCCGCAACAAGTCGGCCCTGCGCCAGTTGACGGTTTCTTAGGGGAAGTGCGAGCGCTGGCCAACTCCACCGGTCCCGGCGGAGGACAACTCCCATCGGAAAAGCTTGTGCGAAGGGTCACTTATGACAGTGATTGCAATCACTGTACTCTTGCGAGGCAAAGCATAGGAATGAGACATGGAGACCACAACGATGCAGAGTTGTTTCGATTGCATCCAACGGCCGGAGCGCATGTTTTGCGACCTGCCCGAGGATGCACTCAGCGCATTCGACCAAATCAAGTCGGTGAGGCTCCAGCCCAAAGGAACGGTGCTGTTCCAGGAAGGCTCTCCGCCGAAAGATGTATTTGTGCTGTGCGAAGGCCGGGCCCGGCTCAGCATATGCGCAGAGGACCGCAGGCGGCTGACCCTGCGAGTGGCTGGGCCCGGGGAAGTACTGGGGTTGAGCGCCTCGTTGTCGGATACGCCCTATGAGGTGACGGCCGAACTGATGGACAACGGCCGGGTGGCGCGAGTGCGCCGGAAAGACCTGCTCCTGTTCCTGCGCCAGCATCCCGACGCCTGTGTGCGAGTGGTCAACATGCTGAGCCAGGACCTGCATGTCGCTTATGACCGGGTTCGATCAGTGGGATTGGGCAAGGCCCGGCGAGTGCACCAGACGCGGACGCTGTAAAGCTCCTGCTCCTGCCGGAGCCGATCGGCCGGCCAAGCCACAGCCCTGTCTAAGTCCAGACTGGTTTCCCGCACCAAGAGGTTCCCATCTCTCCCTTGTGACCCAGGTCACTCCTCTGGGTGAGGTGACTCACTGCCGTTGTAGCGAAATGCAACAACAATGAAATGTTGCGAAAGGCGGGGAGGTGGCGACAATGCGAACCTGGCTAGGGCCAAGCGGGGCAAAGTGGATTCGAGCCCTGGGAGTGACGGTGACGCTAGCCGCTGTGGTCACCCTGGGCAGCGCAAAGTCCCAAGCCTCGGCGAAGCCCACCAACCAGCAATGCCTGGCTTGCCATGGAGACAGCAGCCTCAGCACCGAGCGCAATGGCAAGGCCGTAAGCCTGCACGTCAACGGGGAAGCCTTCAAGAATTCCATCCACAGCACGTTCACCTGCGTGGCGTGCCATACGGACGTGCACTTCTCCCCACACGAGAATGCCCCGGCGAAGGTTTCCTGCGCGACCTGCCACGCTGATGAGCAGGCAGCCTACGACCGCAGCTTCCACGCCAAAGCGGTGAAGGCCGGAGATGGAAAGGCCGCCACCTGTCTGGACTGCCACGGCAGCCCACACGAAGTGGTGACTTCCACTGACCCGACCTCGCGTGTGAACCATGCCAACATCCCGAAGACCTGCGGTTCCTGCCATGGGCAAAAATTCGTGATGGAGGGGAGCGGGCAGGGCACCCAGCAATTTGCTTCGTACCAGGAGAGCGTGCACGGGCACGCGATTGCGGCAGGATCGGAGAAGGCCGCGGTGTGCACGGATTGCCATGGAAGCCACGAAATATTGCCGGCCAGCGACCCCAAGTCTTCCATCTACAAGTTCAACGTGCCGGCCACTTGTGCCCGTTGCCACGGGGCGGTGGAAAAGGAATACGTCCGGAGCATCCATGGTCAGGCGATGGCGCGGGGCAATTCGCAAGCGCCGGTGTGTACGGATTGCCATGGTATCCATGCTATCCAGTCGCATCTGGACCCGCGTTCTTCGGTTTCAGCCCAGAACCTGGCCATGGTGACCTGCGCGAGATGCCACGAAGGTGTAAGACTCTCGCAGGAGTTTGGCATTGAGGGGCGGCGGGCGACCACGTACCTGGCCAGCTATCACGGGCTGGCGTCCAAGCTGGGTTCGCCAATCGTGGCCAACTGCGCGAGCTGCCACGGAGTACACAATATTCTGCCGTCGAGCGACCCGCGCTCTACCATCAATTCGGCAAATTTGATGAAGACCTGCGGCCAATGCCATCCCGGAGTGAACGCGAAGTTCGCGTTGGCCAAGGTGCACGTGGGTGCACCCCTGTCAGCGGATGTGGGCAGCAAGGCGGTGCGCTGGATCAAGCGTCTTTATCTATGGATGATTTTCACGGTGATCGGCGCCATGCTGCTGCACAACCTGATCATCTGGCGGCGAAAGGCGATCCTGCGGCACGCGCAGACCAGTCGTTGGGTGGTGCGCATGACGAAGAAGCAGCGTTGGCAACACTGGGTGCTGTTCAGCAGTTTCTTCATGCTGGTGATTACCGGTTTTGCGCTGAAGTATCCCGATTCGTGGTTAGCTTGGTTGCCGTTGATGGGGGAGAGACTGCGGAGAATCGTGCACCGGATCGCAGGCGTGACGTTGATAGGGGTGGGAGTGTATCACCTGGTGTACCTGGGGATGACGCGCGAAGGACGCAAGCTGGTACGCGACTTCCTGCCCGTACCGAAAGACGCAACCGACGCGGTGGGCACGATGAGTCACTACCTGGGATGGGGCAAAGACAAGCCGGAATTCCTGCGCTTCAACTACGCGGAGAAAGCGGAATACTGGGCGCTGGTGTGGGGAGTGATGGTGATGGCGGCGACGGGCGTGATGCTGTGGGCCAAGGTGCTGGTGGGGAATCTGCTGCCGCGCTGGTGGCTGGATGTGGCCACGGCGATTCATTTCTACGAAGCCATTCTGGCCACGCTGGCGATTGTGGTGTGGCACTTTTACCAGGTCTTCCTGGATCCCGACGTGTACCCGATGAATTGGGCGTGGTGGGACGGGAAAATGCCCTTCGAACATTACGCAGAGGAGCACGGCATGGACAGCGAAACTCTTTTGCAGGCAGCAGAGGCGGAGCACGCGGAGGGGGAGTTCGCTGAGGTTGCGGAGAAGGCGGAAGAGTCAGAAGAGTCAGAAGTGGGGGCGCATCGGGAAGGCTAGGGCGAGTAGGAATTCGCTCGCGATGGGCGGATAGAGCGGGCGTGGTTTTAAGTGTGATAGAGGGAGCAAGGAATGCAAGGGGATAGACCGGCGGTGCGAGGATTGACGGCAGGTTATGCGGAGCTAAGGCGGCTATTTCAGAACCCGATTTCGATCGTGGGGCTGGCGGTGGCCGTGGTGGCGCTGGGCAACATCGTCTTTTTGTTTTTCATTGACCTGACGGCCCAGCATCCCAGCCCGTATGTTGGAATTCTGGCTTACATGGTGGCACCTGCATTTCTGGTGGCGGGGTTGGCGCTAGTTGGATTTGGAGCCTGGTACGATCGCCGGCGTCACCGGGTAGCCGCGGGGGCACCGCTACGTTTGGATTTCAGCGACCCTCGTCAACGTGGCGCGTTGGCATTTTTTCTGAGTTTTATGGTCGCGTTTATTGGCCTCAGCGTGGTGGGAAGTTACCGCGCCTATACCTTCACCGACTCGGTGCAATTCTGCGGGCAGCTTTGCCACGGGGTGATGGCGCCGGAGTACACCGCCTATCAACTCTCGTCGCATGCGCGGGTGGCGTGTACCGAGTGCCACGTAGGTTCGGGCGCAACCTGGTACGTGAAGTCAAAATTGTCTGGGGCGCGGCAAGTGTTCGCGACGGCGTTCAATACGTATCCGCGACCCATCCCCACTCCGGTGCACAACTTGCGACCGGCTCAGGACACTTGCGAGGCGTGTCACTGGCCGCAAAAGTTTTATGGAGCGCAACTGAAAGTGTTTACGCATTACGGCAGCGACGAGAAGAGCACGCCCCGGCAAATTCAGCTCTTGATCAAGACCGGCGGCGGCGACCCCGCGACGGGAGCGCCGGGAGGCATTCACTGGCACATGAACATCGGCAATCAAATCGATTACATTGCGACGGATGAGCAACGCCAGAACATTTCCTACATTCACGTCAGGGACACGCAAGGGAAGGTCACGGAGTATTTTCTGAAGGATTCCAACCTGAGCCAGGCGCAGATTGCGAAGGCCACGACGCACCACATGGATTGCGTGGATTGCCACAACCGGCCATCCCACATTTATGTTCCGCCCGACCTGTCGGTGGACCGTTCGCTGCTGGCGCACAAGTTGGATGTGTCGTTGCCTTTCATCAAGCGGCAGGCTGTGTCGGCTCTGACCGGCAAATACGATACGACGGAGGCTGCCGGGCAAGGCATTGCCAAGGAAATTCTGGAGTTCTACGGGCAGAGGTACCCGGAGCTGGCCAGGACCAAGCAGATCGAAATTCACGCCGCGGTGGACGAGGTTCAGCGCATCTACAAGACCACGACCTTCCCGGAAATGAAACTGGACTGGAAGACCCATCCCAACAACATTGGACACTTCTACTTCAATGGCTGCTTCCGTTGTCACGACGGCCAGCATGTAAGTCCGGAAGGGAAGTTGGTTTCCAAAGACTGCAACCTGTGCCACACCGTGCTGGGGCAGGACGAGGGCGCGACCAAACTGGCGTCGGTCCCGAGCTTGAGCTTTCAGCACCCGGTCGATATCGGGGACCTGAACGGGGTGACCTGCAGCGACTGCCACAGCGGGGGCGTGAGTCCCTAGGGCGGGGTTTTCATGATTTTGGCCGCGTGACGCACATCACAATTGCAAGTGACCCCAGTCACGGCCTGTTGGGTCACGGCTCTTCTATCTTGGCAGTAGTGGGGAACGCCACAGGGCTTCATTGAGGAGGCATCATGACTTCGGGAAACGGCAGCCAGGCAAAAGCAGCGTATGAGTCGAAACCGCGACTGATTTTCTGGGAAGTCACCAAGGGCTGCAACTTGCGCTGCATTCATTGCCGTGCGACGGCCACCGAACTCAGTTCTCCCACTGATCTCTCGACCACGCGGGCGCTGGGCATCATTGATCAGATCGCGGCGTATGGCAACCCCATTCTGGTGTTAAGCGGGGGCGAACCGCTGTACCGGTCAGATATTTTCCAACTGGCGCGCCATGGGACCGACAAGGGATTGCGAGTGGCGCTGGCGACCAATGGCACGCTGGTGACCAAAGATGTGGCGCGCATGATCGTGGATGCAGGAGTGAAGCGAGTCTCCATCAGCCTGGATGGCGCCGATTCCGCCACCCATGATACCTTCCGAGGCATTCCGGGCGCGTTTGATGCGGCGGTATATGGACTGCGTAACCTCAAAGCGTTGGGAATGTCGGTGCAAATCAACATGACCATCGCGCGGCACAATGCGAAGCAACTGCCGCAAGTGCTAGAGATGGCGCGAAATTTGGGTGCGGATGCGCTGCACACGTTCCTGCTGGTGCCGGTGGGCTGCGGAGTGAACATTGCGGCGGAGCAGATGGTTGCTCCGGAAGAGTACGAGGAGATGCTGAACTGGTTCTACGAGCGCTCATTGGAAGGCGGGATCGAACTGAAGGCCACCTGCGCTCCCCACTACTTCCGTGTGGCGAAGCAACGCAAAGTGGCCGAGAAGCGAGCTTTCGAGCAGGCGCTGCGAGCCATGCCGCCGGTGGCGACTGACGACACCCCCTTCCCCATCGGCCCCACCGACGCATTGATGCCGGGCGGGACCGGCATTTCTCTGCGGCCCACAGGTCATCCCGGAGAACAACCTTCTGGACATCCCGATGGCATGAACGCCGCCACCAAGGGGTGCTTGGCGGGTACGGGAGTCTGCTTCATCTCACACGAGGGTGAAGTTTATCCCTGCGGGTACCTGCCCGCCGTCGCGGGCGATTTGCGGCACCAGCAGTTCGCCGACATCTGGGAGAATTCTGTTGTATTCAACGAGCTGCGCGATACCGGCAACCTGAAAGGGAAGTGCGGCTGCTGCGAATTCCGCAATATCTGCATGGGATGCCGCGCCCGCGCCTTCGCCGCCAGCGGCGATTATCTGGCGGAGGAGCCATTCTGCGTCTATCAACCCAAGACCCACAAGGCGCAAGAAAACACTGTGCGTCTGGAAAAGATTGGCGTGGTCTGAGCAACGAAATGTAGAAGGCTGGCTCGGTTAGCCCGTCTCTGGATCAGAGTCACGGGATCAAAGCCACGAAGAGAGTGTATGGCCATTGCTCCTTGACTCCAGGCACTCTCTCTTTGTTGGCGTCCGCTAAAATGTTCCAATGTCGTTGAGCAAGATGTCATTGAGCAAGCCCAACCCCGCAGAAACTCTGGCGCGCGTGCCAATTTTTTCAGGTCTGACTGAGGCGGAAGTCGCCTTTTTGGCGCAGCATGCGGTGACGCGGCGCTTCGACGCCGGAGAAATTGTGTTCACCGAGGGCGAGCCGTGTTTGGGCATGTACGTGGTGGAATCCGGAAATGTGCGGATCTACAAGAGTTCGGCCAGTGGCCGCGAGCAGGTGCTGGGCATTGAAGGACCGGGAAGTTCGGTGGCGGAACTTCCGGTTTTCGACGGGGGCGGTTACCCAGCCTCGGTGGCCGCGGTCGAACAGAGCACGTTGTTGTTCGTGAGCAAGCAGGACTTCCAGACGCTTTGTCTAGCCCATCCCCAGGTCGCGCTGAAGGTGTTACGCGTGGTCGGCGCCAGACTACGGCGGCTGGTGGGGATCATCGAGGAACTGTCCTTTACCACGGTGCGCCATCGCCTGGCGTCGTTTCTGGTGAGGCTGGCCCGCAAAGAGGGAACGCCAGGAGCCGCGGGGATCGAGGTCACTCTGCCCGCGAGCAACCAGGAATTGGCGGCGCAAATTGGGACGGTGCGGGAATTGGTGTCGCGCAACCTGAGCCGGCTGCAGGCGGAGAAAATGATTCAGATTGATGGGCGAAAAATTACCGTCATCAATATGAAATTGCTGGAAGCGGAGTTGGACAGCTCGGAGTAGTAGCCGGAACCTCGGTCGCGGGCGGTGCAACCGGGAAGCAGCCCGGCCGTGGTGGTTTTCCTCCCGCTGTGACCAAAGTCATCGTCAACGCCCGCACCTTCCCCTACATTGATCCCTAGAGCGAACGAAATCTTCGTAGATGGGGGAAAATCATGACTTTGACGACAAGCAAGACGGTACGGGAGCTGGCACTGGAAATTCCCAACGCGACCCGGGTATTCGAAAAACTAGGCCTGGACTATTGTTGCGGCGGGGCGAAGTCTCTGCAAGACGCGTGTACGAGCGCGGGCCTCAGCGTGGAGGACGTGATCGCCAATCTGGAGAAGGCTGCCGCAGAACCGAAGCCGGCGGATGATCGCGTGCTGCAGTCGGGTTCTCTGGCAGAGCTGATTGCCCACATCGTGAATACGCATCACGTCTATGTGCGGCAAGAAATCCCGCGGCTGAACGCGCTGCTGGATAAAGTGTGCGGCGTACACGGTGAGCGCCATCCCGAACTCAAACACATCCGCGGCATCTTTCGCGGCGTGGGTCAGGAATTGACCATGCATATGATGAAGGAAGAAGCGGTGCTGTTTCCTTATATCGAGCGCATGGAAGAACAGGTGATCCAGAAGGAACCGGTGCTGCCGGCGCCATTCGGGACGGTGGCGAACCCGGTCCGCTCCATGATGGAAGAGCATGATTCGGCGGGCACGGCGTTGAAAGCGATGCGGGAAGCCAGCGGCGGATACCACGCTCCGGACGATGCCTGCGTCAGCTATCAAACGCTGTACTCAGCGCTGGAGGCGTTTGAGAAAGACCTGCACCAGCACATTCACCTGGAGAACAATTCGTTGTTTCCGCGGGCACTGCGCATGGAAACGGGCGGCTAGCAGGCAATCTGTTCGCGGGAGATCTTGAGCCCGTTCAGATTGCCCAGCACGGTCACTGCGATGGACTCGCCGTGGAAGAATTCATCGGCCATGCTTTTCAGGTCTTCGGCGGTGACCGCTTCGATCTTCTCGATCATTTCGTCCAGCCCATAGAACCGGTCGAAATACATTTCCTGCCGGGCGAGGCTCGACATGCGCGCGGCCGACGACTCTAGCGACAACATGAGGCCGCCCTTCAGTTGGTCTTTGGCCCGGCGCAGTTCCTCGGCTGGGACGCTTTCCAGTTTCAGGGTGCGGAACTCAGCCACGATCGACTGCACCACTTTGGCCGCCGATTCGCGCGAGGTTCCGGCATACACGCAGAGGCAGCCAGTGTCGCGGTAGAGGTTCAAATCGCTGTAGATGGAATACGCCAGCCCCTGGCGTTCGCGAATGTTCTGGAACAGCCGCGAACTCATGCCGCCGCCCAGCAGGGTATTCAGAATGTAGGAGGCATAGCGTTGCTCGTGCGCGATGGGGTGCGACGGCACCCCCAGGCAGATTTGCACTTGCTCCAGCGATTTCTTATTGCGCAGGTTGATGCGCGAGGCGATCTTCGGCGGCAGCGAGTGGATGCCCTTCGCGGCTGGCTTCATGTGCTCAAAATGCTGTTTGGCCAACTCGACGAAGCGGTCGTGGTCCAGGTTGCCGGCAGCCGCAACCACCAGGTTGCCCGGGGCGAAGCATTGCCTGTAAAACTCCGAAACGATGGGGCGTTCGAATTTACGCACGGTGTCGCGCGTACCCAGGATGGGGCGTCCTAAGGCGTGGTCCTTGTAGAAACTCTGGGTGAAGATTTCGTGGACCAGGTAGTCCGGGCTGTCCTCGTCCATTTTGATCTCTTCGAGGATGACGCCGCGCTCCCGCTTGATGTCATCGACATCGAAAACAGGATTCAACACCAGGTCGCTCAAGATGTCCATGGCGACGGGAAGGTGTTCGTCCAGAATCTTCACGTTGAAACAAATGCACTCTTTGGCGGTGAACGCGTCCATGTTGCCGCCGATGGAATCCACTTCGCGGGCAATGGCCTCAGCGGAGCGGTGACTGGTGCCCTTAAACACCATATGTTCAATGAAGTGGGAGATGCCGTTCCACTCCTGGTCCTCGTTTCGGGAGCCGCTCTTGATCCAAATCCCAATCGAGACCGAGCGGATGTGCCGCATCTGTTCGGTGATGACGGTCAGACCGTTGGGAAGAACCTCGCGCCGAATATTTCTTTCTTCGTCAACCATAGACTCACTGCCTCTGGTCAGATGCGTGCGACGCCGGGAGGGTGCGGGGTTCACCAGGCTCTCTTCCATTGTCCCACATTTCATCGACCTGACGGCAAGCCATTAGTCCTTACAGGTCAACAACTTACGGGCCAACGGCAAAAGCGTCGCAGGAAGGGCCGGAATCCGCTTCCCATCGTCCCAAAAGCATTTAGAATGAGTCGAGTACGAGAATTCGGTGCTTCCCTGAACAAATGTCCCTGACCGCAGTCAATTCGCTGTTTGGGCTTTCCCTTCAACAGCTTACAGCCCTTGCTCTGGAGGCGGGCGAACCCGCCTACCGGGGGCAGCAGATGTTCGACGCGCTTTATTTGCAGCGAGCGGCAGAAGTGGATCGGATTTGGACGTTGCCCAAGCATTTTCGAACCTGGTTGCAGGGTCACGAGTGGAGCGTGGACCTGCCTCGAGTGCAACGCAAATTTGTTTCGGTGGATGGAACCGAACGCTATCTGATGGAGTTGCGCGATGGCGAAAGCGTCGAAACGGTGTGGATGCCGGACGGCGATGGTGGCGAGTCCGAAGACGGAACCGAAGCGGGCGAGGAGGAGAGTCAGTATGCGGCGTGGCGTCGTGCAACAATCTGCATTTCCAGCCAAGTGGGATGCGCGGTGAATTGCCAGTTCTGTTTGACGGCATTGCTGGGGGTGAAGCGCAACCTGACTGCGGGAGAGATCGCGGGGCAGGTGGCCGCAGTGCTGAACGACCAGAAGGTGGCATTGCCGCAGCAGCGCATAAATCTGGTGTTCATGGGCATGGGCGAACCGTTCCTGAACTACGAGAATTTTATGAAGGCGGTGCTGTTGCTGGTGGAGGGCTTGGGCATCGCGGCTTCGCGTATGACTGTTTCCACCGCGGGGATTGTTCCGCGCATTCATGACTTTGGCCTGGAGGCGGTGCGGCCCAAGCTGGCGATTTCGCTGAATGCCTCGAACGAAGCGCTGCGCACCCAGTTGATGCCGCTGAACAAGAAGTGGAGTTTACAGGAATTGTTAGGGGCGGCGCGGGATTTTCCGCTGCGTCCGCGAGAGCGGCTCACGTTTGAATACGTGCTGTTGCGGGAGGTGAATGACAGCGTGCAGCATGCCCGCGAAACCGTGGAGTTGCTGCGGGGGATCCGGGCCAAGGTGAATTTGATCGCGTTGAATCCAGGTCCAGAATTGCCCTTCGGCACTCCTGCCGAGGAGCAGGTGCTGGCGTTTCAAGCAATCTTGAAGAGCGCGGGAATTCCGGCGTTTGTGCGGCGGCCGCGCGGGCGCGACATCTATGCGGCGTGCGGGCAGTTAAAGCGGACGGTGGAGGAGACGGGAGTTGGTCCGAAATGATTGCTGCGTCTTGATTCTAGGGCATTTTCGTCGGTTCGAAGTGCCGTTGCGGCAGCGGCGGTTCGGGGGTGCGTCCGCATTTCAGGTTTCAATAGGCCCAGGAGCGTGCATCGAAGACGCCCGGCGGCGCGTGTTCGAGGGCTTCGCGGAATGCACTCCATCCGGCCACGTTTTGTACGGCAAGCACATCTTCGATGGTGCCGTAGGTCATCACGTGAGCCAGGAAGTGGACAGGATCGGCCAAGGCGTCTGCGGGTTCTTTAAACCAGACCACCCGCCGGGCGACTGCCAGCAACTCGGGCGATGGAGAAAATGGATCCAGAGGGTTTCTCCAGTTTGGTCGCGCTGCACAAAGACCGGGAGTGCAGGAAGCAAAGTAAGGTCAGTTGCTTCGACGGCGTGGCGCAGCCGCTCGCCTACTTCGCGAGATAGCGACGGCACATCGTCAAAGTAGCTGAGCGCCTTGAGGGTGAGCAGCGGATTGAAGCTGCGTCCATAAACGACAAGGGCAGCGGCTAGACAGGCCGCTAGGTCTAAGCCATGCCGAAGCAGGGCGTCAACATCAAGGTAGTCTTTCTCTTCCGCGCGGTCTTGCACCGCTTTCATTTTCGTGCCGGCAATGTCGAACAATGAAGCCACGTGCAGATTCATCGCCTGCACTAGTTCGCGCGCCGCCACCTGGCCTAGTCCCAGCCCGCCAAAAAATGACACCAACACCGGGCCGCCACGATCCACCCGACAAGTCAGGGTGTTGGGTGCGATCTGCAGACGCTCCGAGTCCTTACGATAGGAAAGCGTGCGGGAGAGGCCATCGGGGTCGAAAGGGGCATTGGAGAAGAAGTCGAAGTCGACGGAAGCACGATGTCCAAGGTGCAAGGCGAGGGCAGTGCCGTCGTATAGAGTGAAAGAGTCCGGTGTCGCCCCCCAGTTCCGGCCGCAGCGTCCGCTGCGCCGCAGGTAGCGCAGACAAGTTAGGGGTCAATGTCCGCAATCCTGCGATCTCCCTCATGTGGATAGCCCGACTTTTCCATTGTACGTCTGGCGAGGCCGCTTGGGTCGCAGCAGCTGAAGGCTTGCGGCGACTCTACTTCAATAGAATCAAAGCTTTACGCGACACAACAGTTTGTTGCAAAATGAATGAAACAGGCACGACGGATTAAGATGACGCGATTGCAAAACGAGATGGTCGCGCCAAGGCGTATGGAAACGCGCGCTTCGACGCAGAATCCTTCATGAAATCCTATTCCCCGCCATCTAAGGAACTATGACACAAATTGCGATGAAACGAGTTGCGGTGAAACGAGTTGCGATTTTCGGGTTGGTGCTGGTGGCAGCGGCGACGGCGCTGGCAGTGTCGGCTCGCGATGCGGGGAACCAGCCGCCGAATGGTCCCATTCCGATCACTCTGTTTGGTATGCACATCAACCGTCCGGTTACGCCCTGGCCCGCGGTGCATTTTGGAGCACTTCGGCTTTGGGACACGGGGACGGGCTGGTCGCAAATCAACAATGCTCCAGGAAAGTTTGAGTGGCGGATGCTCGACCGGTGGTTGCAGGCGGCCAAAGAGCACAACGTCGATGTCATGTACACCATGGGCCGGACGCCGCCGTGGGCGCAGTGTGGTTCCGACACCCCGTCCTCGTGCCAGCAGCAGGATGGAGGGGGGAATTGCGCTTACAACTCCAACGTGAATCCCAACGGCGGCGGCAATGGGCAGTGCTACTGGCCCGGAGACTTGAACAAGGACGGGAGTGGAGCGAACCAGCATTGGAAAGACTGGGTGACGGCGCTGGTGAAGCACAGCGTCGAGGGGGGCGGAGGACGGGCCCACATCAAGTATTACGAAATCTGGAACGAGTACAATGTCTCGCCACCGACCGGCGGCGGAATGTGGCAGGGTACCGATGCGCAACTGGCGCGCATGACCAAAGATACCAAGTGCATCGTTCAAGGATTGGGAGCGGATTGCCATCAGAAGGGAATTGATCCGGAGGCCCTCATCGTGACCCCATCGCCGGTGCTGGGCGTGGAGGGCGTCAACCGCAGCATGAAGAGCTTCCTGGCGGCGGGGGGCGGAGATGGCGCGGATGCGATTGGGATCCACACTTACGTGGGGCCCGATGCGGCACTGATGGGAACGCTGATTGAGACGGTGCAGAAGGATGCGCTATCGCACTACCAGCAAACCGGGAAACCGCTGTTCTCGACCGAGGGGAGTTGGGGAGCGCGCAGCAATTTCTACGACTCCGATGAGCGCGCGGGTTATGTGGCGCAGGCGTACATGATCCATTGGGCGCGCGGGGTGTCGCGTTTTTACTGGTACATCTGGGAAGACCTGATCGTGAACACTGCGCAGCAACAGCCACGGTCGCAGCCTGAGGGATACGAACTGCCGCGGCCGCAAGGGCAGAATTTCCTGCCGAGCGAGAACTTCCTGCAGTTTGGACGCCCGGGTCCGTGGCAGCGCCGTGGACCGTACGGCGGGCAGCGGCGTCCGCCTGGGGGACAACAGCCGGTGCGCCCTTCCCAGCGTGGATGCAGTGCGTCGGAAGGCAATGGCGAGGGTTTGTGCAAAGACGCGGTGGCTTATGGGGAAGTTGAAAAATGGATGGTCGGAGCAGTGATGTCGGATCCCTGCAAGAAGACGGGGCCGGGGGAGGTCTGGGGCTGCGGCTTCACCCGTGACGGCGGGTACAAGGCGCTGGCGGTCTGGGACAGTTCGAAAAAATGCCAGCAGGGCAAATGTGAAACTCGCGACCTGAAGGTGGACAACACCTACGTTCACTATCGCGATCTTGATGGGACGACCCACGAGATCATTAGCCACACGGTGCCGGCCGGGTACAAGCCGATCCTGCTGGAAAATCGGTAGATCGAGCGATTCGGGTCATTCGTGAGCCGGGCAGTCAGGCCTTCCTGGTCGGGCTGCCCCTTTTGCGTGCCGGTCCCGGGAGCCGTTGGCAATGTAGTTAAGCCGGGTGTTCATCAGGGTGTCATCAAAGTAACCGGAAGAGTTACTTGTGGGGCTGTCCAAAATACTGCATGATCATTCTCACTACTCGGGGAGCAACTCTGGCAACCCGCTGTGGCCAAGCCGGTTACGGCTGTTCACAGCGAGTGGCAGAAGTTGTCGTATGAGTGCGATCAAAGTGTGGTGATGTAGCCACACTTCAAGAGCCAGCGCTCCCAGCTGAGATTCAAGCCCGACCGTGACAGGTCGCTCCCGGGAGATTAGGTTCCTATGCTCGTCACAAGAAACGCAGTATTCGCCGTGATTTTGCTGGCCGGTGCGGGTCTGGCCCACGCTTCGAACTACGCCTTCACGTTCTCAGGTGGCAGCTTTGGGTCTTCCGGGCCAGCGGATTTTGTGTTGAGCACCGGACCCGGCGGAACCACCTTAAATTCAGCGCTTTGGAGCGGAAGTTTGATCACCGGAACCAACCTGGGCTCGGTGATCATACGTACCGGGCCGCTGTTGTCGGGCAGCCTGCAAACCGGTGGCATATTGGCGGCGGGCGGGCAGTTCACGATTACCGCAAACGGGGCGGGTGGATTGCCGGCAGGAATCCTTTTTGACGGAGGCTTCAGGGGGCCGGTGACGTGGACCGTGCTCACCAACGGAACCGGCGCCAATATGACCTACACCTACACCCTATCGGGGCCGATCAACGGACAATGGTACGGGCACGGACAGGTGTTCGGAGCGACCGTGACATTGACCTTCAGCAGCAGCCAGCCGTTCAATGGAAGTGTGGGAATCAGCGGGGGTTCGATCAGCATTAACGTGCCCGAACCGGGCACTTTGGCGCTGATGGGGACCGGGCTGGCGGGGATTGCAGCAGGGGCGGTGAAGCGAAGACTCGGAATGTAGTTGGGAGCGGAGGCGACAGGCGGGAGTCGCCTCCTCCACCTACGGCCAAGGGCAGCGGTGTTTCTTTACTGAATTTTAATGTGGCCTACCGAAAAATAAACTTGCAACTTCTTGCAACCTTGGATAGTATCAAGAAATGACAGGTTGGTTACCGACAGGTATAAACCAGCTCTGCGTTGGCACTCCCCCCCATAGACAGAACTTGAACGGTGCCCGGTAAAGAGGGCGTGAGCTTTCGTCTCGGCAGGTTCTCGGCTAGTAGATAATTTTTTTGAACTGTTGTTTGTGGGGAATCAGTGTTTCTGTTTTTTGCCGGGTCGCGGATGTGACTCAGAGGGCGGAGCTGTATCAAGAGCGTGGGATCCAGGGCGCAACGGGACGGGGAGAGAGACGCGACTGATCCGTTGCGCTGGTATGCGATTCGGACCCGGTCCCGCCATGAAAAAGCCGTCTCGGAACAGCTGACGATGGCGCGGATTGAGAACTTTCTTCCGCTGGCAACAGAGTTGCGGCGCTGGAGCGACCGAAAGAAGATGGTGGAAGTGCCGTTGTTTAGCGGGTATGCGTTTGTGCGGCTGGTGTACTCGTCGCCGGACCGAGTGCGGGCCCTGCAGACCCAGGGCGTAGTTGACTTTGTAGGAGTGCACGGCACCGGGATTCCGATCCCCGACAGCCAGATGGACACGATTCGGACCCTGGTGGCGAATAAGGTTTCCCTCCGCAATCATGCGTTCCTAAGAATTGGGCAGCGGGTCCGTATTCAAGGAGGCGCTCTGGACGGAGTGGAAGGAATTCTTGCTGCAGAAGGGTCCGACCGGAGCTTGATCATTTCGATTGAGCCCATTCAAAGATCGCTTTCCATAAGAGTGGAAGGCTACAACATCGAGGCCGTCTAGACCCCCGCTTGGCGGCTCTTGCAACCCAACGCAGTTTTGGCCGGATGGCCGGAACTCCCTGGTCGAGGCTCTGAGCCGGGTAGTGAGGTACGCGATGAGTGAATTCAAGGCGAAGAAGAAGACTGAACACAACGCTGCGGTTTCGAATGTGCAGCGGATGGGCGAACCCGGAGAGTCGTTGCGGAGCTTCCGGATGGGGGCGGAAATCCATGCCATCAGCCGGGCTCTGGGGCAAACCGGATGGAATCGGAGGCGGGCGGCGCAGTTGCTGAGCATCAGCTATCGCGGCTTGCTTTACAAGATCCGGCAGCACAACATTACCCAGGAAACGGGCGCGGAGCTGATGCTGGTGCGGAAGGCTAACTAGCCGACAATCGTATAATTTTTTGTACTTGATTATTCACGCAGAAGGGTATCCAATGACGTCACGTACCTTGGTTGGGGCCGTCCGAGAGTTAATAGGAGGAAGTGGTATGGGCCAAGGTTATTTTGGCAGAGTGTTGGGAATTGCGTGGTTGGCAGCGAGTGTTGCCATTTGCGTTGGCCAGGCTGGATCCGCGCCTAGCGAATCGGCGAAGGATCCCCAGTTTCAAACGCGTGCGCCGCGCTATTCGATTCAAGCCGGCGACAGTTTTGACTTGACCTTTGAGCTCAGCCCGGAGTTCAACCAGAGTGTGGTCGTGCAACCCGACGGATTTGTAACTTTGAAGGGCGTGGGCGACATAGAGGTGGCGGGGCAGACGGTTCCGGAGTTGACGAAGACGCTGAAGTCGTCTTACGGAAAGATCTTGAACGACCCGTTGATTTCAGTGGTGTTAAAAGATTTTCAGAAGCCTTACTTTATCGCCGATGGGCAAGTGGGAAAACCTGGCAAGTATGACTTGCGGGGCGTGACCACGCTGACCCAGGCGATTGCGATGGCAGGCGGATTCACCGACGCTTCCAAGCACTCGCAGGTATTGCTGTTCCGCCGGATCTCAGACCAGTGGACGGAAGCCAAGATTATTGATGTCAAAAAAATGGAGAAGGAAGGGAATCTGTCGGAAGATCCTTTCTTGCATCCTGGGGACATGCTGTTTGTACCCAAGAACTTCTTGTCGAAGGTGGAGCGGTATCTTCCGACTAGCAGTGTTGGGACCTTTTTGAGGCCCTATTAAACCTTGCCCAATTCGATTTCTAACGAGGAGATCTACACATGACTGAACCCATGTCGATGAATGGTAACGGAAACCGGGCATTTTCACTGACGGCGCGAGATGTTGCCGCGATCGGATTCCGCCACAAACGTGTGATGGGACTGTGTTTCGCCGGAATTGTTTTCGGCGTGCTGCTGTCGGCCCTGCTGCTGCCTTCGCAGTACAAAGCGGAGACCAAACTTCTGGTGAACCGGGAACGGGTGGATCCGGTGGTGAGCGCCGACGCCAGCGCCCCCATTACTTTTCATGACACGGTCAGCGAGGAAGAACTGAACTCGGAAGTCGAGTTGATCCAGAGCGAGGACGTGTTGCGCAAGGTGGTGCTGGAGCAAGGCTTGAACAAGAAGAAGGGTCTGCTGAGCCGGTTGAACCGGTGGACCACCGGCCAGATGCAGGTTGACAAAGCGGTGCGCCGCTTGCGGGCCGACCTGCACGTCGAAGCGCTGAAGAAGTCCAACGTCATTGACATCTCGTACGAATCCTCCAGCCCCGCGGAAGCTTCCGGCGTATTGCACAGCTTGAACCAGGCCTATCTGCAGAAGCACCTGGAAGTGCACCACCCAGCGGGCAAGGCGGAGTTCTTCGACCTGGAGACCGAGCAGTACAAGAAAGCGCTGATGGACTCCGAGGAAAAGCTGAAAACGTTCGCCGCCGAAAATGGCGGAGTGGCGCCGACGGCCCAGCGGGACATGACACTGCAAAAGCTCTCTGAGTTCAGCGCCACGTTGGAAGGAACTCGAGCGCAGATTGCAGAAACCCGGCAGCGGATTCAACAAATGGAATCGGCTTCGCAGAGCACGCCGAGCCGCATGACCACGCAGATCCGCAAGACGCCCAATGCGCAAGTGCTGGAAACCCTGAAAGGGACGCTGTTGACCCTGGAGTTGAAGCGCACCGAACTGCTCACCAAGTACCAGCCGACCTATCCGCTGGTGCAGGAAGTGGACAAGCAGATCGCGGACGCCAAGTCCTCGCTAGTGAAAGAAGAGTCCACCCCGCTCAACGAAGTGACGACCGACCAGAATCCCACCTACGGTTGGTTGAGTGGGGAAATGGCAAAGGCGCAGGCCGACCTGAGCGGGTTGCAGGCGCGCCAGGCAGCGACGCAGGCCATCGTGGCGGTATACACCAAGAAGGCGCGGGAGCTGGATACCAAAGGAATTCTGCATGAAGACTTGATCCGCACCACCAAGGCCAACGAAGAAAATTACCTTCTGTATGCCAAGAAGCGCGAAGAAGCGCGCATCTCGGATGCCATGGACCAGACCCGCATCTTGAACGTGGCCGTGGCTCAGGAGCCTTTGACTCCCGCGCTGCCGTCGCGTTCCCCCTGGATGTTCGGGTTAATCGGTTGTTTCCTGGCGGCAGTGATCAGCACCGGAGTGGTGCTGGTGTTGGACTACACGGATCAATCCTTCCGCACTCCGAGCGAAGTTCTGACGGAACTGCGGGTGCCAGTGCTGGCTGCGGTGCCGCGTCCCATGAACATGGAAGGGGCGAACGGTGCCCCAAGCAATGCCAAGGTGGCGGCTGGCAAAACGGTAATCACCCGGTAAATCATGTTCCAGAGTTTTTTCGGACTTAGG
Source organism: Acidobacteriaceae bacterium (assembly GCA_025360645.1). GTDB lineage: Bacteria > Acidobacteriota > Terriglobia > Terriglobales > Acidobacteriaceae > JANYBT01. The sequence goes on along the minus strand of JANYBT010000158.1, from coordinate 30,900 downwards.
GAACAGCCTTTTGGGGTGACGCCAGACCCGCGATACTTATATCTCGGGCCTGGCCACCGCGAGGCGCTGGCGTCTCTCATTTACGGACTGGAAGCGAACCGGGGATTCCTGGCGCTCATCGCCAAGCCCGGCATGGGAAAGACGACCCTGCTTTTCCATCTGCTAGAGCGGTTTCACGACACAGCACGAACGGCTTTTGTGTTTCAAACCCAATGCAACTCGCGGGAGTTCATGCGTTTTCTGCTTTCAGAGTTGGGTTTGGAAAGCCAGGAAACCGACTTTGTGCGGATGCACGAACAGTTCAACCGCTGTTTGGTACAGGAAGCGCGAGCCGGGCGAAAGTTCCTGATCGTGGTGGACGAGGCGCAGAACCTAGATGCCTCGGTGCTGGAGACGGTGCGGTTGCTCTCTGATTTCGAAACCCCGAAGAGCAAGCTAGTGCAAATCATTCTGGCGGGCCAGCCGCAGCTGGCGGACAAGCTCGCCAGTCCGGAATTGAGCCAGTTGCGGCAACGGGTTTCGTCGGTAATCGGGCTGCACCCGCTGAGCGTGAGCGAAACCGGGATGTTCATTGAGCACCGGTTGAAGGTTGCGGGCTACACGGGCGCGCTTCCGCTGTTCAAGGCGGACGCGACCGCGCTGATTTGCGAACTGAGCGAAGGCACCCCGCGCGAGATCAACAACTACTGTTTCAACTCCATGTCGCTTGCGTTCGCGATGAAGAAGAGACAAGTGGATACTGCGATGGTGCATGAAGTCGCCAGCGACCTGGATATTCAAAGACTGGTGACGCAACGGGGGCGCAAGGGGACGTCGATGCGGACGGCGATGGCGACTTCGGGCGTCGAGGACCCGGTGAATTTTGCCACGTTGAGAAACCTGGATCCCGCAGCGGTGGAAGAGTCAAGCCCCGATGGCCTGAGCCCGGCGGAAGCGGTCAAGTATTTACGCAGTGTCACCCGGCTGCTGAAAAGCTGGGAGAGTTCCATCAACGATCCCTCGTCCCGACGACCCATGTAGTGCTGAACCCGATGGGCCGGTCTGACCGTCCCGAAAGTGAAGGCAAGAACCCATGAGTAGAAATTTCGAACTGATGCAGAACCTGGGCCGGGAGCGCGAGCTGTATGACGCGCAAGCGGAGTCGGTGGCGGAAGGTCGTATCGCGCCGCCTGCGGTCGCGCCCGCGACTCCCTTGCAGCTTGCCATGGAACCGGGGCAGCGCGAGGAGATTCTGAAGCTGGTGCAGCGAGTGTTTCTGGGAACGGGGATGGAAAATGTACGGCTGGTGGTGTTCTCGGCGCTGGAAGAGGGAGACGGCGCGACCTGGACCTGTGCGCGGGCTGCGGAAATGCTGGCTTCGCAGGTGTCCGGCTCGGTGTGCGTAGTGGATGCAAATTTTCAATCTCCCGGTCTTCACCAGGAGTTCGGAGTCAAGAACGACCGCGGTTTCAGCGAGGCGCTGAGCGTTTCCGATCCGGTCGCAGGATTCGCCACGTCGTTGGAGCGTGCAAACCTATCGGTACTGACTGCCGGTGCGGCGGTGGAAAGCGTAAACGCGGATGCGCTGCGGTGGCGATTGGCCGATCTGCGACGGGAATTTTCGTATGTTCTGGTGGATGCGCCGCCGGTGAATGGCGGCGCCGATGTGGTGTCTCTGGCGCGTGCGGGGGAAGGTCTGGTGCTGGTGTTGAAAGCGCATTCCTCGCGGCGCGAGACCGCCCGGCAAGCGGTGCAGGAACTGAACGAGGCGGGGGTACGGATTCTGGGTGCGGTGCTGAACCAGCGGACGTTCCCGATTCCAGAATCTGTGTACCGGAAGCTTTAGCCTGGCATGTTTAAGAACCTGAATCAAGACATTATCCAATCTCTGCACGACAGCCATCCGGATGGAACTGAACCCAGTTTGGGGCAGAAGTTGAAGGCGTTGCTTCGACTCTCTCTGTTACCGGTGGTCACTTACCGGTTTGGACATTGGACACTTGGGGTCAAAATTCCAGTGGTGCGGCAGTTGTTGCGCATCGCGGCCAAGGTGCTGCAACGCTGGAGCGAACTGCTGACCAGCGTGCACATCGAAGACCGGGCGGAGATTGGTCCCGGGCTGGTGGTGCATACGCTGTTTGGCATCAACATCGGCGCGACCACAATCGGCTCGAATTGTACGGTGCAAATGGGCGTGCTAATCGCGGCGGGAAGCCGTGGCATTGGAAATGACGTTTATTTCGGCGCCGGCGCGAAGGTGATTGGAGACACGCGGATTGGAAACAACGTTGTGATTGTGGCCAACAGTCTGGTGTTGACCGATGTGTCCGACAACACAACCATTCTGGGAGTGCCGGCCCGCATCAAGCTTCCGGGAGGCCGTCCCAAGAAGTTTCGCAGAATTACCACCGCCCCTTAAACCATTCCCCCGAACCAAGCCCGAGGATGGGCCGAACCGAAAGAGGAGAAGAAGACCTTGGATTTCGCTTGGACCGATGAGCAGCAGGCTTTTCGCAAAGAAGTGTTACGGTTTGCTCGCGAAGAGCTCAAAGAGGACATGATCGAAAACGATCATAACGAAAAGTTTTCCTGGGATGGCTGGAAGAAATGCGCGCAGTTTGGGATTCAAGGCTTGCCGATTCCGGTGGAATACGGAGGCGGCGGAGCGGACACCTTAACCACAGTCTGCGCCCTGGAAGCGCTGGGCTACGGATGCCACGACAACGGCCTGATGTTTTCCATCAACGCCCACATGTGGAGTTCGGAGATTCCGATCTGGTCTTTCGGTACCGAGGCCCAGAAACGTAAATATCTGCCGAAGCTGGTGAGTGGAGAGTTCGTCGGCGTCCACGCCATGACCGAGCCGATGTCAGGTTCGGATGCCTATAGCATGTTGTCGCGGGCCCAGAAAAAAGGCGACCGTTACATCATCAATGGCTCGAAGACGTTCATTACCAACGCGCAGAACGCGGACATGGTGATCGTTTTTGCCAACCTTGATCCGGCCAAAGGGGCGGCGGGGGTAAGCGCATTCATCGTGGACAAGGGCACTCCGGGTTTTTCGGTGAGCCGCAAGTTGCACAAGATGGGGTTGCGCACCTCGCCCATGGCTGAGCTTTCGTTCCAGGACTGCGAAGTTCCGGTGGAGAACCTGCTCGGCAAGGAAGGCGGCGGGTCGGCCATTTTTACCGCATCGATGGAGTGGGAGCGGATCTGCATTCTGGCCAGTCACTTGGGCGCGATGCAGCGTTTGCTGGAGACCTGCGTGAAGTACGCCCGGGAACGCAAGCAGTTTGGGCAGGCCATCGGCAAGTTTTCTGCCATCGCCAACAAAATTGCCGACATGGATGTGCGGCTGGAAACCGGACGGCTGCTGCTGTACAAGGCCGCCTGGTTGAAGAGCCAGGGACGGCACCCGTTGCGCGAAGCTTCCATCGCGAAGCTTTATGTCGCGGAGGCTTGCGTACAAAGCTGTCTGGACGCCATTCAATTGCATGGCGGGTACGGCTACATGACCGAGTACCAATTGGAACGCGAACTGCGGGATGCAGTGTCGGGAACCATCTATTCGGGGACCTCGGAAATTCAGCGCGTAATCATTGCGGGGTTGCTCGGCGTGTAAGGACGCGACCGCGGTTCATCAAGGTGCAACAAACAGGTTTTACAATCTGATTGATGGTTAGGGGACATGGCATACCTACTACAACAACTGCTGAGCCGGAGCGCCAGAGCGCATCCAGATAAGATTGCGGTCGTCGCTCGTCAGCAGAGCCTCACGTACCGGGAACTCGAAGATAAGTCCAGCCAGCTCGCTCACCTGCTGCAGCAGTGGGGTCTGAAAAAAGGGGAGCGGGTCGGGCTTTTCTTTCCCAAATGCGTGGATTCGCTAGTCAGCATGCTGGGCGTGCTGAAGGCCGGTGGGGTGTACGTGCCCATCGATCCGCTCATGCCGGCGGAGCGGGCGGGGTACATTATCAGCAATTGCGGTGTCCGGGTGCTCATCACCAGCCGCGAGAAGCGCATGGTCTTGTCGGCGGAGACCTTGGGGCAGATGGATGTTTGCCTGTTGGTGGATGGAACCGAGGCTGATGCCGCGGCGGGGATCGTGGCGTGGGCAGCTTTGAACGAACAACCTACCGCGGCTCCCAAGGTCACGCTCACGGAAACCGACCTGGCGTACATCCTGTACACGTCGGGGTCGACAGGACGTCCCAAGGGGGTGATGCTGTCGCATCAGAATGCCCTCACTTTTGTGGAGTGGTGCGCGGAGGAATTTCAGGTCCGCAGCGAAGACAGACTTTCCAACCACGCTCCATTGCATTTCGATCTGTCTGTGTTTGACGTTTACAATACGCTGGAGGCGGGCGCGACCCTGTACATGGTCACCGAGGACATTGCCCTGTTCCCCACCACCCAGGCCAAGTTTATCGAAGACAACCAGATCACGATCTGGTACTCGGTGCCCTCGGCGCTGACCTTGATGGTGCTGCATGCGCGGCTCACGGTGGAGAAGCTGCGCAGCCTTCGCATTCTTTTGTTTGCGGGCGAAGTGTTCCCCATGAAATATTTGCGGCAACTGGCCGCACTGGCGCCGGACGTGGAACTCTACAATCTTTACGGGCCCACCGAGACCAACGTCTGCACTTACTACAAAGTGGAACGGGAACGGCTGGAGAGTTTGGACAACCTGCCAATCGGCGCGGCCTGCGCCAATACGGAATGCTTCGTGGTCAACGAAGACGGCAAGCTGCTTGGGGAAGGGCAACAAGGCGAACTTTATGTACGCGGCCCGTCGGTGACCTACGGCTACTGGGCCGACCCGGAGAAGACGCGGAAGATGTGCGTGCCGAATGTTTTTCAGGAGCATTTCAAGGAGAAAGCTTATCGCACCGGGGATCTGGTAACGCTGGCACCGGACGGGTATTACTACTTTGCTGGACGGCGCGATAATCAAATCAAAAGCCGGGGATACCGGATCGAACTGGGCGAGATCGAGACGGCGTTGTTGAGCCACGAGGGAGTGCAGGAGGCGGCAGTGGTAGCGATTCCCGATGAAGTGATCGGAAACCGTCTGAAGGCCTTCGTATCGTTGCACCAGCCGGGCTCTCTGAAGATGGTCGATCTGCAGCAGTACTGCTCCACTCTGGTGCCCAAATACATGATCCCGGAGAGCATCGAGTTTTACGAAGTGTTGCCCAAGACTTCGACGGGCAAACTGGATCGCGTCAAGCTGGCCCAGGGGGCCAAGGCCGTAACGCAAAGTGCGTCCTAATCGAGGAAAATAAGAGCAAAGGAATGCAAGCAAACATGACCGAACCCGTTAGCGCAACCACCAGCAGCAAAGACAAGATCCGCGAATTCGTGCTCGAAGACTTCGCCAAGCCCAAGGGGGTGAACCAGATCACCGACGAAGAACCGCTGATGTCGAGTGGCATTATCGATTCTCTCGGCATCTTCCGCCTGGTAGCGTTTCTGGAAGAAACTTTCAAAGTCCGAATTGGCGATGAAGAAATCACCCACGACAATTTGCAGACCGTGGACGCGATTGAGAAGCTTGTACAGGCAAAAAAGAAGTAAAATCTAAGTCCGTCGACTCGGCATGAGCACAGAGACCGCGCAGCGAGAGATGCAAAAATAGGGTTTGGCTTTCCGCAGAAGCCGCAGGCACCCTACCTCCCCGAATACAGCAGTTTAAATATGCATCACTTCACAGATGTAGCAGAACTAAGGGGGATTTCCCATGGGGTTTCTTAGCCGGAAGACGCTTTCCAGCGGACTTCGATTATTCGATCTGTTGCTGATGGCGGTTTCTTTCGTGCTCGCCGCGCGTCCCATCTTTCACAAGATAGGGATCATCAGCCCGTCGCAGTTTTTCTCGATGCGGGTGCGGCTGGGCGTCATGTTGCTGTTTCTGATATTTCCGCTCATCTGGCATGTGTTATTTAATGCCTGCGGGCTGTATGCTTCGCGGCGCTTGTCCACCCGAACGGCGGAAGTCTTCGACATTCTGAAGGCAACTACACTAGGAACTCTGGTGCTGGCTGCGGCGGGAGCCAGCGGCCATGTGTGGATGATCAACCGGGAATTTCTGTTTTTGTTCTGGGCATTTAGCAGCGTGCTGGCCCTGAGTTCGCGCATGTTCATTCGCAGCCTGCTGGCTTATCTGCGACGGCATGGACGCAACTCGCGCAACGTGATCATCGTGGGAACCAATCCCCGCGCCGTCAACTTCGTGCATCACCTGGAGAGGCATTCGGAGTTGGGCTATCGCCTGCTGGGATTTGCGGATGAAGCGTGGCCGGGGCTTACGGAGTTTGATAAGAGCCCGTATCCACTGGTCTGCGATTTAGACGGGCTGGCGAAGTATTTGCGCTTGAACGTGGTGGATGAGGTTGTGGTCGGGCTGCCGATCCGCTCCTTCCACAGCCTGGCCTCGCAAATTGCATGGAACTGCGAACAGCAGGGAATCATCCTGCGCTACTTGCCCAATTTGTTTGATCTGAAAGAGGCGACGCAGCGGTCCCATGAGGTCGAGGGCTACAGCCTAGTGAGCCACGAGAGTACAGTGACTGACGGCTGGGCCTTAATGGTGAAGCGTGTCATTGACGTAGTACTGTCGTCCAGCGCCATCCTGGTGTTGTCGCCGGTACTGATCCTGACTGCCATCATCATCAAGCTGACCGCGCCGGGGCCGGTGTTTTTCGTGCAAAAGCGCTTGGGCCTGAACAAGCGGATGTTCCACATCTACAAGTTTCGCACCATGGTGGTGGACGCAGAGAAGCGGCTCAAGGATCTGGAACATCTGAACGAAGTGAGCGGCCCGGTGTTCAAGATTACCAAGGATCCGCGTATCACCGCAGTGGGCGCCTTTCTGCGCAAGACCAGCATTGACGAATTGCCCCAACTGATTAACGTGCTGAAGGGCGACATGAGCCTGGTGGGGCCGCGTCCTCTGCAAGTGCGCGATTACGAGCTCTTTAACAGCCTGGGCCAGGATTGGCAGCGGCGCCGTTTCAGCGTTCGTCCCGGAATTACCTGCCTGTGGCAAGTGATGGGTCGTAGTTCCATACCATTCGAGAAATGGATGGAGCTGGATCTGCAATACGTACGTAATTGGTCGTTGTGGTTGGATTTTGAAATCCTGCTCAAGACGGTCCCCGCCGTTTTGAAGGGTTCAGGAGCTGCATAGCCACCCCCAAATTTCCGTCAGGAAAACAATGAAAGATGCGTTAACCAATGTGCCATCCAGCTTGGGCCATCCGGCTCCGGTTGGGGCCGAAGTGCATGTTCCCGGAGCTTTTGCCGCCGCAGCGGCAAAAGCGCCAGGGGCACTCGCGGTGTGCTCCGGCGAGGAGCGCCTGCATTACGGTGAATTGGAAAGCAAGGCCAACCGGCTGGCAAACTATCTTCGGTCGGTAGGGGTCGGTTCGGAGAACGTGGTCGGTCTCTATCTGGACCGTTCTCCCAAGTTGGTCGTCAGCGCGCTGGCAGTGATGAAGGCGGGCGCTGCGTACCTTCCGCTCGATCGCGCCCAACCCCTGGAGCGGTTGAATTTCATGCTACAAGATTCAGGGGCGACGGTGGTCATCACGGCCGGCCACTTGCCCGGACTCTCGCTTCCGCAGGACTGTTCGCTGCTGGACGTCGGCCGCGATCACGCGGCGATTGGCGCCTACAGCGACCAGACTCCTGCCATTACCATTGCTCCCGACCAACTTGCCTATGTAATCTACACCTCGGGATCCACCGGGGAACCCAAGGGAGTGGAACTGACGCATCGTGGACTGATGAACCTTGTGCGCTGGCATCTGCGTGCGTTTCAGGTGACTGCGGAGGATCGGGCAACATCGTTGTCCACCCTGGGTTTCGAGGCCGCGGTCTGGGAGATCTGGCCCTATCTGTGCGCGGGCGCGAGCCTTCACCTGACCACGGACGATGTGCGTAACTCGTCCTCCCAATTACGCGACTGGCTGGTGTCGCAGCGCATCACCATCAGCTTCCTCGCCACCCAAGTGGCTGAGCAGATGATTCAAATGAGCTGGCCTCGTGACAGTGCGCTGCGCTATCTGCTGACTGGCGCCGATGTGTTGACCAAGTATCCCTCCCCCACCCTCCCCTTTGTTCTGGTGAACAATTACGGCCCCACCGAATGCACGGTGGTGACGACCTCCGGAGTTGTCCCGGCGGGAGTGCGCGCCGGACTTCCGTCGATCGGACGTCCCATCGACAACACAGTGGTGTATTTGCTCAACGAACAGATGAAGCCGGTTCCTCCTGGTGAAGCGGGCGAACTGTTTGTGGGCGGCCCCAGCGTGGCGCGTGGCTATCGCCATCGCCCGGACCTGACCGCGCAATGCTTTGTGTCAGACCCGTTCTCAAAGCAACCGGGAGCTCGCCTGTACCGCACGGGAGATTTGGCGAAGCTCTTGCCCAGCGGCGAAATCGCGTTTTTGGGACGGGCGGACGACCAAGTCAAGATTCGCGGCTATCGCGTAGAACCGCTGGAAGTCGCCAAAGTTCTGGCAACGCATCCCGCAGTGCGAGATTGCGTGGCGATTGGCCGCGACGACGATCACGGCGAGAAGCGCTTGGCCGCTTATGTGGTTCTGCGCTCTGATGTTCCTGCCACGGCAGCGGACTTCCGAGAATTTCTGCTCTCCCGTCTGCCGGAATACATGATCCCCTCGTTCTTTATGAATGTGCCCGCTCTTCCTACCACTCCGCAGGGCAAGCTGGACCGGGGAGCATTGCCCGAGCCGGACCTGGAGTCGAGCCTGCATCGGGAAGAGTACGTCGCGCCCCACACCCCCGTGGAAGAGCAACTGGTACAAATTGTGGGCCCGCTGCTGGGACTGCCCCGGGTGGGTGTGAACGACAACTTTTTCCTGCTCGGAGGCCATTCGCTGCTGGGTACGCAGTTGATCGCGCGGGTCAGCGAGAGTTTTGGAGTGGAAATGTCTCTGCTGAAGTTGTTTGACCATCCCCGCATCTCTGAGATGGCCGAGCAAATCGAGAAGCTGATTCTGGCCAAGATCGAATCTGCCAGCGAAGAAGAAGTGGCAGGAGGCACCGGCCGCTAGTGCCCGAACAACCCTCAGCATCCCGCCTTGACAACCGCGATACGGCGCTCAGTCTGTACCATCTGCTGGACCCTGAGATACTGGCGAATCCCTATCCGCTGTTCCGCCGCTTGCGCGACGAAGATCCTGTGCACTGGGATCCTTTCCTGCACGCCTGGGTGGTCACCCGCTATGCCGACGTGATGGAAGTCCTGCTGGACTATTCCGCCGATCGCACCCCCACGCCGGAACAACTCGACGCTATGGGTCTGGGTGCTCTGAGTCCGATTGCGCGCGTGATGGTGCAAATGATGCTGTTCATGGACGCGCCGGCGCACACCAGGCTGCGCAGCCTGGCCGCGAAGGCCTTCACTCCTGGACGGGTCGAGGTCTTGCGCGGGCACATCAAAGACATTGTTCGCGACTTGATCGACAAGGTGGAAGCCAAGGGGGAGATGGAAACCATCCAGGATTTGGGCGAGCCCCTGCCTGCGATCGTCACCTGCGAAATGCTGGGGGTTCCGGTGGCCGACCGGCACCAACTGCGGCGTTGGTCCACTGATTTTGCCGAGATGCTGGGCAATTTCCAGCATAACCCTGAGCGCTATCCTCGCGTCCTGAAAGCCGTGGACGAGATGACGGCCTACTTTCGCGACGTGGTGCGCGAGATTAAGGAGCGTCCCCGCGAGGGCCTGATCCACTCGTTGATGACTGCGGAAGTGGATGGGGACCGCTTTACCGAAGACGAAGTGGTGACCAACTGCATCGTCACTATGGTGGGCGGGATGGAAACCACCACCAACTTGATTGGAAACGGCTTGCTGACCCTGCTCCACAACCCCGAGCAGATGGATAAGCTGAGAAACAATCTCCATCTGATTCCTTCCGCAGTGGAGGAAATGCTGCGCTATGAAAGTCCAAGCCAGCACACGGCGCGTTTGTGCCCGTCAGACCGCGAGCTGGGTGGCAAGAAGATTGGGAAGCGTCAGGCAGTGATTGCGGTGATGGCGGCGGCGAACCGCGACCCCGCACGTTTTCCCCACCCCGACCGCTTTGACATCGAGCGCCAGGACAATCGTCACATGGCATTCGGCTATGCGGCGCACTATTGCTTTGGCGCGCCCTTGGCAAGGATTGAAGGGCAGTTAGCCTTTGAGGCACTGCTGGGCCGCATCCCCAAGATCAGCATGGTTCCGCAGAAGCTGGTGTGGCGGACGAACCTGGGACTGCGTGGACTGGAGTCGCTCAAAGTAACATTCCGTGAGAATGACGGCGGCAATGGCGGGGTAAGAGAGGCATACAACGAAACCCCTGTGGAGGTCGCCTCGACCCGCAAGGAGTCTCACGAAGGAACGAGTGTCGCCAGGAAGCAGGAACTGATTCAGAAATACCTGCGGGGACGGATGACCAATGCGTCCCAGGCTCCGCCTGCTATCACGCGGAGACACGAGACTAGCCCCGCACCGCTCTCATTCGCACAAGAGCAAATCTGGCTGCACAGCCAGTTGGCGCCGGAAATGTACAACGAATTCGTTGCCGTCTATCGCAACGGGCCGTTGCAGGTGGACGTGCTGCGCCGCAGCCTAAATGAGATTGTGCGCCGCCATGAAGCCTGGCGCACCATCTTCCCGCTGGTGAACGACCAACCGGTGCAGCAAGTTCTGCCCAGCTTTGAACCGGAAATCGAGGAGATTGATTTGCGCGGGATCGCCGAACCACAGCGCGTGGAGCGGGCAATGCAGCTGGCGCGGGAGCGCGCGGTGCAGCCCTATGATCTAGACCGGAAGCCCCCGCTGCGCGTGTTGCTGCTTCGCATGGAGGACGAGCAATACCGGCTGTATCTGTTTCTGCATCATGTCATCTTCGATGGTTTTTCCATCTATCGAGTCTTCCTGCCTGAACTGATTGCTATCTACAACGCTTTTCTCGTTCGAAAGCCCTCCCCGCTTCCCGAGTTGGCGTTCCAGTACTCCGACTTCGCCGCTTGGCAGCATCGCTCGGTCAGCCTGACCCAGCGGGCTGAGCTCAAGACCTATTGGGCGGAGCGACTGCGGGGTCTGCCAGTCTTGGAATTGGCTACGGACCGGCCCCGTCCCGCGGTGCAGAGTTTCCGCGGGGGAATGCATCAATTCGCCTTCCCAGCCAGTCTGTCAGCCAAGCTGCAGAAGCTTAGCCGCCACGAAAACACGACTCTGTTCACCATCTTGCTGGCTGGCTTTGCGCTGTTGCTGTCGCGCTACAGTCGGCAGGACGATCTGGTGATTGGAACCGTGGCTTCCGGCCGAAAGCGGTCGGAGCTGGAAGCGTTGCTAGGTTGCTTTCAGAATCCGCTGGCATTGCGCTTAAATCTTGCGGGCGATCCCACTTTCCGCGACTTTCTGGCGCATGCTCGGGAGGCGACTCTGGGAGCGTTGTCCCACGATTCACTCCCGTTTGAGCAAATGGTTGGGGACTTGGGCATTCCGCGCGATTCCAGCCGCAACCCGGTGTTTCAGGCCCTATTCTCGCTGGTGCCCCCGATGCCACCGGTGGAGCGCGGCTGGGACTTGAACCAACTTGATTTGGAACTGGGCACGGCGAAATTTGATCTTGACCTTGAAGCGGACGCACGACCGGATGGTCTGTTTGGCCGGTTCGTCTATGCCACCGATTTGTTTGATCCTTCCACTATCAAGCGCATGTCAGGGCATCTCGAGAGTTTGCTGACGGCGATCGCGGCAGATCCAACGCAAAAGCTCTCCGCGTTGCCCATGATGCGCGAGGAAGAGCAACGGCAACTGGCGGCCTGGAATCAGACCGAAAAGGCATATCCCTCGCAGAGTTGCATGCATCAGTTGTTCGAGGCGCAGGTGGAACGCACTCCCGACGCTCGCGCAGTGGAACTGAATGGGCACTTTCTTACCTATCGCGAGCTAAACCAGCGAGCCAACCAGTTGGCCCACTTTCTGAAGAAACATGGGGTGGGAACGGAGACTCGGGTTGGCATTTGCCTGGACCGCTCGTTTGAACTGCCAGCCACCTTGCTGGCAGTGCTGAAAGCCGGTGGCGCTTGCGTTCCGCTCGATCCGAACTATCCTCCGGAGCGTTTGGCCTACATTCTGGAAGACTCGCAGACCAAACTGGTATTGACGCAACCGGAGTTGCTTCCCGATTCCGCTTTCGGTGGCCAGGAAGTGGTGCATGTCGATCCCGACTGGAAAGTGTTTTCCTCGCACAGCACAGCCAATCCCGTATCCGCGATTACGCCTCGCAATCTGGCCTATGTGATCTACACTTCCGGTTCTACCGGCAAGCCTCGCGGCGTGCTGTTGGAGCATCGCGGGCTGGTGAACCACAACTGGACGGTGTCAGAGTTGTACGGGATTACCGCGACCGACCGGGTGCTGCAGTTTTCCTCCATCTCGTTTGACATCGCCATCGAAGAGATTTTCCCCACACTGATTTCGGGTGCGACGCTGGTGTTGCGCGAAGTGACGGCATCGCTGGCGGCCGAAGAGTTCCTGGAATTCGCGCGGGAGCAGCGCTTGACGGTGTTCAATTTCCCCACCGCTTTTTTCCACGAGCTGGCGCGAGGCGTGTCGGAATCGGGTTTGGCGGTCCCCGACGACCTGCGGATGATCATCGTGGGCGGAGAGAAGGCTTCGGCTGCCTCGCTTTCGGCATGGCGAAAAACCGTGGGCACTCGGGTACGCTGGATCAACACTTACGGACCTACCGAAACCAGCGTGATCGTGACGTCGTATGAGCCGGACGCCGACGCTCCCATCCCCGAAGTGCTTCCGATCGGTCGGGCCATTTCGAACACGCGCGTGCATCTTCTGGACCCCACCGGCAGACCAGTTCCAGTGGGGGTGCCGGGCGAGTTGCACATTGGCGGAGTGGGATTGGCGCGCGGCTACCTCAACCGGCCCGAACTGACGGCGGAGAAATTCATTCCTGACCCGTTCAGCCAGGTACCGGGGGATCGTCTGTATCGCACCGGGGACTTAGCCCGCTATTTGCCCGATGGCAATATCGAGTTTCTCGGCCGTTCGGATGATCAAGTCAAAATTCGCGGATATCGTGTGGAGCTGGGTGAGATCGAGACCGTGCTTTCCGCCCATGCTGGCGTGGGCGATGCAGTTGTGGTCGCTCGTCAGAACCATGCCGGAGACAAGAACGTGGTCGCCTATGTGATTCCGTTCGGCGAACAGGCTCCGTCCGCCACCGACCTGCGGGTCTATCTGAAGCATCGTTTACCCGAGTACATGGTGCCGGCGGCGTTTGTTCTTTTGGAAAACATGCCGAAGACGCCAAACGGTAAAGTGGACAAACGCGCCCTGCCAGAACCTGCGCCGGCGGACTATGCCCAAGAAGAAGAGTTTGTGGCGCCATCCACTGCCGTCCAAAGAAAACTGGCGGGCATATGGGAAGATGTGCTGGATCGTCGGCCTCTCGGTGTGCGGCACAACTTCTTTGAGCTGGGCGGACACTCATTGCTGGCGGCGCGTTTGATGCACCGGATTGAATTGGCATTCGGCAAGCGATTGCCTTTGGCTGCGCTGCTGCAAGCGCCGACCATCGAGCAACTCGCCGAACGCCTGGATACCCACGACGCCGCTTCCCCGTGGTCCTCGTTGGTAGTGATGCAGCCGCAGGGATCGCGGGGCGCTTTTTTTTGCGTCCATGGAGTTGGAGGCAATGTGGTGGGATTCCGCGACCTGGTGCGTCACTTGGGCTCGGACCAGCCGTTCTATGCTTTTCAGCCGCAGGGGCTCGACGGCAAGACTCCGCCGCTTAAGACGGTTGAGGCCATGGCCGAGCTGTACTTGCAGGAACTCCGCAAGCAGCAGCCCGAGGGGCCGTATCGCATCGGCGGTTACTCCTTCGGCGGATTCGTAGCCTACGAGATGGCGCAGCGGCTCTCGCGGCAGGGGGAGCGGGTGGAGATGCTCGCGCTGTTTGACACTTATCCGGTCAAGGAGCAGTCTCGCTCGGAAAAGCTGAAGCAAGCCATGCAGTTGCCCCTGGCCGAGCGAATTTCGTTCTTCCTGAACAAAGCCAACGACTATCGCAAGACGTTCCGCAAGCGCCTGCGGCAACGGTTCTTGCCGCAACATCTGCTCGATATCCGGCGGGCGTGTTCGATAGCCGCAAATCAGTATGTCATCGAGCCCTACAGCGGCAAAGTGACGCTGTTTCGGGTGAGAGATAAGTCCCTCGACAGCCTGCACGACCCTTACGGTGTCTGGTACGAGTTGGCGCGCGCCGGAGTGGAGTTGCGTGAAATCAGCGGAGATCACCTCAGTATGTTGAAAGAACCGCAGGTAAGGCTCCTGGCGCAGGAGCTTCGCGATGCTCTGGACCAGTGCGCCGAGGTAATACAACTGGCTCATGCAGGCGACTGAAAGCAGACTTTGAATTCATGAGTGTAACCATCGCACAACCTGTTTCTGAAAACGAGTCGGATTCCGCAAGGCCGGGCGCGTCCCAGCCCGGAGCTCCTAAATACGGCAAAGTAGCGCGTTTGGGGGCCAAGGGCGGCCTGGCCATCGTGGACCAGGCGTTGATTTCCGGATCCAATTTTCTAATCAGTATCTTGTTAGGGCGCTGGCTGAGCCAGTCGGAGTATGGCGCCTTTGCTCTGGCCTTTTCGGTCTTCCTGCTGCTGTCGTTTCTGTATCACTCGCTGCTGCTGGAGCCGATGGCGGTCTTCAGCGGCTCCGCCTATCGCGGCTCGCTGCGCGGTTACTTGAAGTCGCTATTGTGGATCCATCTGGCGTTGACGGTCGCCGGATGCGTCTTCCTCGGTGGGGCTGCGCTGTGGGCCTGGCGTGCCGGTGCGGGCGCCGGAGTGCCGGGAGCGCTGGCCGGGGTCATGATCGCGGCCCCGTGCATTTTGCTGTTTTGGCTGGTGCGGCGAGCGTTTTACATGGAACTCGCCCCCGCCCGCGCCACGGTTGGCGCCTTCATCTATTGCGTGCTGGTGACCGGCGGACTCTATGTCGCCTACAAGAAGGCGTTGATTTCCCCCTTCAGCGCCTACCTGTTGATGGCGCTCGGGGCTGTCGGAACGAGTGTGTTCCTCTTGCTGCAAATCCGGGCCACGTTGAAGCCGGATCGCGAAAACCCTCCGACCCCGGGCGAGGCTTGGCGAAAACACTGGGAATACGGGCGGTGGGCGCTGGCGGTGGCGGTGGTGACTTGGATTCCGTACTACATGTACTACCCGGTCGTGACAACGTTCTCAGGAATTGCGCAGGCAGGACAGCTGCGTGCCCTGATGAACTTCTCCTTGCCCATGGAGCAAGCCTATACGGCGCTGTCCCTCTTGTTCCTGCCCTACGCGGCCCGCATCAACCGCGAGCAGGGGCCTTCCAGCGCGGGTACGCTGGTGCGGAAGATCACATTGTTATTTATCGGCGGCGCGGTCGCTTATTGGGCCGTGGTGTTGCCTCTCCGCGGGTTGATTTTTCGTGTCCTGTACGGTGGCAAATATATCGAGGTGTCCCACTTACTTCCCTTTGTGGCGTTGGGCACTACGATGTGGGCGGCGGCATTCGGTCCGGCCATCGTCCTGCGCGCCATGGAAGCGCCCAATACCCTGTTTCGGGCTCGCGTTGTAGCCAGTGCGTTGTCGCTATTGATCGGCGTGCCCGCTACCAAATGGTTTGGGTTGTGGGGTGTGGTGACTAGCATCATCATTGCCAATTTCGCCGCCTTTGTGATTTCTCTTTACCTGTTGCGCCAGAAGTCGCAGCAGCCGTTCGTGGCAACCCCAGTTCTGCAAGGTGAAGGCTAAACGATGAACACTCTGAAGACTCTGCGTTTTCGCGCATCCCGCACGCGCCTGCGTGCCCCCAAGGCTTGGTGGCAGCATCGCGGTCTGAATGACAAGGACGTTTTTCTGGCGTCTTTCGAGCGCTCAGGCAACACCTGGCTTCGCTTCGTGATGATGGAAATCTTCACGAAAAACAATGCCGGCTTCCTGAACGTCAACCAGATCATTCCGGAGATGGGTACCCACCGTGAAATGAAGCCGGTCCTGGCCAATGGCGGACGCCTCATCAAGACCCACGAGATGTGGCGCCCTGAATACAAACGAGCCATCTACCTAATGCGTGACTTGCGAGATGTCATGTTCTCCAACTGGGCTCGTGATAAGGAAATGGGGTTCTCGCGCTACTTCGACAAGGGCCGCGATTTTGACGGATACCTCGAATCGTTCTTGCAGGGCAAGGTCACGCGTTTTGGTTCCTGGCAAGAGCACATTGAATCCTGGCTGGATTGCCCGCTGGCGAAGAATGGCAACCTCCTGGTCGTCCGTTACGAAGATTTGCGCAAAGACACAGTGACGGGATTGACCGAAATGCTGCATTTCCTGGGTGTGGATGTCAGTCCTGAACTGATCCAGCAAGCGGTGGACAACAATTCGCTGGGGGCCATGCGGGAAAAGGAAGAGAAAGCCAAAGCCTCGGGCGCCGTCATGGGGAAGGGAACCCTTCTGAAGAAGCATCGCACCGACCGTGAGGATGCGCGTTTTGTGCGCAGCGGCTCGATGGGGGGATGGCGCGACAAACTGACTCCCGAGCAGATCGAGATGGTAAAGCGGTATGCCGGAAGGGTCTTGACCCGAGTGGGCTATCCGGCAGGCTCCGAAGCGTCCCCGGACCGCGCTCCGGCCATAACCGCTTCGCAACTCCAGGCCTAACGCACATGGAATGGCAACGTATCTTGCGGGGAATGTTCTTGCTGCTGGCTTTTGTCCCCGCGCTTGCTCAGAAGAAAAGCGCAGACAAGGCAGGCGCGGACAAGAAAGAGGGCGAGAGCCTTCGCCATTACGCTGACAAGTTGGATTTCCACATTGGCGCTGTCATCCAGGGCAATTTCTGGGAAGAAGACCCCAAGTACAAGCAGGTCCTGGGACGAGACTTCAACAGCGCGGTCTCCATCGTGTTTCAGCGCTTCACCCAGCCCGAGCGCGGCCGCTTCAATTACGGATCCATGGACGAAGCCATGAGTTTCGCCAAGCAGCATGATATGAAGCTGATGGGCCACTGCCTGGTCTATCGCAACGCCACCTCGGCGCCATGGTTGAATTTCAACAACGCGCAATGCGGAAACTGGTCCGCCAGCGCCCTGGAGCAGATCCTGAAGGAGCACATCCAGGCCCTGGTTCGTCACGGCGGCGACACCTACTACTCGTGGGAAGTGGTCAATGAACCCATGAACCCCACGCACAACGGCTGCTGGGCACAGGTGCTGGGCGAGGAAGGCTACATCGTCAAAGCGTTTCAGTATGCCCGCGAAGCCAATCCCAAAGCATTGCTCCTGCTGAACGAAACCTTCGGAGAAGAGGGCGTGGACAAGGGGCGCGCCGACGCTTTCTTCGCGCTGGTGAAGAGCCTGAAAGCCAAAGGAGCGCCTATCGACGTGGTCGGGATTGAGATGCACTTGGAAGCCCAGGAACTCCATCCCAACTATCTCGACGAATTCAAGTATTTCCTGAATGAGGCCCGCAAACTGGGGGTCGAGACCCACGTTACTGAGATGGATGTGTACCAGGGACCCAACGGCGGTGGGCCCAATGGATTTGAAAACCAGAAGACAATTTTCTACAACATTGCGCACGCGTGCCTGAAGGACTCGAACTGCATCGGCTTCATTACCTGGGGCTTGGGCGATCGGTACACCTGGTTGCGTACATCCGACTGGAAGCATTTGACCGACGCCAAGCCGCTTTTGTTTGACGACAATTTTGACAAGAAGCCGGCGTACTACGGAGTGCTACAGGCGCTGAAAGAAGGCAGATAGGGGCCGACTGGTTCGTTGAGGGCATGTCGAGTTGCATGAATTCTGAAAGCGTTCCTGAGAAAATGCTGGTTCCGAAACCCCTCCTCAGGGTACACTTGGTTGGGAACGGTAAAGTCGGTTGGCACGGCCACCCCTGCTCCGACCCCCGCTTCTCGCTTTTCCGGCCCTTCGGAGCATAGCCAAGCCAGCGGTTGCAATTTCATGGTGGGAGGCAGTCGTTTGGCTGGCCAAATGTGGTTCGGGATTTTAATGGAAGTGAGCGGCAAGAAGCAGAACTGAAGACAACAAAACATTAAGCACAGAAGACACTAGCTGAAATTACCTAAAAGGGGTGCATGGAAATGGCAGACAAGAAGCGGATTTTAGTAACGGGAGCGGGCGGCTTTATCGGTCACCATCTCGTAAAGCGGCTCAAACGTGACGGCCATTGGGTCCGGGGCGTAGACATCAAGAACACCGAATACGAAAAATCGCCCGCCGATGACTTTCAGGTCCTCGACCTGCGCTTCACAGAAAACTGTGACACCGCGACGCGCGACATCGATGAAGTTTATAACCTCGCCGCCGACATGGGCGGCATCGGTTACATCACCGCCTTTTTGGCTGAGATTTCCAAGAACAACATCCTGATCAACGCACACATGCTCGACGCCAGCTACAAGAACAAAGTCAAGAAATTCCTGTTCTCTTCGTCCGCGTGCGTGTACGCCCAATATAAGCAGAAGGTGGCCGACTTGGCGCCTCTGAAAGAAGAAGACGCGTACCCAGCGGATCCCGAACCGGGCTACGGATGGGAAAAGCTGTTTGCCGAAGAGTTGTGCCGCTACTATTATCACGATTACAAATTTGAAACCCGCATCGTGCGTTTCCATAATGTGTACGGCCCTCTGGGCACCTATGATGGCGGAAAAGAGAAGTCTCCGGCTGCCATCTCGCGCAAAGTGTCGAACGCGAAGAACGGCGGCGAGATAGAAATTTGGGGTGACGGCGATCAGACCCGTTCCTACATGTACGTGGATGACTGCGTGGAAGGGCTGATCCGCCTGATGGTCTCGGATTTCCGCGAGCCCCTCAACCTGGGTACCGACGAGATGGTCAGCATCAACCACCTGGTGGACATGATCTGCGATATCGCCGGCAAGGATCTCAAGAAAAGGCACGATCTCACCAAGCCCCAGGGCGTGCGCGGACGCAACAGCGACAACACCCTGCTGCGCAAAACGCTGGGCTGGGAACCGGCCACTCCGTTGGACCATGGTCTGGCCATCACTTATCGCTGGATTGAAGGCGAGCTGAAGAAGAAAGAAGCTGCGCAAGCCGTCACCGTAGGCTAGGTTGCGACGAATCCTGTCATGACCATTTCCTGCCTCGACGGACGGGTCAACATTTTGGGCGTGGGTGTGCACGCGACCTCCATGGAACGGGCGATTCCGCTCCTGGAGGCCGCGGCGGCCAACGGATCAAAGTCGTACGTCTGCATTACGGGCGTCCATGGCATTATGGAATCGCAGCAGGATTCCACCCTCAAGCGCATCATCAACCACTCTCTTCTGACCACTCCAGACGGTCGTCCGACCGTCTGGGTGGGCTGGCTGAGCGGGTTCCACCAGATGCGTCAGTTGACCGGCCCCAACCTGATGCTCAAGCTCTGCGAAATCTCCGCGCAAAAGGGATACACCCACTTTTTTTACGGTGGCAATGTGGGCGTGGCTGATGAATTGAAGCAGGCCCTCACCCAGCGCTATCCTGGTCTCAAAGTCGTGGGCACCTTCTGTCCGCCGTTCCGTCCCCTCACTGCTGAGGAGGATGCGGAGCTGGTGAAGATGGTGGCGGCGGTGAAACCCGATTTTTTATGGGTCGGGCTTAGCACCCCCAAGCAAGAGAAATTCATGGATCAATATCTCGGGAAGCTCGATGCCAAGGTGATGCTGGGTGTCGGTGCTGCCTTCGACATTCACACCGGACGGATCAAAGACGCTCCGGAATGGCTCAAAGCCCTGGGCGTGCAGTGGGTGCACCGGATTGCGCAGGACCCGAAACGCCTGTGGAAGCGCTATCTGATCAACAATCCAAAGTTCCTCTACCGGATCACGCTTCAGCTTCTGGGCCTGGCCAAGTACGATCAGGCCTGATGCGCGTCCTGATCGTTCACAACGGGTACCAACAATTCGGTGGGGAAGATTCCGTCGTCAAGGCGGAACAGCAGCTTCTGGAAAACCATGGCGACGAGGTTCGCTTGTTCACTCGTCACAACGATGAGATCAAGAACTTTGGCCTGCTCGACAAGGTCGCCTTTGTTCCGCGAACCCTATATTCCGGGCAGACCGCGCGCAAGTTGACCCAAACGGTGAGGGAGTTCAAGCCGGACATTGCTTTCGCCCATAACGTATATCCCCTGTTATCGCCTTCGGCATTTTACCGGCTCCATAGCTTGGGTGTGCCCACGGTGCAGGTGATGCACAACTTCCGCCCGTTCTGCCCCAATGGGCTTTATTACACGCAAGGCAAGATCTGCGAAAAGTGCCGTGACGGCAACTACCTGAATGCGATCCGCTACCGCTGCTACAAAGACAGCCTCTTCTTCAGTGGTCTATATGGCTTGACCCTCGGCCTGAACCGGCTGGCGGGCATGATGAATAAGATCTCAGGATTCATCTGCCTCACCGAGTTTTTCAAGATCAAGCTGGGCGAGGCGGGAGTGCCTGCAGAGAAACTCTTTGTTCGTCCGAACTTTCTCTACGCGCCGCCGTTACCGGACGAGCCCACCACCGCTGTCGGCTATGTGCTCTACCTGGGCAGGCTTTCCGCGGAAAAAGGCTGCTGGACCATGGTGAAGGCCTTCGAGCAGGTGCCCCAAGTATCGCTGAAGATCATCGGCACCGGTCCTCTCGAAGAGGAAATTCGTGCCTACATTCGGGACCGGAACATCCCCAACATCGAGATGCTCGGGTTCAAGGCGGGCGAGGAAAAGTGGAACTTGCTGCGAAACGCGCTTTGCACCATTGTCCCTTCGGAGTGGTATGAAAATTTCCCCGTGGTCGTGCTCGAGGCCTACTCCGCGGCAAAGCCGGTACTAGCCTCGCGTATCGGTGGTCTCCCCTTCATTGTGGAGGACGGCCGCAGCGGCCTATTATTCGAGCCTGGCAGTGTCCCCGACTTGGTACGGGTCATTCAACAAATGGCAGGGAACCCGGACCTCGCTGCGGCTTTGGGGGCTCGATGCCGTCAGCTGGCGGAGACTACCTATGGCCCCGATGAGGCATACCGTAACTTAATGGGCATCTTTCAGCGAGTGCAGAGAACATGACCAGTCGATCCCAGGCGATCGTGCCAGCCGCAGCGCTTCCCGACAACTCGACGATGAGGCCAGGCCCGCTGTTCGTGGTGGGTATGTGGCGGTCAGGAACCTCGCTACTTTATGCCCTGCTTAATCAGCATCCGCAAATTTCCCTGATGTACGAAGGGGAACTGCCCCTCCTGCATTCACTTTTCGTATTTCCGCGCCGCAGTGCCTCGTGGCTGCAGAAGTGGGACGCGTGGAACGGTGCGCTCACCCGCCATCGCGTGGATCACTCGCAGATTGATGCCAACATCTCCAACCTCGCCGATGCTGAGCGCGCGGTCTGCGAACAAATTGCCCGTCGCAAGGGGGCGACCATCTGGGGTTGCAAGTCTCCCAGCTACTTCGATTGCATGGAGGATCTTTCGCGCTGGTTTCCCGAGGCGAAGTTCATCGTCATTTGGCGGGATCCAGCCGATGTCTGCCGCAGCATTATCAATGCTGCGCGCAAGTCCGCCTGGTTTGCCCGCCCGGGTATGGATCTGCGCGCCGTGCTGGGCTATTTCAGCATGAAGCAGCAGGCGGACAAACTGGTGCAAACGGGCGCGGCCATCCATCAGCTGCAATACAACGACCTAGTGCGTGATCCCCAGGGTACCGTACTGGAGATCTGCGAGTTTCTGCGAATCCCTTTTGCCCCCCGCATGTCCACGCTGGAGGGCGTCGATAGCTCCGCCATCTATGGTGGGGAACACCACACCAACGTCAAGAGCGCCGACATCAAGAAAGTGGAGAAAAACCGCCCCGAAGTGCTTTCGCCGGAGCTCAAGCGCAAGATTCAACGCTACGTGGCGCATTGGCGGAAGCAGACCGGCGGAGCGTGGCCGGTATACGCCGACCCCGGCGCGGGGGAGCTGCCCAGCCGGTGGGAACTCGCCTCGGACCAGGTGAAATACCAACTGCTAAGGCGTTACGATTTGACCATTCCCTACTTGTACGCCTTCCTGCCCCTGCCTCTCTGGCAACGCTACCGCAGCCTGAAACAGCGGCGGCTGAACGCCAAGGTGGGTTCCCCTCCCGCACGCGCCGCCTGAACCCGTGAAGCCTTTGGGAAAGCGGCGGCATGGCACGAACGGGCTACTGCGAACCTGCGATGTTTCTTGACTTTCCTCCTCCCACCAGCCAGAATTAAGGAAATCCTTGTTCGAGGCCCAAGGTTTCGAACGACGCTGTTCTCCCCGCGAAACTGCCACCGCGATAAGGGTCTATTTTTCTAAGAGGTGCGATTGTTTTCTGCTAACCGCTTTGCCTTCGCCGCTGGAGTATTGTGGATCGCCGCGCTATTGACGGGTACGGCGAATGCAGTCCCCGTTCGCCCAGCGCCGCGAGTGGTGCGTGCGATCGGTCACGATACTTCGAAGCCGATTCGTGACTACGCACCCGCCGGTATAAGTTCTTCCGCGGAGGGTGAAGTCGAGGATGCGGTCGAGCCCGACCGGTCCGAGGCTGAGGTCAAGCCGGAGACTCCTCGCTCGGCCCGACTGGCTTCGCAGCCCCCGCAGAACGATCCGGTTCTGCAAAACGGTTTTTCCCACGCCGCTTCGTTGTCGAGCCTCCAACCCACGCTCGGCCTGAGTTTTGATGGCGTCGCTAGCAAAGGGTGGGCGGTTTCCGATACCAATGTGGCAGTCGGCGCCACTCAGGTGGTGCAGTGGGTCAACACTCAGTACGCGGTGTACAACAAGACCACTGGAGCCTTGCAATACGGGCCGGTCAACGGAAACACTTTGTGGAGCAACTTCGGCGGCTCTTGCCAGAGCACGAACAACGGCGACCCCGTCGTGCAGTATGACAAAGCGGCAGGCCGCTGGGTCATGACGCAGCACGCCGTCCCCATCGGCGGCCCGTTCTACCTGTGCGTGGCCGTTTCCACCACTTCCGACGCCACCGGCAGCTACAACCGTTACGCGTTCGAATTGACCTCCGGATTTCCCGACTATCCCAAACTCGGAGTCTGGAGCGACGGTTATTACATGTCCATCAACCAACTGCAGGGAGGCACGGTGATCGCCACCGCCTGCGCCCTGGATCGCAATGCCATGTTGACCGGCGCTGCTGCTGCGGCGGTCTGTTTTCAGCCCAGTTCCTCCTATATCAATCTACTGCCCAGCGATTTGGATGGATCGGTCGCTCCTCCCGCCGGTTCTCCGAACTATTTCATGAACTTTGGGCCCAACGCGCTGAATATTTGGCAGTTCCATGCGGATTTCCAAAACCCAGGCAATTCGACCTTTACCGGCCCAGTGAACATCCCAGTGGCAGCCTTTACCGCAGCCTGCAGTGGCGGGGCTTGCGTTCCTCAACTGAACACGACGCAACAGATAGACTCCCTGGCCGACCGCTTGATGTACCGATTGGCCTATCGGCATTTCAGTGATGGCCATGAGGCTCTGGTGGTGACACACTCGGTGGGCTCGCCCTCCGGAGTCCGCTGGTATGAGATCCGCAGCCCCGGAACCGGGCCGGTAGTGTATCAGTCCGGAACTTTTTCGCCAGACTCCAATTGGCGCTGGATGGGCTCGGCGGCCATGGATCAAGCGGGCGACATCGCCATCGGCTATAGCCTTTCCAGCGGCACCATGCGTCCTTCCGTCGCGTATACCGGACGGCTGGCATCGGATCCTTTGGGCACGATGGAACCTGAGGTCATAGCCCTGACCGGCGGGGGGAGCGAGACCACCGGCAATTACCGTTGGGGCGACTACACCAGCCTCAGCCTGGATCCCATTGACGATTGCACTTTCTGGTACAGCAACCAGTACTACAAGACCGATGGAGTGAAGACCTGGAGCACGCGCATCCTTTCCTTCAAGTACCCGACCTGCACCGCTCCCTCGGTCACTCTCTCGACCGGAAGCGTCGGCTTCGGAACTCAGCAAGTGGGTACGACGAGTTCGCCCCAAGCCGTGGTCCTGACCAATGGCATGACTACCAGTTTGAGCGTGAGTGCGGTGACCGCCAGCAGGGACTTCAGCCAGACCAATAATTGCGGAACGGTACCGGCGGGTGGCACTTGCACCGTCAATGTGAGTTTTAGTCCGTCCGCCAGCGGGTCTCGCAGCGGCACCCTGACCGTCACTGACAACGCCGGCAACAGCCCCCAAACCGCGAGCCTGAGCGGGACCGGAACGAATCTCTCGCTCATCGTTTCACCGGGCGCGCTGAGCTTTGGCAACCAAGTGGTGAACACCACCAGCGCCGGTCAGAACTTGACCGTGACCAACTCCGGCGCGGCCAACGTGACGGTGAATTCTGTGACCGCGAGCGGAAACTTCGGCGAGACCGATTCCTGCGCAGGAGTGGTGCTCGCGCCCGCCGCCAGTTGTAGCATCACCGTGACTTTCACCCCCACGGTGATTGCTTCCATCTCCGGTGCCATCACCATTAACGACACCGGAATCGGCTCCCCGCACGTAGCGGCTTTGTCCGGAAACGCACTTGTGCCCGTGACCCTGACCACTGTCACCTTCGGATTCACCACGGTCGGGACCACCAGCCCGTCACAGAACATGGTTTTGACCAATAATCAAAGTTCTTCGATGAATCCGGCGATCTCGGTGAGTGGCGATTACGGCCTGGTGACAGCGGCCTCGAATCCTTGTGGCGCAACCCTGGCTCCCAACTCGACCTGTAACCTGGCCGTGACCTTCAGCCCAACCTACACCGGCACGATTAAGGGCGCTGTGACCGTGGCCTACACTGGAGCTGGATCTCCGGCGGTTGGCGCCCTCTCGGGCAGCGGATCGGGTGGAGGAACCGTGCCGCTTTCCTTCTCCCCGGCATCGGCGAACTTTGGCAACGTTGTGCTGAACACGACCAGTGCCAGCAAGACGGTCTCAATCAAGAACGTGAGTGGTAGCACCATCACCTTTACCGGAGTGTCGGCCTCCGGGCAATATACCGTGAGCAACACTGGCAATGGTTCCTGCAACGGCACGCTGGCCCCAAATGCGAAGTGTACCGTGACCGTCACGTTTACTCCCGCGGTGTTTGGTTCTATCACTGGCGGCTTGACCGTGACTTTGACCGGAGCCAGCGTGGGAACGCAAATCGTGAACTTGAGCGGTACCGGAGTATTGGCCGTGACTCTTTCCCCCGCTTCGCTGGGCTTTGGCACCGTCGCA
Organism: Acidobacteriaceae bacterium; assembly: GCA_025360645.1. Classification (GTDB taxonomy): domain Bacteria; phylum Acidobacteriota; class Terriglobia; order Terriglobales; family Acidobacteriaceae; genus JANYBT01. The sequence goes on along the minus strand of JANYBT010000158.1, from coordinate 5,605 downwards.
GTCGGAACCACCAGCGCGGTTCAGGTGATCACCATCAGCAACAATCAGACGACCGCGGTGCCCATCACCAGTGTGGCCGCCAGTGGGCAGTATCTCTCCGTCACCGGAGGTTCTCTGCCGTGCGGAGCATCGGTGCCGGCCAACAGCACCTGCACTCTGGGCGTGCAATTCAATCCTGCGACCACCGGTGCGGTCAGCGGCGCTTTTACCTTCACCTACAACGCCGGTTCGTCTCCGCAGGAAGTGGCATTATCCGGGACGGGACAATAGTTGGCGGTACGATTGCTTAGACAATGGGATCGTAGGGAGATCGTTCCCGGACCGGTCTAATGGCTCGTCTCGCTGTGGCGCCCGCCTAGGTACTCCAACACAGGCCGCTGGGGCACTATAAGGCGTTGTTGCAGTTCCTCCAGCGTCACCCACTCCAGCAGCCCCTCCCACGAGCCACGTTCCCCACCGCTCACTACCACTTCATACACGTTGGTATTGCAGGGAATGTCGCTGTTGGAGAAATACTTCAGCCTCCACTCGGCCGCCTCAATCTTGAGCCCAGTCTCTTCCACTACCTCCCGCCGCAGTGTTTCCAGCGGATCTTCCTTGCGCAATGCCAGCCCTCCCGGAAAACATAGCCCCCGCCCGTCGGCGCGATTCACCACCAGCAGGAGCCCATCTCGCTCAATAATTGCAATCGACGCGTCCAGGGGTCCGAGAAAAGGGAAGTGCCCATAGAGGAAGAAGCAGGTCCTCGCGATGACGCCAAAAAGCCGCCGCTGCAGCTTCTCGGTGACTGATTGCTGGTCGGGCAAGGCCAAAGTGTAGCACGGAGCTGTGCCCGCGCCGCCACACCTCCGTGACCACCGCAGGTTCTCTCGGTTGCTTCGTGGGCTCGGTCGAACTGAAAGCGCCATGTAAACTGAAACCCGTGGCTCCCCAGCATACCGTCCGGCGCATTGTCAGCCTGCAGCCTAGTGCAACCGTGATTCTAGCTGCATTGGGCGAACTCGAACGAGTCGTGGCCTGCACCAAGTATTGCGCGGACGTAGTCCCGGAAGTGCGCGATGGCGATCGGCTGATTCTGCACGACTCTTGGACGGCGAATGCAGTCGAAATCGTGTCTGCAAAGCCTGACCTCGTGATAGCCGCCGTTCCCTACCAGGAAAAGGCGGTCGGCGAGATTCTCAAGGCAAGTTCGCGCTTTCTGGGTCTCGCCCCCAAAACGCTGGCCGACATCTATACCGACATCGCCGCCATCGCTGGAGTGGTTGGCGCCGGCGCGCGCGGAGAAGAAATCATCCACACCATGGAGCAGGAAATTACAGCGATGCGCGAAGCGACCGCCAGCTTGCGTAGGCGGCGCGTTTTTTGTGAAGAATGGGGCAAGCCGATCATTGCGTCCCAAGCCTGGGTGGCGGAATTGGTGGAAGCTGCAGGCGGAAAGTTTCTGTGCGAGCCAGGCCAGCAGACGAGCCCGGCGGACGTGCTTGCGCTCGATCCCGAAGTCCTGATTGCCGCTTGGTGTGGCGCGGGAGACCGGGTGCCGCTGGAGAAAATCGTCGCTGAGCGAGGATGGAGCGGAATGACGGCGGCTCAGCAAGGCCGGGTGTTCTGCATCAGCGATGAATTATTGAATACTCCGGCTCCCACGTTGATCGGCGGCCTTCGCGCACTGGCGGCTGCGATTCACCCCGAGCGCTTCGCGACCGTGCCTGGCCTAAAGCGGTGGGAGCTTAACCGGCTGAAGAACGGCTCCACCCGCCACTGATGCAATGCCCTTTACAATGCCGTTATGTATTCCGAGCAAGTCCTTGATCACTTCCAGCATCCTCGAAACACTGGCGAAGTTTCCAGCCCGGACGCGGAAGTGCAACTTGAGAATCCCGCCTGCGGCGATGTGCTCAAGCTCACCCTCAAGATAGCCGGTGGCGTCATCAGCGAAATTCGCTTTCTCGCTAAGGGGTGCGTGCCGGCAATCGCCTGCGCCAGTGCGCTTACCGAGCTGGTGAAGGGAAAGCCGGTGGCCGCTGCGCGAAGCTTGCGCCAGCAGGAGCTATTGGATGCACTCGGCGGCGTCCCCCCAGCCTCCACTCACGCTGCTGACTTGGCGTTGGACGCCCTCAACAGCCTGCTGAGTCGTCTCCCTCATCCCCCACGCTTGGGTGAAACCGGATAATACACCGTCCAGCCTCCATCCCGCGCCATTCTCTCCAGGTCAGGGTTCGGGTTGACTGCGAAGCCCTGCCTTGCCATCGCCAGCATTTCGGCATCGAAGCGGGAATTGCCGAAGGCAACATCCGAAGTCTTGCTGCCCGCCGCACGAAGGGCGCGTGGCTTGCCTTCGCCCGAGGGGACGCACACCAGCCGATCGGTTACGATTCCGCTATCGATTTCTACGGTTGAAGCCAGCACGCGCTCCGGCGCGATTCCGAAATGCCGCATCGCCGACTCGATGATCCAGCGGTTGCTTGCGGAAACCACCCAGACCTCGCAACCGTTCGCCTGCAGCCGCTGAATCAGCTCGCGCATTTCTGGAAAGATTCCGCCGGCCAGATTCGCCTCGAAAAATCGCGCCGCCGCTTCCTTCACCACGCTCTCTTCCAGGCCGCGATGGAGCGTCACCATCTCCCCGCACATCACCTCTTCCGACACCTTCCCGGCCCGGTAGCTGGCATAGCGGCGCCGTGCCCACTGCACCACCGCATCTGACACCATGCCGTGTTCCAGTTCCCACCAGAAGAAGCTTTCGCCGGCATCCCCCGCCCACAAGGTGCCGTCGCAATCAAAGACGGCCGTTTTCGGGTCGAGTTTCATTACAGAATCAATGAACTCTTGCGCGGAATCCGTTAAAGGGGAGAGTCTGGTTGCCAGTTCAGTCATCTCTTTGATTATGCCGCAGCCGGGCTAAACCGTGCGATAGACTTTGAGGGTGACGTTCTACCAGACCGTTGCGTCATATTGTCATTTTTTCGGCAACTGGAGGCACATTTATGGAACTCAAGGGCATTCAACTGACCTGGCTCGGCCACGCCACATTTCGCATCGAGACGCCCGCGGGCAAGACCATTTATATCGATCCCTGGGTGATGGGCAATCCCATGTGCCCATCGGCAGAGAAGAAGGTCCGCAAAGTGGACGTCATGCTCTGCACCCACGGCCACGGCGACCATATTGGCGACGCCGTCGAAATCGCGACGAAACATAAGCCGACCCTGGTGGCCATCCCGGAGATGTGCCATTGGCTTGAAAAGAAGGGTGTCGCCAATACCTCCATGATGAACAAAGGTGGCACCCAGACCGTCGGCGATATCAAGGTCACCATGGTCCATGCCGACCACTCCTGCGGTATTCAGGACGGCGACCAGATGGTTTATGGCGGCGAAGCCTGCGGGTATGTTGTTGAGTTCTCCAATGGGGTCAAGATCTACCACGCCGGCGACACCAACGTGTTTGGCGACATGGCCATCATCCATGACTTGTACGCGCCCGACATCGCCATGCTGCCCATCGGCGACCACTTCACCATGTCGCCCCGCGAGGCTGCCTATGCGTGCAGGCTCCTCAAAGTCAAGACTGTGGTCCCAATGCACTTTGGCACGTTCCCCGTACTGACCGGCACGCCCAGCCAACTGCGGGACCTGATACCCGAATTTGAAGTCGTGGAAATGACGCCCGGCCAGACCATTTCGTAGCCGGAGCTGGTCTTCAGCAGTCCAATTCTTATTCCTTGGGGGACTCTTTGCCTGATCACAACACACTGGCTTACTGGCGCATGGGTGGCATCACTGTAGGACCTGTGGAAGACTACGTATATTCGCTGCTACCTGCCCGCGACGAAGTGCTCAGCGAGATGGAAGAGGAAGCGGCGGCCAACCGGGTCCCCATCGTCGGACCCGCGGTGGCACGCGTGCTGTACCAACTCGCCCTCATCAGCGGCGCCAGGAACGTGTTCGAGATGGGCTCCGCCATCGGCTACTCCACCATCTGGTGGGCGCGGGCAGTGGGTGAGGGAGGCCGAGTGTTTTACACCGACGGCGACCGTAAGAAGGCCGACCGTGCGCGCGGTTATTTCGAGAGGGCGGGCGTCAGCGATCGCATCACCGTCCGTGTGGGCGACGCGCTGGAACTGCTCTCCGAACAGAAAGAAGAGTTCGACATCATCTTCAACGACATCGACAAGCACGATTACCCACGCGTCATCCGCCTGGCGGTGCCGCGACTGCGCAAAGGCGGCCTGTTCATCACAGATAACACGCTCTGGAGCGGGCGCGTCGCCGACCCGGCAGCGGCGGACGCTGAGACCAAGGCGATCCTCGAGTTCAATCACGCGCTGTACGCCTCGCCGGAATTCTTCACGACGATTTTGCCCATTCGAGACGGAGTGGCGGTGGCAGTGAAGCGCTAACGGGTGGGGTGTGGCCCGATTGGGTGAACGCTCAGATCGACTTGACCGGAATCGCTGTCAAGTCCTCCACCAACCCCACTTCCTTCTGCAGGAACGGCTCGCCGTAGGTGACGCCGGCCATCATTCCGTAGAATCGGGCCATGGCTTCCACCCGCGAGCGAATTTCCGCGTGGGCAGGAAAGATGCTGCTGCCGGCTTCCTGATCGGCAAACTGCGTTTTGTACGCCATCAACGATGCCAGCCTTGTCTCAAACTGATCGCTGATATCCACCACAAACGTTGGCCGAACATCGTAATACAACGTCGCATAAACAATCTTGAACGGCCGATGTGGCGGGAGGTTCTCTGCGGCGCCGGCTTGACTAGCCCCGATGGCCGCAAGCTGAGAGCCGACCTCCAGTTTGGTAAGCCCGGCCAGAAAACAAGCCTCATACCCCAGCACGGACGCAGTGTAGTGGTCGGGGTGCCGCCCCTTCCAATACGGCAAGATCACCACCCGCGGACGCTGTTCCCGGATTACCTGTGCCACCTTCAGCCGGTTCTCCCAAGTGTTCTCCACTCGCCCATCGGGAATGTCCAGCGCTCCACGCCAGGCTGATTGCAAGATATGCGCCGCCTCCGCAGCTTCGCGTTTCCGGTCCGCCGCGCTGCCCCGTGTTCCCAACTCGCCCTGCGTCAGGTCAAGAATCCCGGTTCGGTGGCCTCGCTGGGCCATTTTCAAGAGCGTGCCGCCACAAGTCTGCTCCACGTCGTCGCGGTGCGCGGCAATGGCCAGAACATCGAGCGGAATGGCGCTGCGGTCAGTCAATGCTCTCCTGCACCAAGACGACGTTCTCGCGCACGATCAAATGATTGGGCGCCATCTCTTTCAGGCTAGGCAACAGGCGGTCCACATTTTCGTCACTATCCACGAACATCACGATCACCGGCAGCTTGCCGCCCGCCTCCACCAGGTGCGCGGTCTCCACTCGCTGGTGTCCCAGGAACCCGCCAACTCCGTGAAAGGCCGTGGCCGCATAGACGTTCTGTGCCCGCAAATAATGCAGCATCTCCAAGTGGAGAGGCCGACGCTGCCACTGGTCGGCTTCGTTCAAATAGATTGTGACCTGGGCTGCCATTGCTCTCCGAATTCTACAGCACGCGAGCCAAGGCAACGCCCGCCAACACCGCCGCCAGGGAAAGCAGGTTGTTGCTCAGAACATTCGT